>CAKTNN010000004.1 GCA_934589065.1 uncultured Oscillospiraceae bacterium
CGCTAGCTCAGTTGGCAGAGCAACTGCCTTTTAAGCAGTGGGTCCGGGGTTCGAATCCCCGGCGGGTCACCAAAAATGCCCTGGAATCTGATGATTCTGGGGTATTTTTATTTGTTTTCTGAACTTTTTGCGGGTATTTTTTCAGCCTTGCTTTTTGGTGACTGTAACGTGACTGTAACCGTGATTTTTTGGGCGGCGGCTACAAGCTCTTGGGCGTTGGTGTGGTTGTAGAAATCCACGGTGGTTGCGTAGCTGGCGTGGCCGATGATTTGTTTTAGTTGTTCGGGTTTGATGCCGGATTTTATGGCCAGGGTTGCGAAGGTGTGGCGGCAGGAATAGGGGGAGAGGTCGGTGCCGATCTCCTCCATGAGCTGCTTCCAGTCCCTCTTGTTTCCCCGCTTCTGGATTTTCACCAGCTCTTTCAGGTACTCCACTTCCTTTTCCAGCACCTCATTCTGCTTCGCCAACCGCTCCACCTGGTCCCCCTCCCGCACACGCTGGGAGTACCGGATGTCCGGATTCTTCTTGTCAAAGATGCCGATGTTGTCCGTAGCGGATTTGATCTGGCTTGGATTATCCAGCAGGTAAATAATACTATCATCCACACTTTTGTTCCTGTTCTCTATGATGATACCATCATAGTTGTCTCCACTAAGGTATTTATCGTATACTTCCTGCGCATTCTGATCAAAGTACGCAGTCGGTGTAAAATACCCATCTGAATACAGTCGGAGCGGATTTTTAATGTCAAGAAAGTATTCACCAACCGTTGCTTTCCCGCCGTTGTGTGCAGCCGCTTCCGCATAATCCAATGCGCTGTCCTGGTATCCACTTCGTTTGTTTGTGAAGAAGATCAAGCCCTCCGATGTTTCGCCGTAGTTCTTTCCGCTCTTGCTCAGGTCAAATACCGTAAACTCCGTATTTGTCCCATGATACACCACCTTCGGTGTCCCGTCCTCGTTCACAACCTTGCTTGCCTTGGCCGGGTCGTTCTGCCAGTCACCAAACCATCGCTTGAACTGTTGGCTCTGAGTATTTTCCGAAATTTTCATGTTGACTTTTTCGGAGAACCTGTGTACAATGCTATTAGAAGCAATTGACTGTTGAAGTCGTACGGGGAATTGGACCCCGGCGGCTGGCAAGGTCAGTGCTTCTTTTTTTGCGTAAAAAACGCCAATATCTCCGGCATTCTCTTGTGCTATTGCTTCTGCTACAAGATTTTTTACGGATTTACTATAAACACTGGAGATTGTGTTGACATCCATCTGCACACCATTAACGGTTCTCTCTGCCGTAATTTCGATAGGAACCAGCAGAGATTTCCCGGATGTGCCAATATCTACAATGGCAACCACGCTATGTGTACTGCGCAGGGGAGAAACATTTTTGTTTACATCCTTTGCCGCAATAACCATAACCGGGTCTTGAATTGCGCTGTAAATGTTCTTTACCGCCGCATCACCCAGCCCGTGATAATGAACCCCTTTTCGGAAATTCCCGTCCTGCTGTGCCTCAGCTTCTGTCTTGGCGGCGGAGTAAACGTGTCCGCTGCCAATGGTCAGGGGCAAAGAGGGCATGCCCAATTCCTGATACACAGTCGGTGTATACCCAACAACCACCTGCTTTGATGTGGTATCCTGCATATTGAGGATACTGTCCACCTCTGCCTGATAGTTTGCTGTAATCTCCTGCTGTGTCTGCCCTCTCAAAGAATACCGCTCGCCCTCCCGGGCGTTCTTTTTTTGCCCATCCTGCAGCCGGTAATTCTCTCCGGCATCCACCACCGCACTGGCCCAGGCTTCTGCCAGTGCCTCGTTGTCCTTGATTGCCCGCTTCAGAATCTTGGCGATCTCGCTGTCCGGATCCGCATCCTGGTAGGCATTGCGCAGCTTTTCCACAAGCCCTGTGAAAAAGTCCTTGATTTTCTCCCACAGAGTTCTATCCTGGTTTTGAAGCTTCCCGGCGATCCGGCCAATGGCATCCGTGTCTGTCAGCATCATCTCCGACATTTCCGCAATGGTCTCATCGTAGGCAATGTCGTGGAGGTTCTTTTCATCCAGCCCCTTGTACTCCTCCATGTGCGCCACCCGGTCATACGCTCTGGCAAACACCGAATCATACCGGATTCCCTGCCTCTGTGCCTCTGCAATCAGCAGGTCGGCGTAGTTCTTGTACTTTTCTGCGGAAAAGTCTTTGATAAAGTGGGTGGTTTCATGGGCCAGTGCGTAGGCCATGGCCCCCTGCCCACCGTCACCGGCATTCAGGTCTACCGCAATGCCGCCGTCACTTTTCCGGTAGGTGCCGTTTGGCATACCATTTGCCCGGTCTTCCGGAGTGCTTGCGTATACTTCGATGTGCAGCCCCACCGCCGCCAGAGCGTTGGCCGCTGCCATGGCACTTTTCTGCTGCTTGTTAAGGCTCTTTACATTCTGTGCGCTTTCCAGCACCGTCACGCCCTTCCGGGCCGCTTTCATGGCCCCGGAGTTGACTTTCTCTGCCTGGGCCTTTGTGTACTGTTCCAGTGCTGTCCGGCCCTCTGTCCAGGCGGTCTTCCGCTGTGCATCCGTCAGCTGTCCCGCATAGGTGTAGGGCTGAATGCTCTCATACGGTGCGCCCACCCGGCCCTGCAAATAGGCATCTTTTGCCGATTTTTACTTCTTCACGCTTCACGTTTCGCTAGATACCGGGGCCGATTTATGGTAAGTAATAGTGAAGTGTGAAGAAGTTGAACGTATCCTCAAATTGAAACATTTTGGGGCGATGTGCCTTAAGCGTCCCCCAACGAAAAAACGGGACACCGTATACCGTTTGAGTCGGGGAGAAGAACATCGTCAACGGTTAGAGACTCCCCAGTCTTCCTTACGCGCGACAGCCCCCTGTAGGGAGGCCAGGGCACTGCGCGCACCTTTGCCATCGAGGCACTCTCCCGGAAAGACGCCGATTTTCATTTTACCTGCTCTTGACAAAAATGAACGACCCCTGTTATGATAAAAAGAAAAACAGGGATTGGGGGTACGAACGGTGGAAGGGAAAAAAGGGTACACCCTCAGCGACATTGCTAAGGAGCTGGGGGTAAACAAGGCAACGGTTTCCAAAGCGATTTCCGGAAAGGGAAATCTCAGTGCAGAAACCAGGGCACGGATTCTGGAATTTATCGATGAGTGCGGCTATCGGCCCAATGCAGTGGCCCAGAGTCTGGCCCGGTGCCGGACATACAACATCGGCCTAATGATGCCGGATCAGGCCGATGTATTTGACAGCGCCTTTTTTCGGGACTGCCTGAGGGGCGTATGCCAGGTGGCAGGGGAGCACAACTACGATGTCCTTATGGCAATGGATAACGAGAGCGTCAACGAGAATCTGTCCCGGCTGATCGACAACCGGAAGATTGACGGAGTGATTGCCATGCGTTCCCAGGTGAAATCCCCCGTAGTGACCCTGCTGAAGCAAACCCAGGTGCCTTTTGTGCTGATTGGCACGAGCTCAGACCAGAAGATTCTGCATATCGATAACGATAACCTTCATGCCTGCCGGGATTTGACCCGAATGCTTATTGCCGGGGGCGTCCGAAAGATGGCTCTTTTGGGGGGAGACGAAAATAACTGCGTCACCCACATCCGCCTGGGGGGCTTCCGGGAGGCCTGCGAAGAGTCGGGGCTGAATTTTCAGGAGCAGATGATCGCCCTGAACGTGACCCGGAAAAACCAGATTGGGGATGTGCTGCAGCAGGCAATGGCCCGGGGCGTGGAATGCATTGTGTGTATGGACGACTATATCTGCAATCTTGTGATGGCGCATCTGCGCACCAATGGCATTTCGGTGCCTCAAAAGGTGAAGGTTGCCAGCTTTTACGACAGCGTCCTGCTGGAAAACAACATCCCGCCGGTGACCAGCCTGCGGTTTGATGCCGGGGAGCTGGGCTGCCGCGCCTGTCGGATGCTCATAGACCGGCTGGAGGGAAAACAGGTTTTGGAGCCGGAGATCCCGCCGTACCAGGTGATTGCCAGAGAATCAACGAAATAACAGGATGGGGCTGTTTTGGACAGCCCCATTTTTTAATGGCAATCCGCAGTCGGATGTCGGCTGGCATTACCATTTAGCTGGAAGGGGGTACCGGCGTCCGAGATTGCACCCAAGGGCATTCCCTTCAGTCACCACACCAGTGTGCACGCTGGTTTGCAATGACGCTTCCATCGTCATTCCGAGGCAGTGACCGATGTCACTACTCCGCGCTAAGAGCCGCCTGCGGCGGTTGCGCTCTGTACACGCCTGCGGGCGTAGTGCCGTGGGAATCTTCTCCCCCGTGCTGAAAAAAGGTGATACATCGTCCGAGATTGCCACACCAGCGTGCGCGCTGGTTCGCAATGACAGGAGGGGGAGCGTGCACGCTGGTTCGGAATGACAGGGAAAAAGTGTGCGGACTACTCGCGCTAAGAGCCGCCCGGGGCGGCTGCGCTCTGTACACGCCTGCGGGCGTACCTGTTTGCAATGACGAAAAAGGTGCGCGATGTTTGTTCATTCTGAATAAATAGGAAACCGGAATCTTGTTGCTAATCGCCGATTGACAGATAAAGTTCGTTGGTATATACTACTTACGCAAGGCAACCGGTTGCCGATCGGCTGCCAATGAAAACAAATGGAGGAAACAAAAATGAAAAAACTGCTTGCAATGCTTCTGACGGCAGCTATGATTCTGTCTCTTGCTGCTTGCGGCGGGGCCTCTGCACCTGCTGAGACCACTGCAACCACCGCAGCCGCAGCCGAGGCTACCGAGGCTCCCGTTGCTTCCGGCGAGACCATCTCCCTGACCCTGTGGGGCGCAGAGGAAGATCAGGCTCTGCTGGCTGAGCTGGTTGAAAAGTTCAAGGCTCAGTATCCCGACCAGACCTTCGACATCCAGATCGGTGTTGAGTCTGAGTCCACCGCAAAGGACACCGTTCTGACCGACGTTGAGGCCGCTGCCGACATTTACGCTTTCGCAAACGACCAGCTGAACGACCTGGTTGCTGCCGGTGCTCTGCTGAACCTGAGCGGCGATGTATCCGCTGTCCTGCCCAACTTTGTTGGCAAGACCCTGGACGAAGTGATGGCTGAAAACGGCGAGGGCGCTGTGGCTGCTTCCATGAAGGACGGCAACGTTTATGCCTTCCCCATGAGCGGCGGCAACAACTACTTCCTGTACTACGATTCCACCAAGATTTCCGCTGAGCAGGCTCAGTCCTTCGATACCCTGCTGGAGGCCGCACAGGCTGCCGGCAGCAAGGTTGGCATGACCTACGCTTCCGGTTGGTACAATGCTTCCTTCTTCCTGGGCGCCGGCTTCACCGCCAGCATGAACCCCGATGGCACCACCGTCATTGACTGGAACGGCACCTCCTCCACCGGCTACACCGGCGTGGATGTTGCCAAGGCTATGTCCGATATCGCTGTGAATCCCGCCTTCCTGGCTGTGGCTGACGGCGACCTGTCTAACCAGATTGCTTCCGGCGCTGTCTGCGCTGTGGTTTCCGGTACCTGGGACGCCAGCGCTGCCGAGGCTGCCTTCGGCGACGGCTACGCTGCCACCAAGCTGCCCACCTTCACCTGCGCCGGTGATCAGGTTCAGATGTCCTGCTACTCCGGCTTCAAGCTCATGGGTGTAAATGCTTACTCCAAGAACTCCGGCTGGGCTGTGCTGCTGGCTCAGTTCCTGACCAACGAGGATTCTCAGGCTGCCCGGTTTGCTGCCCGTCAGCTGGCTCCCACCAACCTGAAGGCTGCTACCAACGATGAGGTCAGCTCCAACATCGCCATTGCTGCTTCCGCTGCTCAGGACGTTTACGGTTCCGTGCAGAACGTCGGCGGTAAGTACTGGGATCCCACCGCTACCTTCGGTCAGCTGGTAGCCAACGGCGAGCTGAACGGCAAGGATGACGCTGCCATCCAGGCCACTCTGGATACCCTGGTTGAGGGTGTCTGCGCCGCTGTGGAGTAATCACAGATAAACCAACCGAACCGCCCTATATGCTGTGGCATGTAGGGCGGTTCTTAGAAAATCCAGAAAGGAAGAAACCCTATGGGAGGAAAACCGAAGGCGTATTTCCAGATCACCAAGGATTCAGATGGCTTCTCCGCCATCCTGGATCAGTTTTTCTATAATTTTGGGCAGGCTATGCGCAGGGGCGACCCGTTTGTAAAACTGTCCTTTATCTGGTGGGGCGCGGGCTACTTCCGCCGCAAGCAGTATGTGAAGGCCCTGATTATGACGCTATTGGAGGCTGCGGTGATCTGGTTCAGCTGCAGCTTTGCCATGCAGTATGTGCCGAAATTCGGCTCACTGGGCACGGTACAGGCCCAGCAGGTTTTCAATATGAAAACCATGCAGTCCGAATGGAATGACTATGACAATTCCTTTATGATTCTGCTGTTCTCTCTGTTCAGCTTTGTTGTCTGGGCGGCGGCGCTGGTGGTGAGCCTGCGCAGCGTGATCGGGGCGTATGAGCTCCAGTTCCAGGAAGAGCAGGGAATCCATATCAACAGCTTCAAGGAGGATATGCGGGAGTACCTGGATCAGAAGTTCCACATCACCCTGCTGTCCCTGCCGGTGCTGGGAATTGTGATTTTTACCATGATTCCCATTTTGCTGCTGATCCTGGTGGCCTTTACCAATTATGACCAGCAGCACATGCCCCCCACCAATCTGTTTACCTGGGTGGGCCTTGCCAACTTTACCACCCTTTTTGGCGGCGGCATCACCTCTACCTTTGGCTATGCCTTTGCCAAGATTTTGGGCTGGACGATTATTTGGGCTTTCTTTGCGACCCTGACCACCTATTTTGGCGGTATCCTTATGTCGCTGCTGATCAACAGCAAGCTGACCCGGGGCGGCAAGCTGTGGCGCACCCTGCTGGTAGTTACCATTGCAGTTCCCCAGTTTGTTTCCCTGCTGCTAATGCGGAATTTCTTTGCCAATACCGGCATTATGAATACGATTTGCGAAAGAATCGGCCTGACTGCTGCCCTGCGCAATGCCGGCCTGATTTCTACCAGCTACATCCCCTTCCTGTCCGCCCCCGGCTGGGCCCATGTGATGATCATCCTCATCAATATCTGGGTCGGCATTCCCTATCAGATGCTGATTTCCACCGGCGTGCTGATGAATCTGCCCACCGACCAGCTGGAAAGCGCCAGAATGGACGGCGCAAATCCCTTCCAGGTCTTCAAGTCCATCACCATGCCCTATATGCTCCAGGTGACCGGGCCTGCCCTGGTAACGGATTTCGTGAAAAACTTCAATAACTTCAACGTGATCTACCTGCTGACCCAGAGTGTGTATGTAACCACCAACCAGCTGATGTCAAATTCCCAGGCGCGGGAAGTTGACCTGCTGGTTACCTGGCTCTTCACCCTGACCCAGGACTACTACAACTACAAGATGGCCTCCGTCATCGGTATTATGGTCTTTGTGGTCTGCGCAGTATTTACGCTAATCGGCTTCAACTTCATGATCCGCGGGGATAAGGAGGGAACCTATCAATGAGTGCGAACAAACAGAATGCCGGCGCGCCCAGTCCTCTGGCCCGGAAGGCCAGAAGGGGCAGCAAGATTTTCCTGCACAATGCCTTTATTGCCCTGCTGTGCTTTATCTGGCTGATTCCCATTGTCTGGCTGGTGTGCACCTCTTTCAGTGCCTACCCCGGCAAGAATACCTCTACCTTCTTCCCCAAGGAATGGAGCGCCATTCACTATGTCAAGCTCCTGACCCCGGATACGGTGAACCAGTTTCCAGCTTGGTTCTGGAATACCCTTAAAATTGCCTGCTGGACCTGCATCATTTCTACTGCCTTTGTGGTGATGGTGGCTTATGCCATGTCCGTCATGCGCTTCCGGGGACGGAAGACCCTGATGAATGCAGCGGTGCTGCTGAACCTGTTCCCCGGCATGCTGGCAATGATTGCTGTATACTTCACCCTGAAGACCTTCGGCCTGACCAACAGCCATATCGGCCTCATCATGGTGTACTCCGCCTCCTCCGGTCTGGGGTATCTCATTGCCAAGGGCTTCTTCGATACCGTGCCCCGCTCCCTGTGCGAGGCGGCCCGGCTGGACGGCTGCAACGAGGCGCTGATTTTCCTGAAAATCGTGCTGCCCACCTCCAAGCCCATTATTGTGTATACGGTTATCAGCAGCTTCCTGGTTCCCTGGATGGACTTTGTGTATGCAAAGATGATCCTCAACGCCGGTATTTCCGCCAACTATACCGTCGCCGTGGGCCTGTACAAGATGCTGGAAAAGAGCCTGATCAATACCTATTTCACCCAGTTCTGCTGCGGCGGTGTGCTGGTTTCCATCCCCATCTCCGTCCTCTTCTTCATTATGCAGAAGTTCTACGTAGAGGGCGTCACCAGCGGCGCAGTAAAGGGATAAAGATTTTCCTGATGAAAGGAACGAAAACATGGATCAATTTGTAGTCAATATCATCCACCGCCCGGAAATGGTGCCGGAATATGCCGAAAAGGTCACCGGTCAGGGCAAAACGGAGGACATCGGACGGAAAGCACTCCTCACGGAAAGCCTGGATATTTTCAAAATCCAGCAGCAGTGCGCCCACGAAAACGGGCTGAAAACCACCATCCAGATGACCTACGCCAGCCTGTTCAATGACGAGGCTGTGGCCCTTGCCAAGGAGCACCATGAAAAATACGGGGATGAAATTGCCTTGAGTCTGCTGGGCCTGCCCTGCGAGCAGTTCCGGGAGAAATATAAAACCAAGGATTTCTGTATTTGGATGTTCTCCATGGAGGACAAGAAGGCCATTGTGCGGGATGTGTTCGGCAAGTTCTACGAGCGCTTCGGCTTCTACCCGGAGTCCACCGGCTCTTACTACATGGATGCCGACCTGATCAATTTCATCAAGGCGGAGTATCCTTCCGTAAAGTGCGCCGTGGCTACCTGCTGGGAGGAGGGCCCCAAGGCCTACCATACCTGCAACAATTCCTGGTACACCTTTATGGACGGCGGCCCCTGGGCTCCCTGGATTCCCTCCAAGCAGAATACCCACGCCCCCGCTGCCAATGAAGAGGAGGATTCCGGCATTGTCGCCATCCCTCACCTGTCCCGGGATCTGCTGGCCTGCTACGACGGCAACGGCTCTAACTTCGGCACCCATCCCCAGAACGTTCTCCGGGGCATGATTTACGATACCAAAACCTGGGAGTATCCCTACCTGTACAACCTGATTGACCAGTACCGCAGCCTGAGCAAGTTCAACAACGGCTATGCCTACAACATGATGTTCGTCGGCCCGGGCTGGATGAACAAAATGGGCCGGTGGGAAGCGCCCTACGAGCTGCTGAAGAAATCCTATTGGGACGGCTGCGCCTACTACGGAAAGCTGAAAAAGGAAGGCAAGCTGGTGGACATGACCATGTCTGAGTTTGCCGACTACTACCGCCAGAAGAAGACCTACACGGAGCCGGAGTGCGCCCTGTGGCGGGACATTCTCTACGGCAGCAACAAGCAGCTGTTCTGGTACTGCGACCCCTATATGCGGGCAGGCGTCAACATGGATCAGGGCGGTGCCATCTTCGACCTTCGTCCTTATGTGGCAAAGCTCTACTGGCCTGTGGGCATTGGCACACCCCATGTGCAGGATGCCAGCTACCCCTTCCTGATGCAAGAAAAGTACCGCGCCGGTTACTTCACCCACTACGCCGGTGAGGGAACCATCCGCAGTGCAAAAATCTGCCACAACGGGGAAGAGGTGGATCTGTGCCTGTGCAGAACCAAGGCGCATTTCTCCCAGGAGGGAAAGAACCGCATTCTGACCCTGGATCCTGTGGAAATCGCCTTCTCCGATATGACGGTTAAGCTGCAAACCGTGATCACCTTTGCCGAGGGCGAAAGCAGCATCCGCATTGACCGGAACATTTTGGAAATGTCCGACCCCGATGCCCAGGTGACTATCAATGAATACATGGTGGGCTGCTACGGCACCACGGAGTATACCGAGGATATGACCAGCCTGACCCTGGGCGTGGATGGCGAGAAAATCGACTATGCTTACCGCTGCCGGGAGCTCTCCGGGGAGAATGCCGGTGAGGTCTGGTGCAAGCTGCCCCCCATTGAAACCCGCGTGGCGATGACCTGCCAGGGCCGGGACAAGACGGGCTACATTAAGGAAGGCTACGCCTTTAGCCCCATGTTCACCCTGGGCTACACCGGTACGTTAAAAGAAAAGGAGGGCTTTACCACATGGCTCAAGCTACAAAAGGCAAACTGAATTACCGCTGCCCCTCCTGCTTCATGCGGGACTTGGACATCGATATGTTCTATGACGCCCAGAAAAAGGAATTCTACTGCCTGCGCTGCCAGTTCACCGGAACGGAAGAACAGGTGCTGCAGATGAATGAAATGGTTCGCGTCCGGTATAAGGACATGATGAAGCGTTTTCACGATTTCGAGGATTTTTCTGAATCATAAGTGAGAAGGGGCTGTTAACAATACGCCGGGTCAGGCTTGACTCTGATGCGTTTATTAACAGCCCCATTTTATGCACGGAGGCATACAGGATGACACAAAGCACATTGATTAAGGGTATGGATCTTTCCACACTGCCGGAGGTGGAGCGCTGCGGCGGTAAATTCTATGATTCCGGAGTACAGGGGGACGCCGTGGAGATTTTAAAGAGCTGCGGCATGAATATGGTTCGCCTGCGGCTGTGGAACGATCCCTACAGCGAAACGGGAGAGCCCTACGGCGCGGGAACCAACGATCTGCCCACCACCGCAGCCATGGCAAAGCGGCTGAAAAAAGCCGGAATTGACTGGCTGCTGGACTTTCACTACAGCGACTTCTGGGCTGACCCCGGCAAGCAGAACATTCCAAAGGCCTGGGCGGGGCTAACCGTAGACGGCCTGGAGCAGGCGGTTTACGAATATACCCTTCGTGTGCTCCGCACCCTGGAAAAGAAACAGGTGCTGCCCCAGATGGTGGCGGTGGGCAATGAGCTCACCAACGGCCTGCTGTGGCCCTACGGAAAAGTGCCCAATTTTGAGAACATCACGCGCTTCCTGAATGCGGGCATCCGGGCGGTGCGGGAGGCGGCTCCTGAGGCAAAAATCATGATTCACCTGGATAACGGGGGAAATAACCGGCTGTACCGCACCTGGTTTGATAGCTTCTTTGCCAAGGGCGGCATGGATTTTGACTACATCGGCCTGAGCTACTACCCCTTCTGGCATGGGACAATGGAAGACCTGAAGAACAACCTCTATGACCTGGCGGGGCGGTACGGCAAGGAGCTGATCATTGCCGAGGTCTCCACCGGCTTTACCATGGAGGACTATGCCCGGTATGAGAAGCTGGAAAAGAAGAACCGCAAGGGCATGGCAACCAAGCCGGAGCTTGCCCAAAAGGTGCCCTATCCCATGAGTCCGGAGGGGCAGAGCGCCTTTATGCTGGACCTGATGAACCTGCTGGAAAGTGTTCCCGGGGGCAAGGGCGTGGGCTTTTTCTATTGGGAGCCCGCCTGGATTCCCGTCCCCGGCAGCCAGTGGGCAACGGAGGCTGCCCTGGCCTACACCGGAGAGAAGGGCCCCGGAGGAAACGAATGGGCAAACCAGGCTCTGTTTGACTATGAAGGAAATGCGCTGCCTGCCCTGAAAACCATCCGGGATTTTGGAGGGGCAAGGAAATGAAGGATCTGCGTGACAAACGGAAGCTCCCCCATATCGAGGTGACTACCACCACCTTAAAGTGGTACGCCTGCATCATGCTGCTGTTTTACGCCATCAGTATGACGGTCATCCAGCGGGGAATGCTGGGAATGGACGGCCTTTCCGGTGTGCAGCTGCAGGAGACTCTGGCGCAGCAGTCGGACCGGATGATCCTTTCCAGCTGGGCAGTGGTATTTCAGCTGTTGGGCGGCCTGGGCATTCCCGTGGTGGCCTTCCTGCTGGTGGAGGGATTCCACCATACGGAAAGCTTCCGGGCATACCTCATCCGGATGCTGCTGTTTGCGTTTCTCAGTGAAGTTCCCTATGACTATGCCATGACCGGCACGCTTTTTTACGGGGGAAGCCAGAATCTGCTGTTTACCCTGGTGCTTGGCCTGATCATGCTCTATGGGCTGCGGCTTTTTGAGGCGAGGAAGGCTATGAAGGCCCTTATTATTGTGGCGGCGGTGCTGTGGAGTCTGATGGTAAAATGCCAATTTGGTCTGTGCATGATTCTGCTGATTGCCGTTTACTATCTGATGCGGGACAAGAAGGAGAAGCTTTTGGTGGGCGGCATCATCAGCTTGATGTATGTCACGGGCCCGCTTTCCAATTTCGTTTTGAAGCAGTATAACCGTGAGCTGGGGGAGCACCCCAATAAATATCTATTCTATTGCCTGTATCCGGCCCACCTGGCAATCCTCGGCCTGGTTGCCCGCTATTTGGGGGCATAAAGGGGGAGAACAAATATGAAGACAGACAAACTCTACTATGGCGCTGCCTATTATGATGAGTATATGCCCGTATCCCGGGTGGAGGAGGATATGCGTCTGATGCGGGAGGCGGGAATGAACGTCATCCGCATTGCCGAATCCACCTGGAGCACCTGGGAGCCCAGGGACGGAGAATTCCACTTTGACTCCCTCTACCGGATGCTCCAGGGGGCGCAAAAGTACGGCATTTCCGTGATCGTTGGCACGCCTACCTACGCGATCCCGCCCTGGCTTGCCAAAAAGTATCCGGATATTCTGGCGGACACCCACGCCGGGCCCTCGAAATACGGTCACCGGCAGAATATGGACATCACCCACCCCGGCTACCGGGCCCACTGTGAGCGGATCATTCGCAAACTTATGGAGCAGGTGCAGCCCTACGACAATGTTATCGGCTTTCAGCTGGATAACGAAACCAAGCCCTACGATACCTGCGGCCCCAGAGCCCAGGCCCTCTTCCGGCAGTGGCTGGAAGAAAAGTTTGGCACGGTGGAAAACCTGAACCGGGCCTTTGGCCTGGCCTATTGGAGCAATTCCCTGGGGGCCTGGGAAGACTTGCCGGATGTGCGGGGTACCATCAATAACTCTCTGGCGGCGGAATTTGAGGCGTTCCAGCGGAATCTGGTGACGGAGTTCCTTCTTTGGCAACGGTCCATTGTGGAGGAATACCGCCGCCCGGAGCAGTTTATCACCCACAATTTTGACTATGAGTGGCGGGACTATTCCCACGCCCTGCAGCCGGATGCCGACCAGTTTCGGGCGGCCCAGGCAGTGACGGTGGCAGGCTGCGATATCTACCACCCCGCTGCCTCCTTCCTGACCGGGGCGGAAATCAGCTTCGGGGGCGACCTGGCCCGGGGGCTGAAGCAGGGAGAGAATTTCTTCGTGTTGGAAACCCAGGCCCAGGGCCCGGTGGGCAGACTCCCCTGGCCCGGGCAGCTGCGGCTGCAGGCCTTTGCCCACCTTGCCAACGGGGCGAATATGGTGGAATACTGGCACTGGCACTCCATTCACAATGCCATTGAATCCCACTGGAAGGGAGTCCTGAGCCACGACTTTACCCCCGGGGCAGTGTATCAGGAGGCAAAAACCGTTGGCAGGGACTTTGCACGGATTGGCGAGCACATAAAGAATCTGCAAAGAACCAGCCCCGTTGCCTTCATGGTATCCAACAGGAGCCTCACGGGACTCAAGCACAGCTATGCCTTGGCAGGGCCGAACTACGGGGATATTCTCCGGTGGCTGTACGATGCCTTTTTCCACCTGAATATCCCGGTGGATATTGTGGACGACAGCTTGCGGGATTTTTCCGGCTACGCGCTGGTGGTTACGCCGGGGCTCTACTGCGCGGAGGATTCCCTGCTGCAAGCCCTGCGGGAATATGTCCGGGGAGGCGGGCATCTCATTGCCTCCTTCCGCAGCTTTTTCTGCGATGGATATACAAAAATCCGTACCGCCTGCCAGCCTGGCGGCCTGACGGATGTTTTCGGAATGACCTACGATGAATTTACCGTGCCTGTAGACGTTCCCCATGCCAGGGCGTGGATGGAGCTCCTCCGCCCCTCGGAGGGGACGGCACTGCGCACCTATTGCCATCCCATGTACGGAGACTATGCCAGCGTGACAAGCAACCGCTTTGGTTCCGGCAGCGCGGCGTACATTGGAACCATGCTGGATGGGGAAGCCCTGGAAGCGGTGCTCCGGGAGCTGCTGCCCGAAATGGGCATAGCCCTTCCCCAATATGTCTGGCCCCTGGTCATCAAGGAGGGCACCAACGATTTTGGACGGAACATTCGCTATGTGCTGAATTTTTCGGCAGAGCCGGAAGTCTACCGGGTGGAAAAGCCTTGCCGGGAGCTCATTGCGGACAAGGAATATTCCCAGGGGGCGGAAATCCGGCTGCCGGGCTGGGGCTTTGCCATTTTGGAGCAAAAATAAGCCGAATAGGTCAGCCGCTTTTATATCCACGCAATATGGATTTCACAAAACAAATTGTGGACAGAATATAGGAATCCGTGATATAATGTAAAAAAATAAAACATTAGGAGTTCAAAATGATCAAAGACGGATTTACCTATTTAGCCACACTGGTGTTTCTTGCCGGCGTGCTTGTGAATCTGCCGAAGGTGTTCACCGGTAAGAAGGCCCAGAAGGTGTTTCAGTTTCTGCCCCCCATTGCCATGATCTACCTGGGGCTGATGCTGCTGTGTACCGCCCATGTGTGGGACTTAAAGAGCACCGCTGCCACCTACAGCAGTGTGAAAAACCCGATTCTGTACGCAATGCTGTTTCTGATGCTTTTACGCTGCGACCTGAAAAAGATCGTGAAACTAGGGCCGAAGATGCTCATTGGCTTCTTTGCCGCGACGATTTCCATCGGTCTGGGCTTTGTGGTGAGCTTCGCCGTGTTTAAAGACGGCCTGGGCCCGGATGCCTGGAAGTCCCTGGGGGCTCTGTGCGGCAGCTGGATGGGCGGCGGCGGAAACATGATGGCAATCGAGGCCGCCCTGGATATCACCGAGGAGAGCATGGCCTATGCGCTGGTGCTGGATACCGTATGCGCTTCCGTCTATGTGATGTTCCTGCTGTGGGCCATCGGCTTTGCGGATCAGTTCAACCGCTGGACAAAGGCGGATGTACGCACCATCCAAGAGGTGGGAGAAGCCCTGGAAGCCGAAGTGCGGGCCAACCAGAAGCCCCTGCTGTGGCAGAATATTCTGGTGCTGCTGGGTGCGGGCTTTGTGGTATCCGCCCTGTCCTCCAAGGCAGGAGTGCTGATCAATTCCGTGCTGCCCTTCTTTGATAAGGCCACCTGGACGGTGCTGGTGGTAAGCGTTGCGGGCATCCTGCTGGCGCTGACCCCCTTCGGAAAGCTGAAGGGAACGGAAGAGGTTTCCAATGTGATGCTCTACATCATTGTGGCGCTGATCGCCTCCCGGGCAGACCTCCGGGCCCTGGGCAATGCCCATGTGTGGCTGGCGGCGGGTTTTCTGATTCTTATCATCCATGTGGCGATTCTGGTGATCCTGGCAAAGATTCTGAAGCTGGACCTCTTTACCTGCGCCGTTGCCTCCCTTGCCAATATCGGCGGCACGGCAACGGCTCCCGTACTGGCAGGTGCTTACTCCTCGGCGCTGGTGCCTGTGGGCATCCTGATGGCGCTGCTGGGCTATATTGTGGGCACCGGCGGCGGCCTGATCGTGGCGCGGCTGATGAGCCTGCTGGTGTAAAAATGTCGGAAAACCCTCCTCGGGGTTTTCCGACATTTTTACAGCCGGGTGAAGACGAACTTCTCCATCAGGCCGTCGGTGGTGGTGTGGATGGTCAGGGTATCCGGACCGGTTTCGTCGATGGACAGCTGGATGTCTTTCCCGTGGAGCAGACTGCGGACGTAGGCTTCCGGACTGTCGCACTCCACCTCCTGAAAATATACATCCCGCATCTGGTTGTTGCGGCAAAGATTCTGAATTTCGTGCACAAGCTCGTATTGGGCCATATAGAAACTCCTTCCGTGGGTTTTCGTTCAGTATACCACGGAAAGAAAAGAAAAACTGCCCAAAAATAGCAACCTGCAATTGTGAAAATTTACCATTTCCCATGATTGCATTTTCAGGGAAACCCCGCTATAATTTCATCCGATATAAATCTTAAACGGAGGGATTCGATGCAGCGCAGCGGACGAAGCGTAGATATGACCCAGGGCAGTACGTTTCATCATGTGATTACCTTTACCATTCCACTGCTGGTGGGAAACCTGTTTCAGCAGTTTTATAATCTGGTGGATTCTCTGGTGGTGGGCAACTTTGTAGGCGCCAACGCCCTGGCGGCGGTGGGAACCTGCTGCAGCCTGAACTATCTGATTTTTTCCCTTTCTTCCGGCCTGTCCGTGGGTCTGGGAGTAATGGCGGCCCAGGCCTTCGGAGCAAAAAGAGATGGCGAGATTCGGAAAATCATCGCCAGCGGGATCTATATTCTGGCAGGAGCGGGGATCCTGGTGAGCATTCTCTTCTATGCCCTTGCGCCGAGCCTGCTGCGGCTTCTCCGCGCCCCGGAGACGATTCTACCGGATGCCGTAACCTATCTGCGGCTGATCTGCCTGGGCACGGTGGCGGTTGCCCTGTATAATGGCATTGCCGCCATCCTGCGGGCCATGGGAGATTCCAAAACCAGCCTGTATTTTCTGATTGTTGCCAGCGTGGTAAACGTAGTGCTGGACCTGGCCTTTGTGCTGGGATTGGGGATGGGGGTATTCGGCGTAGGTCTGGCAACGCTCATCTCCCAGCTATTGTCCTTTGTCATCAGCCTGGGGTATGCCCTTATGAAGGTTCCCTGCTTCCGGCTGACCGGGCAGGAGTTGAAGCCGGAGGGGAAGACCATCCTGCGGGCCCTGAACCTGGGCATTCCCGTGGCGGCCCAGTCCTCCATTATTTCCGTCTCTACCATGGCGCTGCAGGGGGTTGTAAACGGCTTTGGGGAAACGGTTATGGCGGCCTATACGGTGGTAGACCGGGTGGAACAGATTGTGCAGCAGCCCTACACCTCCCTTGGCACGGCACTGACCAGCTTCGCCGGGCAGAACGTGGGCGCGCAAAAGCTGGATCGGGTAAAGCAGGGCTTCCGGGTGGCAACCTGGATGACGCTGGTCTTTAGCCTGATTTTGCTGCCCATTGCCTATCTGTTTGGGCCCCAGATCATCGGGATCTTTGTAAAAGACCCCCAGGTAATTGCCATTGGTGCAAGGGGCTTGCAGATTAACTGCCTGTTTTACTTTGCCCTGGGCATGATTTACGTCCCCAGATCGATTCTCAATGGGGCAGGAGATTCCTCTTTTGCCATGATCAACGGCCTGACGGAGGTTGCCTGCCGGGTGGTTTACTCCAACGTGTTTACCCGGATCCCTGCCATTGGCTACTGGGGAATCTGGATCACCACCGGCTTCACCTGGGGCACTACGGCACTGGTGTGCCTGCACCGGTATTTTAAAGGCAAATGGCGCAAAATGTTTGACAAATAAAAAACTTGACCCCTGACTGCATTCCTTCCAGTCAGGGGTCAAGTCTGTTCACTCTTATTATCTAACATCTATGGTTACCTCCGTTTCTGTTGGGTGAGGATTTCTAAATCATTGGTATCACCTCTTTGTGTCTATATAGTAGCACGGGGATGGCCTTTGCGCAAGATGGCAGAGAAGACAAACATTTTCCTAAAAATTCTTGCGATCTGCCAATGGTCGAAGAAAGACAATCGTGGTATAGTAAAAAAGTTGGGGCAGCGGAAAATCCCATTGACATTTGCCCCTGACCATGGTAAACTTTATGAATAAGATAAAAATTAGGAGGAATATTCCATGAAGCATATTCAGACCATCGAAACCCGCAATCTGTGCCAGAGCGCCAAGAACGGCGGCTGCGGCGAGTGCCAGACCTCCTGCCAGTCTGCTTGCAAGACCAGCAGCGGCATCGCAAACCAGAAGTGCGAGAACAAGAATAAGTAAGCTTATTTTTTGAGAAAATGCCGCCGTTTGGGCGGCATTTTTCATGTAGAAAGGATAAATATGATCCATCAGTATCAACTAAACGGCTACAACATCGTATTGGACGTGTGCTCCGGCTCCGTCCATGTGGTGGACGAGGTGGCCTACGACCTGATTGCCCTCTACGAGGGGGCTGACCGGCAGAGCGCCATTGCCCAGGTGAGCGCCAAGTACCCCCAGATCGAGAAGGCCGAGCTGGAGGAATGCTACGATGACATCACCTCTCTGAAGGATGCGGGCAAGCTCTTCACCCCGGATACCTTCGCCCCCATGGCAGGAGAGCTAAAGGCAAGAACCTCCGGGGTCGTGAAGGCCCTGTGCCTGCACATTGCCCACACCTGCAACCTGAATTGCTCCTACTGCTTTGCCTCCCAGGGCAAGTACCACGGCAACCGGGCCCTGATGACCTTTGAGGTGGGCAAGCAGGCGCTGGATTTCCTGGTCAGTCACTCCGGTACCCGGAAGAATCTGGAGGTGGATTTCTTCGGCGGGGAGCCCCTGATGAATTTTGACGTGGTTAAGCAGCTGGTTGCCTACGCCCGGAGCATCGAAAAGGAGGCGGGAAAGAATTTCCGCTTTACCCTTACCACCAACGGAATGCTCATTGACCAGGATGTTATCGATTTTGCCAACAAGGAAATGAGCAACGTGGTGCTGAGCCTGGACGGGCGGAAAGAGATTCACGACCGCTTCCGGGTGGACTATGCAGGCAACGGCAGCTTTGACCGGATTGTGCCCAAGTTCCAGGAGCTGGTGCGCCAGCGGGGGGGCAAGGACTACTATATGCGGGGAACCTTTACCCACGCCAATCCGGATTTTGTAAAGGATATCCGCACCATGCTGGATCTGGGCTTTACGGAACTGAGCATGGAGCCGGTGGTAACTGCCGCAGGGGATCCCTCCGGACTGACGGAGGAGGATCTGCCCATTATTTTGCAGCAGTATGAGGAGCTGGCTTCTTTGCAGCTGGAGCGGTACAAAGAGGGCCGCCCCTTCACCTTCTACCACTATATGATCGATCTCACCGGCGGCCCCTGCATCTATAAGCGGATTTCCGGCTGCGGCAGCGGAACGGAATATATGGCGGTTACCCCCTGGGGCGACCTGTATCCCTGCCACCAGTTTGTGGGGGAGGAGAAATTTAAGCTAGGTAATATCTGGGACGGCGTGACCAACACGGAAATTCAGCAGGAATTTGCCTCCTGCAATGTGTATGCCCGCCCGGACTGCCACGATTGCTGGGCCCGGCTCTACTGCTCCGGCGGCTGCGCTGCCAACGCCTACCATGCCACCGGCAGCGTAAAGGGCGTATACGACTACGGCTGCAAACTCTTCCGGAAGCGGATGGAGTGCGCCATTATGGTGCAGATTGCGGAAAAGCTGGGAGACAACCAATGATCTCCACCCCAATCTGGGATTTTGCGGAAGACTACCGGGGGAAAGCTCCTGCCCGGTTTCACATGCCGGGGCACAAGGGAAAGCTGCACCTGGGGTGCGAAGACCGGGATTTGACGGAGTTTACCGGGGCGGATGACCTGTATCACGCCGAGGGGATCATTGCCGAAAGCGAGAGAAATGCCACGGAGCTTTTTGGCTGGCCCACGGTATATTCCACAGAGGGCTCCAGCCTGTGCATCCGGGCCATGCTGCTGCTGGCCTATCAGGGCTCCGGCTGCAAGGGCCGAATTCTGGCGGGGCGAAACGCCCACAAGACCTTCCTCAATACGGCGATTTTACTGGATTTTCCCATTCGCTGGCTCTGGGCCGGGAATGATTACCTTAGCTGTCCGGTAACGCCGGAGCAGGTGGAAAAGGCCATTCTGGAAGAAGCGGAAAAACCCTTCGGGGTGTATCTCACCAGCCCGGACTACCTGGGGAACATCAACGATATTGCCGGAATTTCTCAGGTCTGCCACAGGTATGGTGTGCCGCTGCTGGTAGACAATGCCCATGGGGCATACCTGAAATTCCTGCCGGAATCCCGGCACCCCATGGATTTGGGGGCAGACTACTGCTGTGATTCCGCCCATAAGACCCTGCCGGTGCTGACGGGGGGCGCGTACCTCCACTTCCGGCAGGAGGGGCAGCGGCAGGAAGCCAAGAATGCGATGGCGCTCTTTGGCTCCACCAGTCCGTCCTACCTGATTTTGCAGTCGCTGGATCTTGCTAACCCCTATCTGGAGGCGCTGCCCCGAACCCTGCAGGCATTTGCCCCCCGGGTGGCGGCGCTAAAGGGCAGACTTCTGGCCCGGGGCTTTGCCCTGGTGGGAGAGGAGCTTCTAAAGCTGACCTGGGTGACGGCCCCTTGGGGCTACACCGGGGAGGAAATTGGGGAAATGCTGGAAGAAAAGGGCATTTACTGTGAATTCCGGGATGAAGAACACATTGTTTTTATGTTCACCCCGGAAAATTCCCACGGGGATCTGGAGCGGCTGTCCGATGCCCTGGAGGCAATTCCCAAAAGGAAAGCCCTGGATAAAAGACCGCCCCTTTGGGTGCAGCCCCGGCAGGCGTGCACTCCCCGGCAGGCAGCCCTTGCCGTCCGGGAAATCGTTCCTGTGGATGAAAGCGCTGGAAGGGTGTTGGCCCAGGCCAACGTCAGCTGCCCCCCCGCCGTGCCCATTGTGATGTGCGGGGAGGAGATCGGGGAAGACCTGATCCCCATCCTCCGGGCCTACGGGACGGAGAATGTTGAGGTCATAAAATGAAACGCACCGCAGATGCCGGGCAGGCAGCTGCGGTGCGTTTTTGTGATGCGGATAGGGAGAATTCTCCCCCAAAAGCGGTCGTTGCGAACCAGTCACGCACACCTCCATGTCATTGCGAAGTGGTTCGCAATGACGAAGGGGGCGTGTGGGAGCCGGCGACAGAGGGAAAGAAATTGTCCCCCCGCCGATGCATCGGCGGGGGGACAATGACAGAAGAGAAGCTCAGGCGTATTTTTCGATGACGGAGGTGAGCTGGGGGAGCAGCTGCTGCTTCCGGGAGAGGAGCCCCTGGTGGAAGGTGCGCTCGGCGGTGGGGTCTTCCGGGAAGGCTTCCTTGCCCCAGGCGGTGCGGTTGCCGCCGAAATAGAGAATGGAGCCATTCTCCTGGATGCTGGTAAAGGCCAGCACGGTCAAATCCAAGTCCTTCTTTTCGGCGAACCGGTCCAGGGCGGCCTCAATGTCGGCTGCTTCCAGGTGCAGATCCTCGGTGGTGGCGAGAATCACCTGGGAGATGGAGAGCTTGCAGCCCCAGACCTCAAAGATCTTCATGTCGGCTTTGATCAGCTCCTCCGGACTGGTGTCTGCCTTGGAGGCGGTGGCGGTGAAGAGCTCCGTGCCGAATTCCTCCAGATCCAGGTCGGCAATGGCGGAGAGAATATTGGCGGTGGAGCGATCCTTCTCCGTAGTGGTGGGGGAATGGAAGTTCAGGGTATCGGAGAGAATGGCGCCCAGCATCAATCCTGCCAGGTTTACGGGGATGGGAATCTGATTCTCCCGGAAAATGGTCGCCACAATGGTGCAGGTGGAGCCCACAATCTCATTCCGGAACTGAACCGGGTACTGGGAGGAGAAATCGCTGATCCGGTGGTGGTCGATCACCTCCAGCACCTGGGCCTTTTCAATGGCCCGGACGGACTGGGGGAACTCGTTATGGTCAACCAGTATCAGCTGCTTGCTGGGGGCTTGCATGATGTGGTAGCGGGACACATAGCCAAATAGCTTGCCGCTGGGGTCGGTGACGGGGTAGACATGGAAGCGGCTCTGGAGCATCTTCCGGCCCACATCCTCTGCCAGCTCCTGGGTGGTGAAGCGAACCAGCTCCGTCTTCATAATCTGGCTGACGCTGGGAGAGAAATAGATATAGCGCAGGGTATTCATACCGCCGTGCCCGGAAATCAGAATGGGGCAGTGATACTGTCTGGCGCAGTCGATCACCTGGGGGGCAATGTCCTGGGCCCAGACCACCACCAGCATACCGGCACCCTTGCGGATGACGGCCTCCTGGGCGGCAGGATCGTTGCCGCAAATAACAATGCGTTTTTCCACATCGTAATTTTGCAGACGGCTCTCCTCCGTCATGGCAATGACGCTGACCTTGCCGTTGAGTTCCATGGCGGGGTCATCGTAAACAATGCGCCCATCCAGGGTCTTGCGGAAGTTTTCCAGGGGCGTCTGGGCCATAATGGCGATGGAGCGGGCGGTATCATACAGACCGATGACGGAAATATCGGACTTGGTGAAAAAACCGATGAGGTTTTTGCTTTCGTCTACCACACCGCAGTAGGTGCGGTTAAACTGCTGCATCTGCTGCAGGGACTCGAAAATAGTGGTGTCCGGGGTAATGTAGGAGGGGGGATCCATGGCAACCTCCCCCAGAGTTACCCGGGCGTCGGTTAAAAGCTGGGGTTCCGGAAAGCCAAAGCGATCCAGTAAGTACCGGGTTTCCCCATTGAGCTTTCCCAGACGGCAGGGCACGGTGGGCACGCCCTGGGAGCGCTTAAAGAAGGAATAGGCAATGGCAGAGACGACGGAGTCGGTATCCGGGTGCTGGTGACCGGTGATATAAATGGGTGTTTTCTTCATGGGGGCTCCTTTCCCGCAAGCGTTATACGACGGTAAAGCCGTCCTCTCCAAGGGTCAGGGTGGAGGAGAAGTAGGCCTGCATGGCGTCTTCCAGGTAGAGTTCATCCTGCACGGCAGCAGTTTCGTAGCAGCTGTGCATTGCCAGCTGGGGCAGGCCGATATCCACCGTGGGCACGGAAACCTGCCCAATGGAGATGCAGCCCAGGGTGGAGCCGCCGGGGATATCCGGACGGTTGTAGTAGTTTTGCGTAGGCACTTGGGCTTTTTCGCAGACGGTACGGAAAACGGCGGCGCTGAGACCGTCGGTGCAGTATTTCAGGTTGGCATTGAACTTCACCACAATGCCCTTGCCCAGAATGGGGGCATTGCCGCTGTCGGCAAGCTCCGGGTGGTTGGGGTGCTGGGCGTGGGCATTGTCCGCGCTGACCAGGAAGGACTGGGAGAGCAGCCGTCCTTCCTCCAGCCCGAGGGCGGCACAAATGCGGTGCAGGGTATCCTTTAGGAGAGTGGAACCGGCGCCCTGGGGGGAGCAGGAGCCCACCTCTTCGCTGTCCAGGGCACAGAAGAGGGGAATCGAGCTGCCGCCCTGGGCGCGGAGGAAGCCCTGGAAGCAGCCCCAGACGCACTCCAGATCATCCAGCGCCGCGCTGGAGAGGAAGCTCTCGTCCAGCCCCCAGACGCTGGCCTTTTGCCGGATGTACAGGAACAGGTCGTGACTGAGGACTTTGCCCCCGGCCTCCTTTTCCAGCAGGGCCGCAAAAGCGCCCTTGCTCTCCGGAGTGCCCAGCAGGGGCATCACATCGGTGACGGGATTCCACTTGTAGCTGTCGTTTACCTGGCGGTTCATGTGGATGGCAACATTGGGAATGAGCAGCAGATCCCGGTCAATATCGATGAGCTTTACCTGAGCACCCTGCTCCGTCTTTACCAGCACCCGACCGGCAACGGACAGGGGACGATCCAGCCAGGGGGAGAGAATCTGCCCGCCGTAGCGCTCCACTGCCAGACGGGCGTAGGTTCCGTCCAGCTCGCCGTTTTCCTTCAGCTTGAAGGTGGGGCGGTCGGTGTGGGCGGCGCTGACGGTAAAGCCCGTTGGGGTATCTTCCGGGATGCGGAAGGCCAGTACGGCGCTGCCACCACGGTTTACATAATATTTACCGCCGGGGGTGAGCGTCCAATGTTCTTTTTCCTGCAGGGGCTGATAGCCCTGGCGATCCAGCAGGGTATTCAAATAGGCCCTGGCGTGGTACAGGCTGTGGGAAAAGTCCAGGAAGTCACACAGGGCACGGGTACGTTCCTTCATTTTGGAATAATTCCTTTCTGAATTGATATTGACAACATTTTACTACAAAATGGTTAAAGCGTCAATGCGGGAATTTTTGTCGACAAAACGTCGAATGCTGTAGAAAATGTTCGGAATTACAGGGGTATTCTGAATTCCAGTCGATTTCGGACGAGCGAATGTTACCCCGCTGCTATTGAAAAAAGCGCGTCTTTATGCTAAATTAATGATGTCGCACACGGCAGTACTTGCCGCACATGGGGTATTTCAAGTTGACAGGAGAGGAATGTATGGAACATCTAACCACCGTATTGATTGCGGATAGTTCGGAAGAGTTCTGCGCAGGGCTGACAGCGGCACTGCAGCGCGCAGAGGGCTTTCAGGTTGTGGGAACCGCCTCTGACGGGGAACAGGCCATCCGCCTGATTGGAGATAGAAAACCCGATGTCTTGGTGCTGGATCTGATGCTGAGCAAGCAGGACGGAATCAGCGTGCTGAAAGCAATTTCCGGCATGGAGCGCCGCCCCGCAACCTTGGCTACATCGGGATTTGTAACGGATTACGTCGCTGCCGCCGCAGCCAATCTGGGGGTTCGGTATCTGATGCTGAAGCCCTGCGATATGACCGCTTTGGTGGAACGCATGGAGGAGATCCGGGGTGGGGAGAGCCTCCGGACTCCTGTGCCCCGGAAAGTGGACAAAACCAGCATTGAAAGCATGGTGACCAACATCATCCACGAAATCGGTGTGCCCGCCCACATCAAGGGATACCAGTACCTGCGGGAGGCCATCATTATTGCCGTGGACGATATGGATGTGATCAATGCCATCACCAAGGTTTTGTATCCCCAGGTCGCCAAAACCTTCCAGACCACCCCAAGCCGGGTGGAGCGGGCCATCCGCCACGCCATCGAGGTAGCCTGGGACCGGGGAGATCTCGACACCCTGCAAAGCTTCTTTGGCTACACGGTGAGCAATACCAAGGGCAAGCCCACCAACAGTGAGTTTATCGCCCTGATTGCGGACAGGCTCCAGCTGCAGCTCAAGAGCGCCGAGGCGGCGCAGTATTGAACAAAAAATCCACAGCCCAATTCCCGGAAAAGGGGAAGGGCTGTGGATAATTTTTGCCGCAAGAATGGAAAACAGGATACTTGACAGGGAGCGGTTCAGTTCAATTCGGGGAGGGACTTTCTTTTTTACGCTTTTCCGTTCGACCGCAAATTTAAGAAGACCGTTTATCGGGAATGCCAGTTCCATTTTGCCTATACCGCGGCAGGGTGCAGCTTTTAATTAAAGCTGCTCTGGTCGAAGGTGATGACGGGGTAATAGCGCACAGGGCTGTTTTCGTTGAGCTCCTGCTCCAGGCGGGCCTGGATTTCTCCCTCCTTGCCCCGAAGGTCGGTGGGGAGAATAACGTCAAAGATCAAATTGGTATGCTCGTTGCCGGGAACCATGCGGAAGTCGTGTACCCCCAGGCGCAGGTCGATGGTGTGGAGGATCTGCTCCACCCGGACGTGCATCCGGTCCAGCTCCGGGTCATCGGTGACAACGGGGTCATAGTGAATAACCAGGTGGACGCCGTGGCTTTGGAGGCATTCCCGCTCCATATCGTCAATGAGCTCATGGCAGGCCATGGGGTCTTCCTTGTAGTCCATTTCCACATGGATGCTGGCAAAGCGCTGACCGGGGCCGTAATCATGCACCATCAGGTCGTGGAAGCCCAGAACCTTGGGGTTATCCCGGATGTAATCCACGATTTTTTCCCGAAGCTCCGGGTCGGTGCCCTCCCCCAGCAGAGGGGAAATGGTCTCTTTTGCAAGGCCAATGCCGCTGTAGAGGATGAACAGACACACGGCAAAGCCCATGTAGCCATCCACCGGGAGGGAAGTAAAGTGCTCCACCAGTGCCGCGATCAGAACGGCGGTGGTGGTGATGACGTCATTCCGGCTGTCGGCAGCGGTGGCGGCAAGGGTGGCGGAATGGATTTTTTTGCCCAGGGCGGTGTTAAAGTGGGACATCCAGAGCTTGATGAGGATGGAGGCCGCCAACACGGCGGCGGTCACCCAGGTAAGGATTACAGTGCTGGGGTGGAAAATCTTATCCAAAGAGGATTTGCCCAGCTCCACGCCGATGATGAGGATCAGGGCGGATATGGCAAGGCCGGAAAGATACTCATACCGGGCATGCCCGAAGGGATGGCCTTCGTCCGCGGGACGCTCCGCCAGCCGGAAGCCCAGCATGGTAACAATGGAGCTGGTGGCATCGGACAGGTTGTTCATGGCATCGGCGGTGATGGAAACGGAGTGGGTCAGAAGGCCTACAGCCAGCTTGCCGGAAAAGAGCAGAACGTTGCACACAATGCCCACAAGACCTGCCAGCTGGCCCACGGCTGCACGGACTTTGGAATCCTCCAAATGGTCC
Organism: uncultured Oscillospiraceae bacterium; assembly: GCA_934589065.1. Lineage (GTDB taxonomy): Bacteria > Bacillota > Clostridia > Oscillospirales > Oscillospiraceae > Faecousia. The sequence continues at coordinate 26,276 of CAKTNN010000004.1, forward strand.
GAATTCTGGACAAAAGTGCGAAGAAGCCAGTTAGTCATGACGAATTCCTCCTAAAACGGAAGCAGCACCGCATAGTTCGGGGCGCCGGGGCGCATCCCAAATGCGGTGTTGCGGGTGTACGATATATAGAACCCATTATACAGGAAGCCGGGAAAAAAGCAAGGGAAAAGTTTCGGTTTAAGAAATTATTTTCTTAGTCAATCGGTAGGAGACATTGACAAAATTTTTGGTATGGGGTATAGTATAAATACAAAGGGCGCTGCCAGTAGGACGGCTCCCCACGTTGGTTAAAAAGAAGTAACCGTTGCTGTGGAAAGTTGGCGGTTACTTCTTTTTGTTATCATTATCTTGGCGAACCAAGGAGATAATTGCGACAATGACCATACAGAACGCGAAGAGCTCCTGCCATGTAACCATTTCGCCACCCCCTCTCTATTTAAGGGGGCAAAGAAGCATCACCCCCCAAAAATGGGGGAGCCGCCTACCGCGGTACTGGTAGCACCAAAGATAAAATAGCACAGGGTTCGACAAATTGCAAGGAGAATAAGATGTGTACCTGTTTTGCTCCCCTAAAATTACCCTTCCATTTGGGAAAGCATCTGGGCGATGGTGCGGAAGAGGGCGGTTTGCTCCTCCCCGGGGATGCCCTTGCTGTTCATATCCGCCTGCTGCAAAAGAAGCAGACGGTTTAGCGTGTCCTTCCCATAGAGGGCCAGATCCTGCCGGAGTACGTCTTCCTCCGGTGTCAGGCGCTTCATGTGCAGCAGCACCAAAAGGGAAACCTCCCGGCATAGTTCCTCCGGCGCACCCATCCGGCGAAGGATGCCTTCGGCAATGGGGGCGCCCTTTTGGGCGTGGCCCTTGAAGTGCCCCCGTCCGGTCTCGTCCAGGGTGAAGGTGCTCGCCTTTCCAATGTCGTGGAGCAGGGCGGCCCAGCGCAGGGTCAGATCCCCGGGCACCTGGGCGGTCACGTGGGCAATGTGGGTATACAGGTCAAACCGGTGGTGGGGCGAGTGCTGCTGAAAGCCTAGGCAGGGCTCCAGCTCCGGGATCGCCCCGGCAAAGATCGGGCCAAAGCGGAGAAGATCCTCCAGCGTAATGCCGACCAAAATGCCGTTCAGCAGAGGAAAACACTGCTTAGGCGGCACATCGTACAGCAGTCCCGAGAGGGCGCACAGGTCTTTTCCGGCCTGACGGGAAAGGGGGCATCCACCGGTAACGGAATGCTCCAGAATTTTCAGGATCCAGGTCGGTTCCTGGCGCAGTGAGGCAATATTTTCCGGGGTGAGAAAGGGGGCTCCTGGGGTCATACCGTGCCCCCCTGGGAATCAAAGAGGATGCTTCCCGTGAGCCACAGGGCGCACAGAAGGTAGAGCGGTTGACCGGAAGTGCCGACGGAGGCAGCCATGGAGGCAAACGTGCCCACAAGGGCCAGCCGCAGACGCCAGAGAGGGCTGCCCAGGGATACCTCCCGGGCGGCCTGCTGATAGGCAAAGCCGGCAAGGCACAAGGTGGAGGCCAGCGCAAACATATAGTTTTGCATTTGCGGAATCCGACTCCAAACCTGGTAAGAGGCAACCAGTCGCAGAAGAAAGCCGATGCAGACGGTGGCATTGAGCCCGAAGGGGGGCTTTTTCCCCTGAATTCGGAGAATGCCCAGGGCTGCCGCCGCGGCGACGGAGAGATAGCGGCCCATCTGGAAGAGCAGCCACAGAATGGCGCTTACGCTGGAAGCCCGTTCCTGGGGGAGCAGCAGTCCCAGCGCCAGAAGAAGCGGGGCAAGCCCGGAGAGAAGCTTATTTTCCCGGCTTTCCGGCGGCTGTGCCAGGAAGGCAAGGAAAACTGCCGCTACGGACAGCACCAGCAAAAGCACCTCCGGAAAACTCCCGGCTGCCAGAAGTCCCCGGTCATCGGTGTAAAGGCTATAAAAGAGCCACCGGCAGACCATGGCGCAAAGGCCGAGAAGGGGGGCAAAGATCCAGAATTTGGTTCGCTTCATGAAAATACCTCGCTACAGCACCGCCGCGTACAGCGCCACGGCGGCGGCTAAAATGGGTTGGTGCAGCAGATAGATGATCAGGCTGTGCCTGCCGCACCACTGCAAAAAGGGTAAGGGGGGATGCTCCCTGGGAAACCGGCTGGTTTTCTCCCGGTAAAGGGTTCTGCCCACCACGGCACCCAGGAGAAAATAGCCCAGGTTTGGCAGCAGGGGGAAATAGTCCGAGGAGGCAAAGCAATAGGGGGCAAAGCCAAGAACGGTGAGCCACGGGAAGGAGAAGCCCCGGGTGCGCAGATAGAGCCCGGAAACAATCATCAGGATTCCCAGAATCGTCAGAAGCCCGTTGCTGCCCTTTCGGAACAGGGGCCAGAGCATCATGCACAGCCCCAGACAGTGAAGAACTCCAAAATAGATGATGATGTCCTTTCCCGCTGCTCCCAGCAGATAGATGCCCACCGTGGCGGCGGTGCACAGAAAGCCGCAGAGGAAAACCTGAAGCCCCCGCTTGACGCAGTGGGAGCCCAGGGTGACGCTGATGCCGGAAATCAGCAGGAAGAGACAACCGTAATTGTTCTTAAACAGCAGATAGCCCACTGGCTGCTGCCAATGCCAGACACCGAACAGGTCAACAAGATCGTAAATGAGGTGGATGCCGATCATGCCCAGCAGTGCAAGCCCCCGAAAGGCATCCAGCTCCCATATCCGCTTTTTCATTGTGCGGCAGTGGCGGCGTTGGCTTCCTCTTCCAGCACCCGGTAGGCAACCTTACCCACCAGCGTTTTGGGCAGCTCTTTCCGGAACTCAATCTCTCTGGGCATGGCGTACTTGGCAATGTGGACTGCGCAGTAGTCCAGAATTTCCTTTTTCAGTTCCTCGGTGGGCTCTACGCCGGGCATGGGAACCACATAGGCCTTGACCCGCTGCACCCGGTAGGGGTCCTTTACGCCGATGACGCAGCTGAGGAGCACCTTTTCATTGGCATCGATGATGTTTTCCAGCTGGGAGGGATAGACATTGTAGCCGGAGGTGACGATCATCCGCTTGATGCGCTGACGGAAGTAGACAAAGCCGTCCTGATCCATATAGCCCAGGTCGCCGGTGTGGAGCCAGATACGACCGTCGTAGTGGCGGCGCAGGGTGTTTGCCGTTTCCTGGGGGTTATCCATATAGCCCAGCATGACGGATGGGCCGGAGATGCAGATCTCGCCCTCGGTATTGGGCTCAACCTCGTTTACCGTGCCGGGCGCTACGATCTTATAGTAGGTATCGGGGAAGGGCACGCCGATGGAGCCCTGACGGGCATAGTCCTTGGGGGTCAGGCAGGAGGCGGTGACGCACTCGGTGGTGCCGTAGCCCTCCCGAATCTGCTCGGTGCAGTTGTGCTCCCGCAGGAAGGCATCCACCTTTTTCTTCAGCTCCGGGGACAGGCTGTCGCCGCCGGAGAAAATGCCTTTCAGGAAGCTCAGATCTGCATTTTCCAGATTTTCCGCCCGCAGCAGGGCTTCAAACAGGGTGGGAACGCCGGGAATCAGGTTGGGCTTCTGCTTGACCAGGGTATCGGCGTAAATTTTAACATTGAACTGGGGAATGAGGATGCAGGTGCCGCCGGCAACCAGGGGGGTGTGGATGCCGATGCCCAGACCGAAGCCGTGGAACACGGGCATAACGGAGAGCATTTTCATATCGGAAATCTCATCCATGGTAAAGCCGGAGGCGGCAATGGTCTGCAGGGCCAGAGCGTTGAAATTCAGGTTGGAGAGCATAATGCCCTTGGTGGTGCCGGTGGTTCCACCGGAATAGAGGATTGCACCGCAATCGTCATACCGGCCCTTGGGGGGCTCCAGAACCACATCCTTGCCGGCACGAACCATATCGTACCACAGGGTATAGCCGGTTTTGGGCAGCTTTTTTACGGCCCGGGCGCTCTTGGTCATGGGGTAGAGCATATTCAGAGGCACAGGCAGCTCGTCGGCAACCTTGGCAATGAGAATCTCTGTGGGGTTCTCCAGCTGAGGCACAATGCCTGCGACCTTGTAGTAGAACTGGTCCAGGGTCAGGATGGCCTTGCTCTTGGAGAAATTCAGGTAGAAGGCGATTTCCTGGGCGGCGGACAGGGGGTGAATCATATTGGGAATGGCGCCCAGGTAGTTTAGGGCATAGAAGCAGTCCAGAGCCTGAGGGGTGTTTGCCATGCAGATGGTCACCTTGTCCCCCTGCCGGATGCCCATTTTATACAGGCCTTTGGCAGCAGCACGGATTCTGGCTACGAACTCCCGATAGTTGGTCTTTTTGCCCATAAAGACGTAGGCAATGTGGTCGGGCTTGCGCTTGGCAGCGGAAGCAACCATTTCATACATGGTCTTGTGGGGGTATTCCAGGGAGGCCGGCGTTTTGCCGTAGTATTTTAACCAGGGCGCGGATGCGGATAAACCCATTTCGTTATGTTCCTTTCTCTTCTCTTCCTGATGGATATTGAGACACAATATAGGAAAGTATATCACTTTTACCCCAATATTTCCACCCCCGAAAGTGAAAAACCTTAGGACTTGTAAAATGTTTCTCAAAAAGGTATAATAAACCAAACACTTTTTGGGAGGAATGGAATATGCTATTGGGTTCCATCGGAATTTTGTCCGCTGTGATTGGCGTACTGTGTGCCGTTTTCGGGGGCGTCAGCATTTTGGGGGCAGTGGGCATTTTTGTGGGCAGCTATGTGGGGCTGTGTATCCTGGCCTTTTTATTTTTGTGGATTGCCACGTCGGCGGTGCGGCAGGATGTGCCCCAGGAGGAGGACAGCAAATTCTACCGCTGGATCACCAAAACCTACATTCCCGCAGTATTTACCCTGCTGGGAATGAAGATTGACCTGCAGGGGGAAGACCTTGTGCCCAAGGATGGAAGATTCCTGATGGTATGCAACCACCTGAACATTCTCGATCCGGTGCTGCTGTTGGGGTGCTTTCCCAAGGCCCAGCTGGCCTTTATTTCCAAAAAGGAAAACGCGGATATGTTTATCATCGGCAACCTGATGCACAAGCTCATGTGCCAGATGATCAATCGGGAGAACGACCGGGAGGCGCTGAAAACCATCCTCAAGTGCATCCAGATGCTGAAAGAGGACAAGGTTTCCGTGTGCGTGTTCCCCGAGGGCTACACCAGCCGGGATGGAAAGCTCCATCACTTCCGCCCCGGTGTATTTAAGATTGCCACCAAGGCCCAGGTGCCCATTGTGGTGTGCACCCTGCAAAACACCCAGAAGGTTTTCGGCAATGCTAAGCACCTGAAAAAGACCCCGGTGCCGCTGCACGTGGTTGGGGTGATTCAGCCGGATACCTTCGCCGGAAGAACCGCGGTGGACATCGCCCAGCAGGCCTATGATCGGATGATCTCTGACCTGGGAGAGGCGTTCAGACCGGAAGAAACGGAATAAAAAAGAACCGATGCCCCAGCATTTGCTGGGGCATCGGTTCTTTTTCGTAGGGTTTTGGGGCGCTATTTGTCAAATTCCTGCCAGAAGGAGCGCATGGCCCGCTGGCAGGTCTCCGGTTCCTGCACATAGCTCATGGCATGGGCAGCACCGGGAACCACCACCAGACGGCGGGGAGCGGTGCAGGCCAGATAATTGTCGTAGGTCATCTGGATGGGAACGAAGCGATCTTCCGTGCCGTGGATAAAGAGCACGGGAATGGCAGCGCCTTTCAGAGCGGTGAGGGTGGAGTAGGAACCCAGCCCCTGGTGGAGCTTCCGGCGGAAGCTCAGATCCGTAACCAGCTGCCGCAGGGGCGTGCTGGATAGGTGCAGATTGCTTTCCGTTACGTGCTTCCAGATCGCTTTGGGGGAAGTAAAGCCGCAGTCGGCCTGGATGCCCCGGACGCTGGCAGGCAGGTCTTCTCCGGCTGCCATCAGCACGGTGGTTGCGCCCATGGAAATGCCGCTGAGATAGATGGGGAGGCCAAAATCCTGACTGTCCGCCCACTGGGCCCAGCTCAGGCAGTCCTTCCGCTCCAGCAGGCCAAAGCCCATGTATTTGCCCTGGCTGCCGCCCTGGGCCCGCTGCTCAACATACAGCACATTGCAGTGCTGCTCCTGCCAGAAGGGGGCGACCATGCAGAAATCCCTGGCCCAATTGGAACGCCAGCCGTGGAAGGCAAGAATCAGCCGCTGGGGATTTTGACAGGTGACCAGGTGGCCCACCAATTCCAGACCGTCGAAGGATTGGATGGTGACGGTTTCGGCAGGCGTCTCCGCCAGGGCTTTGGCGGCCTGATCCCGGCGGGCGTTGAAGGACTTATCCTCCTTGCCGCCGGAGACATTCACAAGTTTTCCGTAGGCGGGAAGCTTTCGATTGGTGGCAAGGCTGGACATGGCGTGGATAACACCGCAGGAGAGGGCCGCGCCTGCCGCGCCCACGCCTGCCGCACCCACAAGGAGCTTGGTGCGAAGCTGCTGTTTCTTCTTCTTTTTCAATGGGATTGCCGCCTTTCTATGGGAGTTGCCTCCATAATACCGGAGGATTCTAAACAGAAACGAAAGGAACCGTTAATTTTCTTCCATCAGAGCCCGGAAGACGGGAAGACTCCGGGAAATCATATCGTAGCTGACACAGTAGCAGATCCGGAAATAGCCGGGGCAGCCGAAGCCGTCGCCGGGAACCAGCAGCAAATCCTTCTGCTTGGCCTTTTCGGAGAAGGCCGCAGCATCCCCGCCGGGGGCTTTGATGAAGAGGTAGAATGCGCCGTCCGGCTTTGCCATCTCATAGCCCATGGCGGTAAGTCCCTCGTAAAGGGCCTTCCGGTTTTTATCGTAGCTTTCAAGGTCCGGGCGAAGATGGGCGCACCGGGCAATCACCTTCTGCATCAGGCTGGGTGCACAGACGTGCCCTGCGGCTCTGGCAGCACCGGCAACGGCGGCATAGAGGGCTTTTCCATCCGTGGCCTTTTGGGGCACATAGACATAGCCAATTCGTTCGCCGGGCAGGGACAGGGACTTGGAATAGGAATAACAGACGATGGTATCCCGGTAGATGCCGGGAACAAAGGGAACCTCCACCCCGTAGGCCAGTTCCCGGTAGGGCTCATCGGAAACCAGATAGATGGGGTGACCGAAGGCGGCAGCCTTCCGCTCCAGAAGGGCCGCCAGGGCCTGGAGGGTTTGCCGGGTGTAGACCACACCCGAAGGGTTATTGGGGGTATTGATCAGCACCGCCTGGGTGTGCTCGGTGATCATTTCCTCCAACTTGGAGAGGGAAATCTGGAAATTGGGCACATCCGGGGGTACGACCCGGAAACTCAGGCCGGCTTCCTCGGCAAAGGGTTTGTATTCCGGGAAATAGGGAGCCACGGTGAGCAGCTCGCCTCCCGGCACTGCCAGAGCCCGGAAGACGCTGACAAGCTCCGGCGCGGCACCGCAGCCCAGGAAAAATTCCTCCGGCTGGGTATCGGCGCCGTAGCGGGCGTTCAGGTCGTCGGAAATGGCCTTGCGGGCCTCAAAATCTCCCACGGCGGAGGTGTAGCCGTGAACCAAAAGGGAATCCGTATCCCGGAGAATGTCATGGATGGCTTGGTTTACCTCCGGGGGAGAGGGGATGGAGGGGTTGCCCAGGGAGTAGTCGTAAACGTTTTCCGGGCCCACAATGGCGGCGCGGCTGCGTCCGTATTCAAACAGCTCCCGGATGCAGGAACGGTTTGCACCCAGAGTGTATGCTTTTTCATTGTACATGGTGGTTACGTCCTTTCCCGGGCAAGGGAACGTGCCCGCTTGAATTTACTGTCAGGCTCCGGCGCCAGGCCGTAGTCCTGCTCCATTTTTTTGCCGAAGGCAAGGGCGTCGGCGTCGCTCCCCTCCTTGACCTCGGCTTCCAGCTCAAATAGGGGTACTGCTTTGCCGCCGCCAAGAAGCTGCCCCCGGTCCAGCGCCAGTTCCAATAGGCTGTCGCCAACGGAAATCAAGGCAGCCTGCCGGGTAAAGCTTGCCCTGCATAGCTCCGTAAGTCCCTTGGCGGCAAGCTCCGCAATTTCAGCCGGAGCACCCTGCCGGATGAGCACCGGCAGTGCAGTAAGAATATCCGGGCAGGGGGTTTCCCACTCTCCCCGTCCGCCGTTTTGCCCGGGGGTTTTCAGGGCGCAAATGCTGATGCCGTTTTCCTCCCGTTTTCGCACGGTCCATTTCCGGGCGGAAAAATCCCCCGCAGGGGTATCATAATAGGTGGTTTCCATGGTGATGGGCCGAAAGGGGCCGAAGGCTTCCCGGATGGCCTGAAAAGCCTCCGGCGTCAGCCGGTATTTTACCTCAAATTCTCTTGCCATAAGCCCTCCTTAAGTTGGGTTGCCCGCATTCCGGTCACAAAACCGGGGGAAGCGGGAAAATGCGGCTCTGTTTTCGGAAGCCGGAACTGTCCGGCAGAAAAAGCTGGGCCATAATCGGAGAAAAGATGTTTTGCCCTTATTATACATCGAAGAATTTTCCATTGCAAGGGGCTGCATCCGACGAAAACCCTAATAGGCCCTGTGTTACCATTTTTCCATAAAACAGGAAAGGGGAACACAAATGATGGTTTCAGGAATTCTCCTCAGGGGAAAGAGGAAGCTGGATGCCCTGACGATGGAGCCGGGAATCCGTTTGGTAGGAGCGGGCGCCGTGTATGGCGGCGGGGCCCTGGTGATTTCTGCCATTGGCTGCGGGGGCGTGCCGATTCCGGCAGCGGCGGTGCTGGCGGCGGTGAGCCCGGGGTGGCGGAATCTTGCGGCCCTCTTGGGGGCGGGGATCGGCTACCGGCTGTTCTGGCCCGGAAGGGGCGGCGTTCTGTGGACGGCGCTGGCTTTTTTCCTGGGTCTTGCCCTGCGGGCGGGAGAAAAAACCGATTTTTTTCCTTTGGCAGCCGGAGGGGTGATGATTCCCGCCCTGACGGGGACGCTGCTGCGGCTGCCGGTATGGGAATGGGGGCTGCAATCGGCTCTGGGCGGGCTCTATACGGGACTCTTTTTCCTGCTCCACAGAACAAAAGAGCCCATTGCCTTTTGGGCGGCAGGGGCATTGGGGGTGCGGGGATTGATGGAATTAAGGGCCGTGCCCCTGGCCTGCTTTTTGGCGGGGGCGGGGTGCGGCTGCGTTCCGGGAGCCGTACTCTTGGGTCTGGCCCTGGAAACGGCGGGAAAAACGGGAATGACGGCCGGACTGTGCGGGGCCCTCCTGCTCCGCAATTCTCCTCTGCCGGAATCCTGGCGGCGGTTGACCGCACCTGCCGCGGGCGCGCTGCTGGGAATGCTTTTGGGAAAGCAATGGGACCTTGGCGTGTTTCTGGGGGTGAGTCTGGGGGGCGCGGCAGCGGCCTATATCCCCTGGCAGCCCCTGCACCAGCACAGCGGCACGGCGCGGGTGCAGCTGGAGCAGGCGGCGCGGGCGTTGGGGAGAATGCAGCGGGGGCTGCTGGAGCTGCCTGAGGAAATCGTGAATCCCCAGGATGCGGTGGAAAAACTCCGGCAGGACGCCTGCGAGGAGTGCCCCAAGGCGGAGGACTGCCGCCAAAGGCTGGAAATGGACGATACCCCTTTTCGGGATCCCCTGGCGTTCTCCTGTCCCCGGACGGGGCGGGTGATGCGCTCTGCCCGCCGGGTGCGGGAGCAGATGCGTCTGGTGCAGATGCAGCACCGGCGGCTGAGAGAATATCGGATGGCACTGGCTCAGCAGTATGGGATGCTTTCCCTGTATCTCCAACGGGTGGCGGACAGGCTGCCTTTGGGAGATCTTGTGGGCCGGATCCGGTATCGGGTAGCCGTTTCGGTGCGCTCCAGGGAGAAAAGAAGGGTGGATGGCGACCGGTGCGCGGCATTTCCGGGACTGGGCGCCAGGTTTTATATCCTGCTGTGCGATGGCATGGGCACAGGCTCCGGCGCTGCGGTGGAGGCCTCCCGGGCGCTGAAGCTGGTGCGGGAAATGCTCACCGCCGGGCTGTCGCCCAGGTATGCCATGGGCAGTCTCAATTCTCAATTGGTGCTGACCGGGCAGTCCGGCGCGGTGACGGTGGATTTGGCAGAGGTGCGGCTGGATACCGGCAGGGCATCCCTTTATAAGTGGGGCGCGGCGCCCAGCTGGCTGCTGCGCCGGAAGGAGGCTGTGAAGCTGGGGCAGGCATCGCCGCCCCCGGGGCTTGATTTGTCGGAAGGTGGAGAACGGGTCGCAAGGCTATCCCTGTGCAGGGGAGAAACGCTGGTGCTTGCCAGCGACGGTGTGGCCTTTGGAGAGACGCTTTCTCCGCCGGAGGGCGTATGGCCCACGGGGGCGCTGGCGGAAATGCTGCTGAAAAACTATGCCGCCCGGGAGGACGACGCCACCGTTGCGGCAATCCGCCTGGAGCCCCTGGGGCATCATGAATAAATCCGCCCTTCAAAAGCGCGGACATTGCTGCAAAAAGGCACTTGCGAAAAGCAAGTGCCTTTTTTGTGTATGTTGGCTTTTAAAAATATAGGTCGGCAGCCAGATTGCCGTGGACGTAAAGGCAGACGGCCTTACGCATAAAGGGCTCGGTAACGCCAAAGTAGTCTGCCAGCTCCCACAGCTCGGTGTAGCCCTGGGCAATGGCATCGTCCAGCTCCTCTACGGGGATCAGCGCCCGGATGGCCCATTTGTCGGCCTGGTTTTCGTGACGCTGCCGGGAATCGACGGTGGAATAAATGTTATAAAAGCTCCCTGTGATACAGTGGCCCAATTCGTGCCCCAGGTGCATCCGCTCCTGGGTGCCGTCATCCAGTACGCTCTGGTCAATGCCAATGTAACAGGATCCGTCCGGCTCCATCAGGGACATGGAGCCGTTTGCCTTCATAGGATACCGGAGGACAGCAATATTCTGTTTGCGGGCCAGATCATACAGTTCCGGTACCTGAGTCATAGCTACTCCTTTTTTGCCTTCTGCTTCTTGGCCTCCCGCTGGCGCACAAAGGCGGCGAAGCTGAGCACTTCATCATACATGGCATCGGTAATATCTCCGCTGCCGCCGAAAAGGGCAAACTTGATGTCTTCCTGGCTGGGGCGGATGTGCGCCTCGCTTTCTCCCTCCTCCGTATAGCCCAAGAGCTCAGACACGCTGATGCCGAAGTAGCGGCAGAGCTTATCGATGACATTGCCGGAGGGCTTGGTTTCCGGATCCTTTTTCCACTTGGTGACGGTGGATTTGCTGAGGCCTGCGTCGATGGCGGCTTTGGAGGTGCTGACGCCCTTTTGCTTGCACAGCTGGACAAAGCGTTCGTAGAACATACAGGGACACCCTTTCAAAAAATAATGAAAAATTTCAACTCAACAGACTTGACAAGTACGAAAGAGTGTACTATAATGCAGATGTGAGTTGAAAAGCGTAAACTGATGGATGGGACAGAAAACCGTGTGTGGGAGAATCTGCCCGGAATCCATATCCACCTATATACTAACATATATGTTTTCGATTTTCAACTGTCTGACGTACTTTTTTTCTGAAAATTAACTGCTTATAGAATAGGGAGGGATGTGTCCAATAAATGGGACGGATAAGAAAAATAGCTGTTTCAAAGACGGAGAGACGAAGTGAGGTGCTATGTGGACAAAGCATGGATGGAGGACCAGCGAATTCAGAAAAAATGGGATGACTACCTAAGGCGGCGTCCGGTGTGCTGCCTGTGCGGAGCCCCAATTCTCACGGTATATGCATTGAAACTGGTATCACAGTGGTATTGTGAGGACTGTGTCAGCCGCTACACCCAGGAGGTCGAGGAGTCGTGACGCCGGATTGGAATGCCCTGCGGCGGGCCTATAGCCGGGGCGCTTCCATTGGGGAGCTGGCAAAAAAGTGGAGCGTGCCGGAATCCACCCTCCGGGGCAGGGCAAAGCGGGAGGGCTGGAAACGACCCTCCCAAAAAAAGAAGCAAAAAATTGTTCAAAAAGACGAACAAGATCAAAAGCGCATGGACCGGGTGGATGAACTGGCGGACAGTATGCTTGCCTGTTTGGAGCGGGCGGTGGGGGAGCTGGATGCGGTAACCCGTACCGTTCGGGAAAAGGTGAAAAAAGAGGACGGAGATGTGACCACCGATTTTTCCCAGGTGATGCCCGGAGAAAAGGGACTCATCGACCGGGGCGGACTAAAGCAGCTGACCGGTGTACTGAAGGATTTGAAGGAGGTTTTGTCCCTGCGTGACCAGGGAGACATTCTGGAGCAGGAGGCACGGATTGCCCGGATTCAGCGGGAGCTGAACAAAGAGGAGCAGGAGGAACGGATCGTGGTAACCATGGAAGGAGCGTGTGAGAACTATGCCGACTAAGGTGCTTACCATGCCGGCCCCCAATGAAAAGCAGGCCCTTGCCCTGGCGGAAACCCACCGCTATGTGGGTTACGGCGGGGCCCGGGGCGGAGGGAAAAGCTGGTTTGTCCGGTGGAAGGCGGTGCTGCTGTGCCTGCGCTATCCGGGGATTAAGGTGCTTATCACCAGAAAGACCTACAAAGAGCTCTGGAACAACCACATTGCCCCCCTGCAGCAGCTGCTTGCCGGGGTGGCGGAATACAAGAGCATGGACAAGCTCTTCCGGTTTCCCGGCGGCAGCACCATTAATTTTGGCTATTGCGCCTGCGATGGAGATCTGGGTCAGTATCAGGGCGCGGAGTACGATGTGTGGTTTGCCGATGAGGCCGGGCAGTTCCGGGAGGAATGGCTGGTGCAGATCGATGCCTGCGTCCGGGGCGTCAACGGTTTTCCCAAGCGCACCTATTACACCCTGAATCCCGGCGGGCCGGGGCATGGCTACTTTAAGCGGGTGTTTATTGACAAACGGTATACGGAAGACGAGCACCCGGAGGACTACGCCTTTATCCAGGCACTGTGCACGGATAACCTCGCCCTGATGCAGAGCCAGCCGGGATACCTGCGGAGCCTGGAAAAGCTGCCCTACAAGCTGCGGCAGGCCTGGCTCTACGGGCGGTGGGATGTGTATGAGGGGCAGTTTTTCGAGGAATTCACCGATGACCCCAGCCACTATGCCGACCGGCGCTATACCCATGTGATTGACCCCTTTGAAATCCCTGCCGGTTGGAAACTCTACCGCAGCTTTGACTGGGGCTATCACCGCCCCTTCTCCTGCGGCTGGTGGGCGGTGGACTATGACGGGGTTGCCTACCGGATTCTGGAGCTCTACGGCTGCACCGGAGAACCCAACGAGGGGGTACGGTGGACGCCGGATCAGGTGTTTTCCAAAATCCGCAGCATTGAGCGGGAGCACCGCTATCTGGCGGGCAGGAAAATTGTGGGGGTGGCAGACCCGGCAATCTGGGATGCGGAAACCGGCGAGAGCATTGCCGGGTCTGCCGCCCGGCACCAGGTGTATTTTACGCCGGGGGACAACAAACGCCTTCCCGGCTGGATGCAGCTGCACTACCGGCTGAGCTTTGACGGGCAGGGATATCCGCTGCTGTACGTATTTCGCAACTGCAAGGCCTTTATCCGCACTCTGCCGCTGCTGCAATACGATGCCACCAACGCGGAGGACTTGGATACCGACGGAGAGGATCACGCGGCAGACGAGGCCAGATACTTCTGTATGTCCCGGCCCATCGGGCCCAGAGCTCCGGAAAAGCCGCGAAAAAAAGGAAATGCAGAGCTGTTTTTGGATATTGACGAGACGATGCCGGTCTGTCGCAGACCGGGAATGGAGATTATCAGTGAAAAAGATGGATGTGATCGGGGAAGCACAGCTGCGCCAGGCCAGGGCAACCCTGAACCGCTACCGGGAGGGCAAGGCCAACCTGGAACGGCGGGTGATTGAAAATGAGCAATGGTACCGGATGCGGCACTGGGAGTGTATGCGCCGGGGCACCGGCAGCCAGGTGGAGCCCACCTCCGGGTGGCTGTTCAACGCCATTGCCAATAAGCACGCCGAGGCAATGGACAATTATCCCGTGCCTACGGTGCTGCCCAGAGAGGAGAGCGACCGGGAAAAGGCCAAGGCCTTGGAGAGCATTCTGCCGGTGATTTTCCAGCAGGAGGAATTTGAAGAAACCTACGACCGGGTGATGGATGACAAGCTCAAGGCCGGTACGGGCATTTATGGGGTGTTCTGGGATCCGGAAAAGCTGGATGGCTTGGGAGATGTGAGCATACAGCGCATTGACCTATTAAACCTATTCTGGGAAAACGGCGTGACGGATTTGGAGCAATCCAGAAATGTGTTCTATCTGCGGCTGTGGGATAACGATTTGCTTTTGGAGCGCTACCCCATGCTGGAGGGAAAGCTTTCCGGAGCTGCCGAGGCGGGGAACCGCTATGTGTACGAAGACCGGGTGGATACCACCGATAAGTCGGCGGTAATCGACTGGTACTACAAAAAGCAGGTTAACGGCAGGCAGGTTTTGCACTACTGCAAGTTTGTGGGGGATACGGTGCTGTTTGCCACGGAAAATGAGCCGGAATATGCCCGGCGGGGGTGGTATGACCATGGACGGTATCCCTTTGTGATGGATGTGATGTTCCGCTGCGCCGGTTCGCCCTGCGGCTTTGGCTACATCGATGTGGCGAAATCCGCCCAGGAGTATGTGGACCGGGGGAACCAGGCCATTTTGCAGAATCTGCTTGCCAACGCCCGCCCCCGGCACTTTATCCGCACCGATGGAGCGGTGAACGAGGGGGAATACGCGGACATGACCCGGGACTTTGTCCATGTGGACGGAAACCTGGGAGAGGACAGCATCAAGCCCATCAGCGGCAAGCCCCTGAGTGATATCTATGTGACCGTTATCGGCAACAAGATCGATGAGCTCAAGGAGGTAACGGGCACGCGGGATGTGTCCACCGGCGGTACGGTATCCGGCGTTACGGCGGCCTCCGCCATTGCTGCCATGCAGGAGGCTGGCGGCAAATTGAGCCGGGACAGCAATATGGCATCCTACCGGGCATTCCGGAAGGTGTGCCTGCTGGTGATCGAACTCATCCGGCAATTTTATGAGCTGCCCAGGGCCTTCCGGATTCTGGGGGAGCAGGGCAGCATGGATTTTATCAGTTTCAGTAACGAATGCCTCAAGCCCCGGAGCCAGGGGGTGGAGCTGGGGGTGGACATGGGAGTGCATACACCCTTATTCGATGTGGAGGTAGGCGCGGAAAAACAGAGCCCCTACTCCCGGCTGAGCCAGAATGAGCTGGCAATGCAGTTTTATTCCGCAGGCTTTTTTGACCCCGCCCGATGGGAGGAGGCTCTGGCGGCCCTGGACATGATGGAATTTAACGGAAAGGCTGCCGTTGTCCGGCACATCCGGGAAAACGGCACTGCCTTCCGCGCCATGCAGGCCCAGGCACAGCAGGAGCTTCCCCGGCTGGAGAATCGGGACCATTTTCGCGAAAGAGCAGCGGCGGCAGAGGCTGCCGCACCGGTATAAGGAATAGGAGGATAAGCATGATTCACGTGAAATTCTTTCGGAACACGCAGGAGGGCTCCGTGCAGATGGAAATGCAGGGCCACGCCCTCACTGCCCCCAAGGGGGAAGACCTGGTGTGCGCGGCGGCAACCACCGTTGCCTATACCCTGGCCCAGGCCGTGCAATTTTTATATGAGCAGGACAGGCTCCTGGAAAAGCCGGTGATGCAGCTGGTGGATGGCTACGCCCACATTCTGGTTTATCCCAGAAAATGTGCAGTGGCGGAAACCCTGATGACCTTTTGGGTGGCCCAGGCCGGAGCGTATGTTCTGGAGCGGAACTATCCCCAGGCGGTAAGCCTGATGGCGATGGAGGCATCCGCATGAAAAACTTTGTCAACTGCCGGGATTTGCAGCTGTTTGCACAGGAGTCTGCAGCCCCGGAGTCGGGCGTAACCGAGGCCGACGCCCAGCCTCAGACCGAACCCTCCGAAGCGTCCCCGGAGGAATTCGAGAAACTGATTCAGGGACCCTACAAACAGGCCTACGATGCCAGAGTGCAGAACATCGTGCAGCAGCGGCTGAAAAACTCCAAGGAAGCCCTGGAAAAATTCCAGGCTCTGGAGCCCATTGCAGCGATGCTTTCCCAGCACTATGGAGTCGCAGAGGGAGACTACAGTGCCCTGGAAAATACCCTCCGCAGGGAATTTGCCCCGCCGGATCCTGCCGAGCAGCAGCGGCAGCAGACGGAAATTCAGGCAGGTGCTGCGCGGATGGTAGAGCAGTGGAATGCCCGGGCCGGAGAAATCCGGGAAACCTATCCCGCCTTTGATTTGCGGCAGGAAATGGAAAATCCTCAATTTGTCAGCTTGCTGCGCAGCCGCGTGGATATGCAGACAGCCTACGAGATCCTCCACAAGGACGAGATCATTCCGGCTGCCATGGCTTATGCAGCCAAAACCGTGGAGCGGAAGCTGTCAGAAAATCTCCGTTCCTCCGGCACCCGTCCCTCGGAAAACGGTACTGTGAGCACCGGCGCGGCAACCCTCGGCAGCCGCGTGGAACAAATGAGCCGAAAGGAAATCGCCGACCTGTGCCGGCGGGTGGAAAGAGGGGAGAAAATCCGGCTTGGATAAACCGGAGAGAGAAAAGCCCCGGAAGAAAACGAGAGGAGAAACTATGGAAATCAAAAATCTTCAGCTGTTTGCGGAGAATACCGCAGTGAATGTAACCACCGACAGCGGCCTGTCCGTGGAAAACAAGACCTTTTATGACCGGGCCCTGATTGAAGAGGCCAGCCCCAACCTGATTCACGGTCAGTTCGGGCAGAAGCGGCCCATTCCCAAGAATGGGGGCAAGCGGATTCAGTTCCGGCGCTATGCATCCCTGCCCAAGGCCCTGAAGCCCCTGACCGAGGGCGTTACCCCTGAGGGCCGGAAGCTCAGCGCCACCGCCATCGAGGCAGAGGTGAACCAGTACGGCGATTTTGTATGCCTGTCCGATGTGCTGGATCTGACCGCCATTGACAACAATGTCCTGGAAGCTACTAAGGCGGTGGGCCGTCAGGCGGGCATGACCCTGGATACCATTACCCGGAATGTGCTTCAGTCCGGCACCAATGTGTTCTACTGCCCCAAGACCGCTGCCGACGGCAAGACGGTGGCTGTGACGGACCGGAAAAACCTGGACAAGACCTGCACCCTGACCGTGGATGTGGTCAAGAAGGTGGCGGCAATGCTGAAAGCCGCCAATGCTCCCAAGATTGCCGGAGACTATGTGTGCATCCTGCACCCTTATGTGGCCTACGACATTATGTCCGATCCCCATTGGGAGGATATGCACAAGTACTGCAAGCCCGAGGAGATGTACGAGGGGGAAATCGGCAGAATCGCCGGTGTACGCTTTGTGGAAACCTCTGAGGCGGCGGTATACAAGGGCGCAGCGGATGAGTGCCCCGAGGGCCTGGCTGTGTTCGGCTGCCTGTTTATCGCCGATGGGGCCTACGGCGTGACCGAGGTCACCGGCGGCGGCCTGCAGACCATTGTTAAGCAGCTGGGCTCTGCCGGTACGGCTGACCCCCTGGATCAGCGGAGCACCGTGGGCTGGAAGGCCCTGCAGACGGCGGAAATCCTGATGGAGCCCTATATGGTGCGGGTGGAGTGCTGCTCTGCATTCTCCCCCACGGCAGAGGCAAACTAAAGGAAATCCCTTGCTGAGAAGATAGAATCCGCCCCCGGGAGGAAGTCCCTCCCGGGGAAAAGGAAAGGAGAACGAAATGGAAAACGAGAAACTGGTAACCATCCGCCTGCCCCTGACCCGGGAGGAGCGGGAAGACGTATTTGTGGGCATCAACGGCAAGACCTGGCTCATCAAGCGGGGGGAGCAGGTCAAAGTCCCCGCGCCCGTTGCCAATGTGCTGGCGCGAAAGGAAAAGTGTCTTGCCATGGCAATGGAGTTTGAAGCTCAGGCGGCCCGCCCCCTGGAACAGCTTATCGGGGAGGCGGCACGATGACGGTGCGGGAGGCTCTGGAGCTGACAGACCGCCGCAGGCCAAATCTCTACAGCCGGGAGGAAAAGCTGCGCTGGCTATCGGAGGCAGAGGGAATGGTATGGGGTGCGCTGGAGGCCTTTCATGCGGTGCTGGGGCCCTTCCCCGGCCTGGAAAGCTCCGATTGGCCCAATAAGAAGCTGCTTCTGCCCCAGGCCTATACGGGACTGTACTTTTTGTGGCTGGAGGGCTCCATGTACTATGCGGATCAGGAGTATCTTTTGTACAACAACGCCATGACCCGGTTCAATGCCCTGTGGCGGGATTTCTTCGCCTGGTGCTGCCGGACCATTCCCCAGCCTGCAAAGAGCATCCGCTATCTGTGAAAGGAGGGGCGCTATGCAGCCTTATCTGAATGTGCCCACCAGATACCGGCAGCAGACCAACCGCTTCGGCGGCCTGGACTGCAATGCTTCCATTCAGCAGGGGCAGTTTGCGGATATGGAGAACCTCTGCTCCGATCAGTTCCCGGTGCTCTCCACCCGACCGGGCCGGAGTGAACCCCTGTTTCCGGGGCCCACCGGAGGGCTGCTTGCCGGAGACGGACTCATCCGCGTGGAGGGCAGCGCTCTGGTGCTGCCGGACAGAAGGGTTGAGCTGGGGCTTTCGGAGGGAGAAAAAACGCTGACGGCTATGGGGGCTTACGTTTTGGTGTTTCCGGATAAAAAGTATGCCAGCCTGACGGAACCGGAAATTTACGGAGAGATGGAGGCGGAGTTTATCCCTACGGGCCCGGTGATCGCGACTCCCTGCACCCTGGACGGGGCAGACAGAAGACCGGACTATGTGCAGCCGGATGCCCCGGAAGAGCCGGAAAACCGGGCCCTGTGGCTGGATACCTCCGGGACTCCCTATTGCCTGAAGCAGTGGAATGCCTCCGGCTCTATCTGGGTGACGGAGGAGACTGCCTACCTGCGCCTGGAAAGCGCGGGCATCGGAAGAGAATTCCGGGCCTACGACGGCGTTACCCTTTCCGGAACGGAGGGCCTGGACGGGGCAAATACGGTATGGGCTCTGGGGGAGGACTACCTGGTGCTGACGGGGGTGCTGGAAGATACCGTAACCGTAGGGGATTCCCTGCGGGTAACAAGAACCGTACCGGATATGGACTATGTGACGGAGTGCGGCAACCGTCTGTGGGGATGCCGGGCCGGAAAAAATGCCCGGGGGGAGACGGTGAATGAAATCTATGCCTCCAAGCTGGGAGATTTCCGAAACTGGGAAAGCTTCCTGGGCCTGACCACGGACAGCTTTACCGTCAGCGTAGGTACGCCCGGCCCCTTTACCGGGGCAATCACCCATCTGGGCACGCCCCTGTTTTTCAAGGAGGACTGCCTGTATAAGATTTACGGCAGCTATCCGGCAAACTTCCGGGTGCAGTGCACCCCCTGCCGGGGGGTCCAGGCCGGGTGCGGCAGAAGTCTTGCCATCGTGGGGGAAATGCTCTACTACAAATCCCCCATGGGCGTGTGCGCCTTTGACGGGAGCTTGCCCCAGGAGATCGGGCAGAGCCTGGGCATGACCTCCTTCCGCAACGGCGTGGCAGCGGGCTTCGGCGGGAAATATTATCTGTCCATGGAAGATGCCGCCGGGGCGGATGCCATCTATGTTTACGATACCTACCGGGGCCTGTGGCACAAGGAAACGGGAATTAGGGCCCGGCAGCTGGTTTCTTGCCGGGAAAAACTCTACGGACTGGATGCGGCGGGGGCGGTACAGTGCCTCCGGGGGGCGGAATCCCCGGAAAAGGTGGCCTGGATGGCAAAAACCGGGCGGATCGACGGCTGGGAGCCGGAGCGCTATCTGACGGGAATCACCCTGCATATCGCGCTGGCGCCCTACGCCAAGGCGGAAATCCTGGTGCGCTATGACTCCCGAGGGCCCTGGGAGCAGGTGGGGGCAATCACCGGACGGGGAGAGCGGTTCCGCCTGCCCATCCGGCCCAGAAGATGCAGTCACCTGGAGCTGATGCTCCGGGGAACGGGGCAGATGCAGCTTTATTCCCTGACGAGAATTTTGCAGAAGGGCAGGGATGGCCTATGATCGAGCAGGAAATTTTGCGCCTGCCGGAAATTCCGGAGGGCACGCCGGAAACGCAGCTCCGGGCCATCCGGAGTTACCTGTATCGCCTGGCAGAGCAGCTGCAATACCTCCTGTCCACGGAAAAGGAGGAGCGCCTGCGGGGGCAGGATGCCCTCTCCCAGGAGGCCTTTCGGGGAATCCAACAGAGATTTTTAGAGTCTCCCCAGATTGCCCAGCAGCTGATGTGTCTGGCAAACCGCAATTTGGGGAACCGGTATGTGGATTCGGAGGTTATGGAGGCCTTCCTCCAGCGGATGCTGCCGGAATTGCACCGGGCCGTATACGATCTGGCGCGGCTGGAAAAGGAAAAGCCGGCGGCGCAAAGCCCGAAAGCACAGCTGACGGTTGCCCCCAGCCCAGGGGCGGTGATCCGGGAGGGGGAACGGGTGATCTTTTCTCCCTTCCCCCAAGAAAAGACGGGGCCTTTGGAGCAGATCGCTCCCGGGCACTGGCAAATTCCCTAGGAAAACTCTGAGAAAGGAGAAGATATGGAGGAAAAAGAAAAGAAAACGCCCCTGTCCGACCTGGAAAAGGCCAAGCAGGAGGCACTGAGCAGCGATGCAAAAAAGCCGGGGGAATATACATCCAAGTGGCAGCAGCAACTGGATGCCGCCATGGATAAGATCCTGAATCGGGAGCGCTTTTCCTACGACCTCAATGGGGATGCCCTCTACCGCCAATACAAAGACCGGGCCGTGAAGAACGGTCGCCTGGCAATGATGGATACCATGGGGCAGGCTGCCGCCATGACCGGGGGCTACGGCAGCTCCTATGCCCAGTCTGCCGGTCAGCAGGCCTATCAGAAGCAGATGGATGGTCTGACCGACCAGGCTTCCCGGCTGTATGACAAGGCACGGGAGGACTATGACCGGCAGGGGCAGGTGGATCGGGACCGGTACGATGTCCTCCGGCAGCGGGAAAACAGCAGCTACAACCAGTATAAGCAGCAGAGGTCGGACTGGGAGGCGGAGAATACCCGGCTGTGGAACCGGTACGACAGTCTGCGTCAGCAGGAATACAGCGCCCAGCGGGACAGCATCAAGGATCAGCAGTGGCTGGCGGAATTTGAGGAGGCCCGTCAGGAATTCTATGACCAGCTGATTCGGAAATACGGCGGTTAAGGGGAGAAAGCATGATTTTTTCATACCTGCGCTACCCCATAACCTTACAGGGGGATACCCTGGGCAGCCCCATTACCGTAACCCTTCCGGCAAAGGGCAAGAGCCTGACCCTGCGCATTCGCTGCGGAAGCCGGGAAGAGGTGGTGGAGGAAAACAACACCCAGGGAGAATTTCACTGGACGCCGCCCCTGAGCCTGGCCCAGGAGTATCCCCGGGATAACCGGATCCCGGTGACCCTGATTTTGGAGCAGTACCGGAAGGAAATCCGGGTTGCCTCCCGGCAGGAGCAGATCCTTCTGGCGCTGCCGGAGGAAATCCACCCCCAGGTGCTTTTGAGCTATACGGATGCCCAGGGCTGCCGGCAAATCTACGGCGGTTTTGTCCAGGGAAAATCCCGGCTGGCGCTGACAGCCCAGGCCACGGGCAGCTTTGGGGCGGAAATCGGGGAAACGGAGCTGGAAAGCGGCGGCTTTGTTTGCCGGGGAAAATCCGCAACCTTTGATCTGCCCCAGGCGGGGGAAATTTCCCTGGCAGCCAGAGTATGGGATGACCGGGGCCGCAGTGCCCAGGCTTCCGGGAAAATACAGGTGCTGCCTTACAGTCCGCCTACGGGGGAAATTACCGCCGTCACCCGGAAAGACGGCACCCTGGTTTCTTTTCGGGGAAGGGTTACGGCTCTGGGCGGAAAGAATCAGGGAAGCTTTACGGTGCTAATGCAGCAGGAGGGCGGCGCCTGGCAGCGTTTCCCCGCAGCCCAGGGCTGGGAAGCGGAAGGGGAGGTGACCCTTCCGGCGCTGGAGGAAAGCTGGGCACTGGCCCTGGAAGTGAAGGATGATTTTGAAACGGTGGTAATTCCCTACCATAGAAGGCCCTTCCTGGATATGCTCCCGGAGAAGCGGGCCCTGGGCATTGGCTGCCGGGCGGAGACAGCCGGGAAAATTCTGCTGGGCCTGACCCTGGATGCCGGGGGAAACCCAATAGAAAATCTGGGAGCGCCCCAAAAGGACGGGGATGCCCTCACTCTGGGCTACGGAGAAAGAACCTATTGGCATCCGCGCCTTTTGTGGGAAAATCCGGCGCCGGACAGTCCCTTTGCCTCCCAGACTCTGGACATAGCGGGAGATTTTCTGCTGATTGAGGCGGCGGTTGAGGCAGGAAAGCCGACTGCCTTTTGGGAGCTGGGAAAGGATACGGCCCTTTTGCGGGCGGCAGAAGGGGTGCACCGGACAGTAGAACGGACGGACAAGGGCCTGACGTTTGGAACCACAGCATCGGGGGACGGCTTTGCAGTGCCCCTGCGGATATACGGATAACGGGGAGAAATCAAAAGAAATGGATGCAAGCGTGTTGGCATCCCTGATTACGGGGCTTTTGTCTCTTGCCGGGGTGATGTTCAGCAATTTGTGGTCGGACAGACGGCGGCAGAGCGCTCTGCGCACGGCCCAGGCGGTGACGGATACCCGCCTGGAGGAATTAACCCGGGAGGTGCGGCAGCACAACAATTTTGCACGGAGAATGCCGGTGGTGGAGGAGCAAATCAAGGTCATCAACCACCGGCTGGAGGATTTGGAAACGGGAGGAAAGAATCCATGATCAATTGGAAGGTTCGTCTGAAAAACGTGAATTTCTGGCTGACTGCCATTCCGGCGCTGCTGCTGGTGGTGCAGGCCGTGGGCACGCTGGTGGGCTGGCAGCCGGAGCTGGCAGGACTCCAGGAAAAGCTGTTAAACCTGGTAAACGCGGTGTTTGGTCTGCTGGCAATCCTGGGCATTGTCAATGACCCCACCACCGCCGGCCTGCACGACAGTACCCGCGCCATGGGCTACGAAAAGCCAAAGGGATAAAAAGGAATAAAATAAAAGGGAGCGTTAAAATCCTCGGCTGTCAACGCAGCAAAGGCCTTTTGACGCTCCCAATTTTTCTGGGCCTCAGCCAATCTGGGTGTGCTGAATGTAGGTGTCGAAAACATGGTGCTCTGTGTAGACCTGCTGGATGATCCGAATTGCGTCCTGCAGCGGTCGGGTAAGCTGCTTCTGCTTGTGGTAGACCAGGGAGGTCTGCCGTGCACCCTGATATTCCAGAACCGGGAAAACATTCAGATTTTGAAAATAATTGCGCTGACTTTCAAACATAAATTTCAGGAGCATGGAGGGACTGAAGAAAATGCCGTAGCCCTTGGCACATAAATCCACCAGGGAACTGGTCAGAGAGGTTTTTACGCGGATAAAGGGCGTGATGCCGTGGGCCTTGATGGCATTTTGTATTTCCAGATGAAAGGCGCTGTCAGAGGGGTGGAGAAACAGAGGCAGATGAGCAAAGGTGTAAAGGGATACCCCGGAACGGAACTGTTCCTTGCAGGCGGGGTACTGATCCGGAAGCGTCTGACGCAGAAGAGTATCGGAAATAACCAGGTAAAGGGTTTCGGCTTCCAGCAGCTGCACTTCCAGAATGTTGGTATCCAGGCGGGCTGTGGTGTTGGATACCAGGGGCAGCGCCAGATCAATCCGATTCCGAATCAGTTCGCCGGAAAGATTGTGGGAGTACTCTTCCTGCAAATTGATGGACATATTGGGGTACATGGAAGAAAATCTCGGAATGAATTCATTGGCAAAGGCGGTGGAGCGGTTTGCGGGCAGACCGATGGAAAGCTCTCCGGTATAGCTGTTTCTGGAGTTTTGCAGGGCGTCGGTCAAGACCTGCTCTCTTTGAATGATTTCCTGAGCGGCTTCCAATAGGATATGTCCTGCCTGGGTCAGTTTCAGCGCAGGCTTGCGCTCAAAGAGCACCGCATTGTAGGTTTGCTCCAAATGCTTAATATGCAGACTGACGGCCTGCTGGGAAATATAGAGGGATTCCGAAGCCTTGGAAAAGCTGCCGCAGGAGACAACTTCCAGAAAACAGTTGATATCCGACATGTTCACAAAAATCACATCTCCTTCTTGGTAAATATGCTGTTGCAGAACCTATTATACAAGTATTTGCTTGAAGAATCAACAAATAAAATCATGCTTTTCTTTTGTAACCATGTATAATATAATCAATATCAGAAGATGTACTTAGGAAATTTGTGCAAATAAACCAGGAGGTAATTAGAATGGTGATTGGTTTCGTTGGGTTCGGAGAAGCGAACTCTTCCATTGCCCAGGGGCTGCGTGAAGAGGGCGCACAGGAGCTTGTCTGTTACGATGCCATGCAGGCAGATCCCCGGTTCCGGGAAAAGATTGCCCAAAAGGCAGCGTCCTGCGGAGCAAAACAGCTGGAGAGCGGAGCAGAGGTTTGCCGGAAAGCGGATATTGTCATCTCCGGGACACCCTCCTCTTTTGCTTTGGGCGCGGCAGAGCAGGCAAGTGCCGGGGCACATCCGGGACTGATTTACATCGATGTGTCCACTGCAACGCCCAAGGATAAAAAGCGGATGGCACAGCTGCTGGATGGCAAGGGGGCAGCCTTTGTAGACGGCGCAATGATGGGGACGCTCCTGAAGGATCGGCACCGGGTGCCGATGCTGCTGTGCGGCAGCGGCGCGGAGAATTTTAAACGGGCGATGGAGCCGTACAATATGCGCTTGACGGTTGTGCAGGGGGAGCCGGGGACGGCGACCAGCATCAAGTTTATCCGCAGTATTACCGCCAAGGGCCTGAGCTGCCTGCTGATTGAATCCTTCCAGGCAGCCAAGAAGTTCGGCGTTGTGGACACCATTCAGGAATCCTTTCTGGATTCCTTCGGCCCGGGCTTTCAGAAAATCATGGATGGGTATATTTCCGGCGCGGTGCTTCATGCCAACCGTCGGGAGCATGAAATGCAGAACGTTGTGGATTTCCTTAAGAGCGAGGGCTTGCCCTGCAATATGGCGGATGCAACCCGGGAGAAGCTCAAATGGATTGACGACAATCGCGTGAAAGACCTGTTTCCCGATGGCGTGCCCAGAGATTTTCGGAAGGTTCTGGATGGCTGGGATGTGTAAGGAGGGATAAACGATGATTAAAATAAAAGTGCCCTACCGTGGCCCCAGGTTAAACCTGAAAGCGGGAGATCTGGTGGAGTTTACGGGGACGATTTACTGCGGACGGGATATGGTTTTGCCCAAGGTGGTGGAGGCAGCCGAAAACGGTACCCTGGGTCAGTATGATATTGATCTGGAGGGCGCGGTGATTTTTCATACAGCGGTTAGCTGTGCGGGCATTGCCCCCACAACCAGCAGCAAGCCGGAAATTCAGGGCTCGATTCTTCCACTGTCCAGGCATGGCGCGTTGTTCCATCTGGGCAAAGGACTGATTTCTAAGGAGACAGTGGAGGAAATGAAGGAGCAGGGTTCTTATTTCCTGGTCACACCGCCGGTGGCGGCACTGCTGACGGCCCAGATGAGTGAATGCAAATGTGTTTTCCATTCGGAATATGGCATGGAAGGCTTCTATAAAATCCAGGTTACGGATTTCCCTGCCATCGTCGCGGCTGCGGATGGCGAGACAATTTTCGCAAAGTGAGGACAAGACGATGCTGACAACGGAACAGATTATAGAGGATGTTGCCAATGCCGTGGTAGAGGCCAGCTCCCATTGGCGGGAAGATCAGAAGAAATGCTGGGCCTGCGCAGCCGAGAAGGAGACTCAGGAAAGCGCCCGCTGGGCGATGGACAATTTCCTGCGGAATGCCGAGGCGGCAGACTTGCACCACAGCGCGCTGTGTGATGATACGGGAACACCGCACCCCTTCCTGGAAATTGGAGATGAGGCGGTTCTTCCGGCAGGCTTTTTGCAGGCGATGGAGGCGGGAATCCGCCTGGGTATGAACCGGGTGCCCACCCGCCCTATGGGCGTAAGGGGCAATGACCTGGAACGGATTGACCAGAGCCAGGGCCTGTATGAGGAGCCCGGGATGCTTTTGCCGGCACCTACCCAAATCCGCAGGGTGCCCGGAAACAAAATCCGATTTACCATCCTGATGCTGGGGGGCGGCCCGGAAATCCGCAGCAAGACCCAGCCCATCTTCCATTTGCATTCGGTAGACCATGTGGTGGAGGAAATGATTCAGTGGGCAATTCCGCAGGTGGCTGCACTGGGCTGTCAGCCCTGCACCCTGTCCTTCGGCCTGGGGCGCACAGCCTGTGAGGCATCCTCCCTTTCTCTGGAGGCAATGAAGGACGGTCGCTACGATGTGCAGAACGAGATGGAACGGAAAATTACCGATGCGGTAAACGCGGCAGGGATTGGCCCCATTGGGCTGGGCGGAAAAACCTCCGTCCTGGCAACTTTTATTAAAATCGGACACATGCGTGCCAGCGGCTTCCGTGTGGTTTCCATGCGGCCCAATTGCTGTATGGAAATCCGCAAAAGCAGCAGGGAATGGGAAAGTGTGTAAGGAGGTAAGGCGATGAAAGAATTAATCCAGGGAGCCTATGATCTGCACGTCCATTCCGCTCCGGATGTTATGCCCCGGAAACTGGACGATCTGGAAATGGGACAGCGGATTGCGGACTCCGGGATGGCGGGCTATGCAATGAAATCCCACTATTTCTGCACGGCAGAGCGGGCGGCTCTGGCAAAAAAGATTCACCCGGACTGCGATTACATTGGCACCGTTACATTAAACGGCTCTGTCGGCGGCATCAATCCCATGGCAGTGGAGATGGCGGCAAGGGCCGGGGCGAGGCTTTTGTGGTTCCCAACCTGCGATGGCGCCTACGAGCAGGCCCATACCTTTACCGGGGATCCCAATAAGAAGCTGCCCTTCTGGGCCGGAATTGTGCTGGAAATGAAGAAAGAGGGCATCAGTGCGCCGCCCATCAGCATCCTGGATGACCGGGGACAGTTGACGGAAGACACCCACAAGGTGCTGGATATTATTGCAAAGTACAATATGATCCTGACGACCGGCCATATTTCCCATGAGGAAACCTTTGCCCTGGTAAAGGCGGCGGCAATGGAGCATCAGATTAAGAACATCATCATTACCCATGTGGATTTCCCCACTACCTACTACACGGTAGAGGAGCAAAAAAAGCTGGCGGATTTTGGCGCGTATATGGAGCACTGCTATACCACCTATGCAACAAAGAAGGTGGACTACGCAGTGACGCTGGAAATGATTCGCGCCATGGGTCCGGAGCACGTGGTGGTTTCTACGGATCTGGGACAGCCTGCGGGGATTTACCCGGATGAGGGAATGGAGGCCTTCGCAACTGCGCTGTACCGGGATGGCTTTACCGCGGAGCAGGTTCGGCAGATGACGGTTTATAATCAGCGCAAGCTGCTGGGAAAGGAATGAATCTATGATTGACGGAAAGAGAATGCTGGTGGTCAGCGCGCACGCCGCAGATTATGTGTGGCGAGCCGGGGGCACAATTGCCAAATACATTAGCCATGGCGCCCAGGTCGATTTGGTGGTGCTGAGCTTTGGCGGTCGGGGAGAATCCAATGACCTGTGGAAGCAGCCCGGTGCAACGGCGGAGTCGGTAAAGGCGGCGCGGAAAGCGGAGACGGAGGCGGCAGCGGAAATCCTGGGCATCCAAAACATGGAGCTCTGGGATTTGCAGGATTACCCCATTGTGACCGACGAGGCACTGACGGAGCGCCTGGTAAGGAAAATCCGCACGGTACGCCCGGACATCATTCTGACCCACGACCGGAATGGAGCAGATGTGCTGAATCCGGATCACAACCGTGTGAGCCAGTGGGTATTCCAGTGCAGCATTTTGGCGAATTCTGCCGGTGTCCGCACGGAGGGGCTGCCGAACACCAAACAGATGCGGCTGTTTGGCTTTGAACCCCACCAGACGGAGCTATCTAAATTTGTTCCCGGCTCTTTTGTAGACATCACGGAAGTCTACGAGCAGAAGGTGGCAGCGATGAAGTGCTTTAAGGCGCAGAGCCACCTGATTCAGTACTATACCGATCGGGCGTTTCTGCGGGGCAACCACGCCAGACGGATATCCGGAAACCAGAATTATAAATATGCGGAGTGCTTTTCCAACTTTTTCCCGGTGGTGGGAGAGGAACTGTATTAACTGCCGGAAGCGTTTGACAACGGCATAAACTGAAAAAGAAAGAAGGAAACAAAAATGAAAGCAACAAAGAAACTGTTCGCCCTCATCCTCGCCGCTGCAATGGTGTTATCTCTTGCCGCCTGCGGCTCCGGCGGAACATCCGAAACGGTTGCCAGTGTCTCTGCGGGGACGCAAACCGCCGGTGAAACCGCTGCCGTTTCCGATAAGCACTATGATATCACCCTGGGCACTGCCGGAACCACCGGTACCTATTATGTGGTGGGTGCTGCCATTGCCAATGCAGTAAATACCGTGAACCCGAACCTGACCGTGGTTGCCCAGGCAACCAATGGCGGCGTTGAGAACATCAACCTGATTCTTTCCGGAGATATGGAAATGGGCTTTACCAATGCGGATGCAGCCTACTGGTCCTGCTACGGCGGCGGCTCCGGATTCTATTCCAGCTACGCCAGTGCCGGGGATGTGAGAGGCGTGATGCGTCTGTACGAAAGCCAGGGACACATGATTACCACCGCCAATTCCAGCATCAATACCTATGCCGATCTGGTGGGCAAGAAGGTTTGCCTTGGCCCTCCCAGTTCAACCATTCCGGCTATGTCCATTGCCATTCTGGAAGCCTATGGCATTGACGTGGAAAAGGATATCGAGGCCAGCTATTACTCGATTGCAGAGGGCCTGGAAAAACTGGCAGACGGCGTAATTGATGCCACCTTCTTTGTAGCCAGCGCGCCGGCCTCCGGCCTTACCAGCCAGGCGGCAACTACTGCGCTGAAGTTTGTGGATGCCGATCCCAATATCCTTGCAAAGGTTGTGGAGCAGTACCCCTACTACTCGGAAACCACCACCAAGGATGGGGCTTACCCCACGATGAACACCGTGAATACCCTGAAAATCTATACGGAAATCGTATGCGGCGCGAATGTGCCGGAGGAAGCGGTTTACCAGTTTGTAAAGGCTGTCGTGGAGAACGCCGACACCTATGTGGATGCCCACGTTGCCTGCCAGGAAATCAACGGCGAAACTGCCTGCCAGTCTGCCGCACAGCTCCATCCCGGTGCTGAACGCTATTACCGGGAGGCGGGCCTGATTCAGTAAGGATAGGGAGCCAGGGCACTGCCCTGGCTCCCGGCCCAAAGGCGCGAGGGAATATCTGTGGATGCCGCGGCGATTCCCTTGTGCCTGTGGGCAGAAACAACACGATATGAGAGGTGCAAAAATGGAAGAAAACAAAAGCAAGTATCAGCAGATGGTGGATATCATTGCACTGGTCATTGCATCGGGGCTGTGTATCTTCCAGTTATATTCTGCATCCTTCGGCACATGGTCATCCTTTGTGCTGTCTGCCGTGCATTGGGGCGTCATCGGCAGCTACATCATTCTGCGCAATCCTACAAAAGTAAAGGGCATCGGCCCGGTGATCGACTGGGTGATGATTGCCGCAACGGTGTTTATCTGCATTTATCAGATTCAGATGCAGGAGCGCATGGTCATGTCTGCGGGCTTCTACACCAATATGGATGTGGTGGTAGGCATTATTGCCGTGCTCCTGGTGCTGGAAGTCGGTCGCCGCTCCGTTGGAAAGATTCTGCCGATTATCTGCATTCTGTTCCTGGCCTATTGCTACTTCGGTCATTATGTACCGGGTATGCTGAAAACCGCACGGTTTACCATCAAGCGGATTGCGGTGTTTATTTACACCTCCAGTGACGGCCTGTTCGGGCAAACCATTTATGTCAGCGCCAAGTATATTTTTCTGTTTATTCTCTTTGGCAGCATTTTGGAGCTTACCGGTGCAGGCAAGTGGTTCGTGGATCTGGCCTATGCGGCTGTGGGAAAATCCCGGGGCGGCCCTGCTCAGGCAGCCGTGTATTCCAGTATGCTGATGGGCACGATCAACGGCTCCGGCGCGGCAAACGTGGTGACTACCGGAACCTTTACGATCCCGCTGATGAAGAAAATCGGGCTAAAGCCCAGCACTGCCGGTGCTGTAGAGGCGGTTGCCTCCTCCGGCGGACAGATCATGCCCCCGGTTATGGGCGCGGTTGCCTTCCTGATGGCGGAAATGACCGGTATTGAGTATTCGGATATTGCCCTTGCGGCCCTTGTGCCTGCTCTGCTGTATTATGCAACCTTGTCCGTTTCCATTTATTTCATTGCCCGCAGGGACAATATTGCGGCTGCAGACCCCAGTGAAGTGCAGCCCTTGTGGCAGGTGTTCAAGTCCGGCTGGCCCTACGCCATTCCTCTGGTGGTGCTGGTTGCGCTGATTGTTGCAGGCTTTAGCGTGCAGATGTCTGCCTTCTACAGCATCTGGGTTACTCTGGCGGTTGGCTTTGTTATGAACCGGAAGGAGATGACCGTTCAGAATATCCTCAAGGCCTTTGAGGGGACGGTTAAGAGCATTGCCCCGGTGGCGGCTGCCTGCATTCTGGCGGGTATCATTATGGGCTCTATGTCTCTGACCGGCTTTGGCCTGAAGATCAGCAGCCTGATTGAGCAGATTTCCGGCGGCAACCTGCTGTTTACGCTGATGCTTGCCATGTTTGCCAGCATCCTGCTGGGCATGGGCCTGCCCACCTCTGCGGCCTACATGGTGCTGGCGGTATTGGTTGCTCCTGCGCTGATTGATATGGGCGTTTCCAAACTGGCAGCACACCTGTTCCTGCTGTACTTTGGCGCACTGTCCACCATTACTCCCCCGGTTGCCCTGTCTGTGTTTGCTGCCTGCGGTATTTCCGGTGCCGGTGTGTGGGAGACGGGCTGGGAGTCCATTAAGCTGGCCTCCACCGGATTTATTATTCCCTTCATCTTTGCCGTTGACAATAGTCTTCTGCTGATTGGTACCCCTGGCGGCATTGCGTTTGCGGTGGTAACGGCATTCCTGGGCTGCGTCATTTTGTCCATGGCGGTTTCCGGCTGGATGATTCAGAAGATGAAGGTGCCCACCAGACTTTTGCTGCTGGCTGCCGGAATCATGCTGATTAATTCCGCCGTTTTCTGGCTGAACATCCTGGGCGCGGCAATTGCAGCAGCTGTCATTGCGATGCTGTACCTGAAGAATAAAAAGGAAATTGTAAAGGCGTAAAATGAAATTCTCAGAAAGGACAAAGGAAAAATGGAATATGATTATCGTCCGCTGCCGGAGCTGATTCCGGAGGATTTGCTGGCAAGAGCGGAGAAGCTGAGCTCGCCCAACATCTGCGATGGCCTGACAAAACTAAAACTGAACCCGGTTCACTACACCATGGATGCTGCAATCAAGCCGGTATGTGACAGTATGAAAATTGTAGCCACTGTTTCTACGGTGGATACCAAGGATGGGGATAACCTTCCGATCCATGTGGGAATTTACAATTGCAAGCCCGGCTATTGCCTGGTGGTTGCCGGTAAGGCAGCCGAGGAGCGGGCCTATATGGGCGACCTGATGGGCGGTGCCGCCGCAGCCATTGGCCTGAGCGGCATTATTGTAGACGGATATATCCGGGACAAGCTGGGGCTGAGCGAAAACGGGATGCCTATGTTCAGCCGGGGCTATAAGCCCTCCAGCCCCTCTAAGATTGGCCCCGGGGCGATTAATACGCAGGTGGAGTGCGGCGGGGTGACCGTAAAGCCCGGGGATTTGATTGTTGCCGATGCAGACGGAATTGTCTGCGTGCCCAGAGAACTGATTGCCGATGTGCTGACCAAGGCGGAAGAGAAGATTGCCTACGAGGCAAAGCGGGTGGAGGCGATTGCAAACTACCGCCGGTGCAAGGCTGAGGGAACGGAACTGCCGGATCTCACCCCCGGTTGGGTAAAGGATATGCTGAAATAAGCCTGGAGGGGAGTCTATGCCGAGAGTGATCATCCAGATGGTGGAGGGCAGAAGCCTGGAAAAGAAGCGGGAACTGGTGAAAAATGTAACCGACACCATGTCGGATACACTGGGTATTTCCAAAGACCGGATTTCCATTGTGCTCCACGAATTAACCGAGGATTCCCTGGCCCATGGCGGGGTGCTGTGGTGTGACCGGGAAGTAAAACCCTTCGTATAGTATGGAGAACCTGGTCTACAGCCTGAATGTGACGCTGCCGGTGTTTGCAATGCTTGCCATTGGATATCTCCTGCGGCAAATGAAGGTGATCGATGGGGCCTACGTTGTGGGCTCCAATCGCCTGACCTTCCGCGTACTGCTGCCGGTCATGCTGTTTAACAGTATGCGCTCCAGCGATTTTACCAGTCATTTTGATCTGGGGTTTCTCCTGTATTGCGGGGGCTTCCTGGCTGTGTATGCTGCCGCACTGTGGCTGGTGTCGGCACAATTCATCCGGGACAGGGGGAAACTGGGCAGCTTCGTCCAGGGATGCTTCCGGGGAAACACGGCGGTTATTGGTTTGGCAATCGCTCAGAGCATCTATGGGGAACAGCTGGGCCCAATGCCTTTGATGCTTGGAGTGGCGATGGTATGCTACAATGTCTTTTCCGTAGTGATTCTTACCTGCTGTGGGCAAACAGCCGGGAAAGGGGGAACCTTCCGCCGAGTGGGCAGGGAAATCCTGCGCAATCCCATTATCTGGGGAATTGCTTTGGGCCTTGCCTGCTCGCTGGGGAATATCCGGTTTCCAAATGCCGTCGAAAAGATTTTCTCCAACCTGGGAGGAGCTGCGGTGGTGGTTTCCCTGATTGCTGCGGGGGGCGGCTTTGACAGAAACAGCTTCCGGGGAGACATGGCGCTTATTGGCGCAGCCGTAGGCGTGAAGCTGGTGGTAATGCCCCTGCTGGCGCTGACCGGCGGGTACTTGCTGGGCTACCGAGGGGTGAGCCTGTTTTCCATCCTGGCAATGTCTGGGGTTTCCACAGCCACTACCAGCGCGGTTATGGCCCGGGAGCTTCAATGTGATGAGCCTCTGGCAATTCACATTTTGGCAGCGACAACGCTGTGCGTTTCCCTGACCATGACGCTGTGGGTGATGGTGCTGTCAAGCGCCGGGGTTCTTTAAAAACAAAACGAAATGGCCTGCTGCAAGAAAAATTGCAGCAGGCCTGCTTGTTTTGCCGATTTTAAATGATTAGGCGCGCAAGGGCTCTTTCCAGGGCCGCTTCGTCCACACCGGAGTAGTTGACCACCAGGGTGTGCAGTGTTTTGGGCTGGGTGTAAAAGCTGCCAAGGGGCTGAACCTTAATTCCGTTTTCCAGGAGAAAGGCTACCAATGCTTCATCGCTCAGTTGGGTATCCACCTGCAAAAGGAAGTGCAGCCCGGCGTCCTGCTCCTGGATGGTCAGCTTATTTGCGGCGGGACAGCTTTCCAGCAGGGCAATGACCCGATTCCGGCGGGCCCGGTAGAATTTGCGCATCCGGTTGATGTGCTTTTCAAAGTAGCCCCGGCTGAGAAAACGGGCCAGGGTATACTGCTCAAAGCTAGCCACGGTGCAGCCGTAAAAGCCCAGCTCCCGGCGAAAGCGGGCCATCAGGGCAGGGGGCAGAATCATATAGCTGATACGGATGGAGGGGGACAGGGTTTTGGAGAAGGTGTTGAGGTAGATGACCCGCTCCGGATCCATGGTCTGCATGGCGGGGACGGGGTGCCCCCGGAAGCGGAACTCCGTATCGTAATCGTCTTCAATGATCCAGCCGTTCCGGGCTCTTGCCCATTCCAGCAGCCTTAGCCGCCGGGAAACGGGGGTGACAATGCCGGTGGGAAAATGGTGGCTGGGGGAGATGTGAAGCACGGTGGCTTCGCCGATGCAGTCCGGGTCGATGCCAAGGCCATCCATGGGGATGGGGCGGCAGCGCACCCCGCCTGCGGCGTAAATGCGGCGGATTTTTCCGTAGCCGGGGTCTTCCACACCGTAGATTTTGTCCTGGCCCAGCAGCTGCATCAGAAGGTTATACAAAAAGTCCGTGCCTGCGCCCACCAGAATGTTTTCCGGGTCAACCTGCATCCCCCGAAAGTCGGATAGATTCCTGGCAATGGCAAGCCGCAGGGCGGGAGCGCCCCGGGAATCCATGGGCAAAAGCAAATCCTTCCCGTAGTCCAGAACCACCTCCCGCTGGAGTCTTGCCCAGACGGAAAAGGGAAATTGCCCGGTGCCGTTGGCGGTCAGATCCGCCAATGGGGGCTCCGGCGGCGGACTTGCCCGTAAGGGAAGCACGGCGGGCTCTGCCGGGGCTTGCCTGGGAATATTCTCCACAAAAAAACCCTGGCGCTCTTTGGACGTGATATAGCCCTCCTCCAGCAGTTGGGCATAAGCTCCCTCTACGGTGGTTTTTCCGATTTCCAGGTTGGAGGCTAGCGCCCGCTTCGAGGGCAGCTTGTCTCCCGGGGCCAAACGTCCGGTGCGGATATCCTCCCGGATGGCCCGGTAGAGGGATTCGTACAGGGGAAGCCCAGGCATTTTTCTCAGCTCATAGGTACGCACGGGGATTCCTCCTTACTTTGTGGAGCATCAATTGGCAGCGGCCCGCTTCCTGTGGAAAAGCTTGTTCCACTTGGCGCTGAACCAGGCGGCAATGTACAGACGTGTCCGCTCCGACCAGTCGAAAAGACGCTGGAAGGTGAAGAAAACCGTGGGGGTCATCAACAAAAGTGTGCCCATGACCAGCTGCGCCTGGCTGGACCAGGTACGCAGATCCAGAATGTCCCCCAACAGGGTAAAGCATACGACGATGCCGGCAGCCATGGCAACCCACAGCGCGCCCCGGAAGAAATTGAAGGGACGGCAAATCTGGAACAAAACCAGAAGACCTACAAAGGAGAGAATGGCAGCGCAGATGGTGGAGACTTCATCCTGGGGAAGGGCGAAGACCATCATGAACAGCTGGCAAACCAGTACCACAAATACGTTGGTCAGCCCTCCCGGGAAGGCGCGACGTAATACCGTGGGAAGGAAACGCCCCTTTACCCGGTCGTATTTGGGCTCAAAGGTGAGGATAAAGGAGGGAATTCCGATCGCCATGGAGGAAATTACCGTCAGGTGAATGGGGGCCAGGGGGTAGGGCCAGGCGGTAAACAGAGTAATAATGGACAGGAACAGGGAGAAGATATTCTTTACCAAAAACAGGCTGGCGGCCCGCTGGATGTTGTTGATCACCCGCCGCCCTTCTGCCACCACGCCGGGCATGGCGGAGAAATCGGAGTCCAGCAGCACCAGGCTTGCCAGACTGCTGGCGGCCTCTGCGCCGCTTGCCATGGCAATGGAGCAGTTGGCCTGCTTCATCGCCAGCAGATCGTTCACGCCGTCGCCGGTCATGGCTACGGTGTGCTTTTTCTTTTGCAGAGCGGCAACCAGCTCTTTTTTCTGCTCCGGGGTCACCCGACCAAAGACGGTGTAGGCGGCTGCGGCTTCCCGCAGTGCTTCCGGTGTGGTCAGGGTGGAAGCATCGACGTAGCTTTCGCTCCCCGGGATACCGGCCTGCTGGGCAATCTGGCTGACGGTAGCGGGATTGTCACCGGAGATGACCTTCACAGTTACCCCCTGCTGGGCAAAATAGGCAAAGGTTTCCTTGGCATTGGGCCGCAGTTTGCCGGTGAGGAGAATCAGGGCAATGGGGGTGATCAGGCTGCTGTCCAGCTTCCCCATTTCCAGGGGAGCGCCATACTGGGCGCACAGCAGTACCCGGTAGCCCTGCTGAGCCCAGCCGGTAATGCCCCAGGTATCCTGCCGGTCACCCAGCAGGAATTCCGGCGCGCCGACCACAATGTTTCCGGCATCGGAAAACGCACAGCCATACCACTTGGTTTCCGGGGAGAAGGGAATCCTTTTGGTGCAGTCCAGACTGCTTTCCCCGGAGAAGAGCTCGCCCATGGCCTTTGCGGTGGCGTTGTCCGGTTCCACCTCGCCATACATGGCGGTGAGGATATCCTCCAGCTCTTCCGGCAGAAGATTCCCCAGGGGGATCAGGTTTTCCACCACCATATCAGGCTCTGTGATGGTGCCGGTTTTATCCACGCACAGTACATCCACCCGGGCCAGGGTTTCGATGCTGTTCATATCCTGCACCAGTACCTTTCCCCGGCTGAGCTTTTGGGCGGATACCGCCAGGGCAATGCTGGTGAGCAGATACAGTCCTTCGGGAATCATGCCGATGAGGGCGGCGACGGTTCCTTCCGTACTGGCCTGGAGCCCCAGCTGCAAAACCCGGTACTCCTGGTAGAAAAGGATGCTGCCCACGGGAACCAGGGCAATGCCCAGGAAGAGAATCAGGCGATCCAAAGAGCGGATCATTTCCGATTTCTTCCCTCTTGGGTTCTTTTTGGCCTCCTGGGCCAGGGCGGCTGCGCCGCAGTCTGCACCTACGGCGGTGAGCTCCACCCGCCCCCGTCCGGTGAGCACAAAGCTGCCGGAATGGACGAGGTCGCCGGGGTTCTTTTCCACGCTGTCCTCTTCACCGGTGAGAAGAGACTCGTTTACATAAAGCTGACCGGAGCGGAGAATGCCGTCGGCGCAGATCTGGTCGCCCTGACCGAATTCGGCGATGTCATCCCGGACAATGCTGTCGGGCTCTGCGCTGAGCATTTGCCCGCCCCGGATGACCTTTACCGGACGCCGGGCTACCAGGCTGAGCTTTTCCACGGCCCGCTTGGCGCGGATTTCCTGGACAATGCCAATGACGGTATTGATTACCACCACGCCCAGAAAACCCATGTTCTTCACGGAGGAATGGCCCAGCAGCAGCAGTACCGCCAGCACGATAAACACCAGATTGAAGAAGGTCAGGCTGTGCCGCAGGATGATTTCTTTTTCACTGGGTCCGCTGCCAGTATCGCTGCCGCCGTGCAGGCCGGCATCCAGCCGTTCCTGAACCTGGGTCTGGGTCAGGCCCTGCTGGGGATCCGGGTGGAGTACTTCTATTTCTTCGGACATACGATCAGCTCCTTATCTGAATTCGGGAAGTCCTGCTTCCCGCCGCCAGAGCACCAGAAGTGCGCCCTGTTCTACGGAAACGGAGGCCTCTTTTTCGGTGAAATGATTGCTGACGCCCAGGGGAAAGCCGGAGGAAAGCGTTCCCTTTTCCAGTTCGTAGAAAAGCCCCCGGATGGAAACACCCTTGGCTTCCGGCCCAATGCAGAAAACGGAAATATCCCCGGCATGGTTTGGGCCAAAGTGAATTTCTCCGTTTTCCACTACGGTGGCGCAGAAGGTCAGTCCAACCAGTACCCCCCGGGCACCGTGCTCGGAGAGGTATTTTAAAAGCTGATAGTTGGCAACGGTGTGGTCAAGTCTGGGCCCATCCAGGGTGCCGTAGAGGATAAAATCTCGGAAGCCCTTTTGGAGTCCCAGCTTTACCGCCAGCATGGAATCGGTATCATCCTTTTCTACGGGGTAGACCTCTGCCCCTTGGGGAACATACTCCAGAGAGTCAAAGTCCCCGATGATGACGTTGGGGATGAGCCCCAGCTTCTCCAGATGCCGCAGCCCGCCGTCGGCGGCGATGATATAGCTGCCCTCCACCGGGGCGAGGAGCCGGTCAAACTCCGCCGCACAAAAAATCACACAGGACCGCAAAGCAGCCACCTCCCAGAAAACGCAGGTTGGAAATGAATTCTATAAGACACAGTTTACCACATCCTAACCAAAAGGAAAACAGGCAAAATGTAAACTTCACGCAAAAACTTGGGGGAAATAAAAAGAAACCCTTGCAAAACGAAAAAACTGTCATTGCAAACCAGTTCCTAAACTGGTGTGGCAAGCCCCCACAGAAGTAAAATTCAGGGGGATTCCCACGGCGGTGTTCACACCGCCTCGGAATGACAGTTGTTTCCTCATTATATTCTTGTAATCGTCCGCCGGGAAAGCCCTTATTCGGTGGTTTCCTCTGTGGCGGCGTTGGCGGTCTTGGCAGCCTCCAGGGTCTTGGCGGCGCTCAGGGGGCGCAGGACGCTATACTTATCAAACCGGGTATCGTTGGTGGTTGCCAGGAAAACGATCTGGGATTCCCTGTCCGGCACGGTGGCCTTTTCCACGGAGGAATCCACATCCTTTGCCTCAATTCCCTGCAAATAGATTCGGGAGCGGGCCCCTTCCGGCAAGGTCAGGCTGGGGTCGCTGGTGCCGAAGGACAGGGTGAAGGTTCCGCTGTCGGAGGCGGTGGAAGTCAGCAGGTTATTCATGGCGTTTTGCAGGGCCTCGGTTCTGTCCTTGTCGTAGACGTATTTATCGGTGTTCGGGAACTGGAAGTTTGCCAGCACAACCTCGTGGAAGCCCATGTTTTTCAGCTCCAGCACGGCGGAGGTGATCCAGCTTTGCACACCGGCGGAGGCGGGATCCAGCCAGTAGCAGCCCTCGCCATCCATCCACAGACCGACCCGGCTGGTCATATACAGGCCGCTGGTGACGTTGGCATTGCCGTACATATAGTCCTGGAAGGCGGAAATCCGGGCGATCATATAGTAGCCCTTGCTTTTCAGTCGCCGAACAAATTCATCCACCTGCTGCACCGGGGCGCTGGCGGACTGCACTGCGCCGGAAATGGCGGAAGAATAGTAGAAGGTGCCGTAGCCGCCCTTCATATCCACCAGGATGGGCGTGCCGGTGGGAACCACATCCAGGTTCTCCATGGCCCCCGCCATATCTTTGACCATGGAGGCATAGTCCAGATAGTAACCGTTGATGGGGGTCAGGTCTTTGCTGATGGAGATGGCATCCGAGCCTTCGTTATAGAAGATGGAAACGCCGCCCTGGGCTTCCGGCTTTACGGCCTCTACCCCGGCAAAGCCTGCGGGCTCATTTTCAAAATCCAGCTTTGCGCCATCGGAGCTGTATACCACATAGCGCTCCAGCCAGATCACACTGCAAAACCAGACAACCAGCCCGATTACGGCAATGATGAGGACGGTGAGTCCCAGACTGCGCAGGCGGCGTTTGGTGCGAAAGGTCATTCTCATGGGTGGTTACTCCTTTGCGATTTTGGCGGTGACACAGCGCCACTCCTCTTTTTCCCGGATGGAGGTGACGGCGATTCCTGCCTTTTTCAGGGCGTCCAGTACATCTGCCAGCCTGGTGTCCAGAATGCCGGAGAGGATCAGAGTGGTGTTTTCCCCCAGAAATTCCGGAAGAACCGGGCTCAGACCGATAATCACATCTGCAACGATGTTTACCAGCACCAGGCCGTATTGTTTTGCTGCCAGGGTATCCATCAGACCCTTGTCTGCGGTGACGTTTCCGGTGAGGGCGGTGAATTCCGGGAAAGCGAAGCCGTTATATCCGGCGTTTTCCCGGGCGATATCCTCGGCCTTGGGGTCGATATCCACGCCAACGGCGCTTTCTGCCCCCAGACGCAGGGCGGTGATGGAGAGAATGCCGCTGCCGCTGCCTAAGTCCAGGCAGTGCATTCCGGGGGCGACGGTTTCCTCCATGGCTTCCATTACCATTTGGGTGGAGGGGTGCGCCCCGGTTCCAAAGGTCAGACCGGGATCCAGGATCACCTTTTTCCGATTCGTTTCGTAGCTGTCTTCCAGCCAGTAGGGAAGCACCACCAGCTTTTTGCCCACCTCCTGAGGGGGATAGTTTTCCTTCCAGCTCTCTTCCCAGTTGGTTTCCGGCAGTGCCTTTACCGTAATGGGCAGATTCTTTTCCGCGGCGTAGTCCTGCAAAACCTGAAGCCGCTGGGTTTCCGTATCCTCCAGGTAGAGCTTTACCCGGCTCAGGCCCTGCAGGCTCTTTTCCAGACTTTCATCGATATAATCCCAATATTCCCGGTTTTCCTCCAGGAAGGTTTCAAATTCCTGCTGATCCTCAATGCACAGGTCTTCGTAGCCCAATCCCGTCAGCGCCGTAGCCAGCGCGTTTACGGAACCGGGCTGGGTGTTGAGGGTAATTTCCAGCCAAGCCATTCCAGGCCCTCCTTGGTTTTGTACAAGTGTACATATAATCAATCATACATTGTACAGCAAAAAACGGGAAAAGACAACGGGAAAGCTATGAATTTTTTGCAAAATGAACCTTCCGGGAAATTTTCCAATATCCCTTTCTATTTCCGGCAAAATAGTATATAATAAGCGGTACTGCTTGCAAAGGAGTATCCTATGATCGAACGAATGGAATTGTATCCCGGTATCCGTTTCAGTGCATACACGGATAGCCGGTTCAAACAGAATTGCTTCAGCATTCAGTATGTGCGGAAAATGGACCGGGCAGAGGCTGCCATGAATGCCCTGATTCCCAGCGTACTGCTCCGGGGCACAAAAAGCGCCAGGAATCTGCGGGAAATCACCCTGCGGCTGGATGAGCTCTATGGGGCCTCGGTCAGTGCCGTTTCCCGCCGGGCAGGGGACTACCAGACCACCGGATTTTATGTCAGCCTGATGGACGACCGCTTTGCCCTGGAGGGGGAGAGCGTGCTGAAAAAGACCATTTCCTTTGTGAAGGAACTGCTTTTCGACTACCCCACCCAACAGGGCGGCTTCCTGCCGGAGTTTGTGGAGGGAGAAAAGACCAACCAGATTGCCGCCATTGAGGCGGAGCTCAACGATAAGCGGGTGTATGCCGCCCGGCAGCTGCTGGAAGAGATGTGCCGGGAGGATCCCTTTGGCATTCCCCGGATGGGGCAGCCTCAGGATGTGGCTGCCATTACCCCCCAGGGCCTGCTGCAGCACTATCTGCGGGTGCGCCGGGAGAGCCCGGTACAGCTTTACTACGTGGGTTCCGGAAAGCCGGAGGAGGTTGCCGAGAGCCTGCGGGATATGTTTGCATCGGAAGAGCGGGCGTATATGCCGCTGCCGGAGCAGACGGAGCTGAAGCTTTCCCAGGGACGGGACATCCGGGAGAAAATGGAGGTGGCCCAGGGAAAGCTGTGCATGGGCTTTTATACCCCAAAAACCAACCGGACGGAGGATTTTGCCGCCATGCAGGTGACAAACGGCATTTTTGGCGGGGACGTGACCTCCAAGCTGTTCCAGAACGTGCGGGAAAAGCAGAGCCTGTGCTACAGCATTGCATCCAGCTACTACAGTGCCAAGGGCGTGGTGCTGGTTTCCGCCGGAATTGATTTTGACAAGGAAAACCACACGAGACAGGAAATCCTGGCTCAGCTGGAAAGTATGCGCCGGGGAGGAATCTCCGATGCGGAGCTCCTCAGCGCCAAGGAGGCCCTGATCTCCGCCCTGCGGGGCGTACACGATTCCCCGGCCTCCATTGAAGGCTACTATGCCGCCATGGAGCTTGGGGGCAGCGGGCTGACCCCCCAGAGCCATACCCAGGCACTGGAAAAGGTAACCTGGGAGGACGTGGTGCGGTGCGCCAAGGCCCTGCAGCTCCACAGCACCTATTTCCTGGAAGGAGGCAACAGCGATGCAGCAGACGGAGTATAAGCAGCTGGACGAGCGGGTCTACCGGGAAACTTTGCCCAACGGCCTGCAGGTTACGGTGGTTCCCCGAAAGGGCTTCCAGAAAAAGATTGCCTATTTTGTCACGGATTTTGGCTCTATCCATACTTCCTTCCGGCTGGACGGGAAGGAATACAGCGTTCCTGCGGGGATCGCCCACTACTTGGAGCACAAGATGTTTGACCTGCCGGGGGGCCGGGATGTAACGGCGGAATTTGCGGCCCTGGGGGCCAATGCCAATGCCTTTACCAGCTACGATATGACGGCCTACTATTTTACCTGTACCGCCCAATTCCGGGAGTGCCTGAAGCTGCTGCTGGAATTTGTATCCACCCCTTATTTTACCCAGGAGAGCGTGGAGAAAGAGCGGGGGATTATCGATCAGGAAATTGGCATGAATGAGGATGCCCCGGATAGCGTGGGCTTTGAAATGCTGGCAAAGGCCATGTACAGCAAGCACCCCATCCGGGTCCCGATCCTGGGAACCTCGGAGACCATCCGGCAGATCACTCCGGAAAATCTCTATCTGTGCCACCGGGCCTTTTATGCGCCGGGAAATATGATACTGTGTGTGCTGGGAGATGTGGAGCCGGAGGAGGTTGCAGCCATTGCCCGGCAGGTGCTGGGGGATACCCCCGGCAGCGTGGGGGAAAAG
The DNA here is from genome assembly GCA_934589065.1 of uncultured Oscillospiraceae bacterium. Taxonomy (GTDB): domain Bacteria; phylum Bacillota; class Clostridia; order Oscillospirales; family Oscillospiraceae; genus Faecousia. Next base: position 68,351 of record CAKTNN010000004.1, read on the forward strand.
CTCCGGGACTGGGAGGAACCCCTGACCCCGGAAACGCCTCTGGTGCGCCGGGAAATGGAAATCTCCATGCCCACCTTTACCCTGGCTTTTAAATGCCGGTGTCCCGGCTCCGGAGAGAATGCCATCCGTCAGGAGATGGTGGCGGACCTGGCGGCGGAAGCGCTGCTGGGAGAATCCTCCGACCTCTATCTGAAATTGTATGAGCAGGGGTTGATTGACGGCTCCTTCGGCGGCGGCTTTGAAACCGTGGATGGCTGCGCCCTTTTGACCTGCGGCGGCGACAGCAAAAATCCCCAGGAAGTAATGGAGGCCATTTTGAAGCGGGCGGAGGAAATGCGCCATACCGGTATCCCGGAGGCGGACTTCCAACGGATGAAGCGCAGTGCCCTGGGCCGGAGAATCAAGAGCCTGGATTCCTTCGATGCCACCTGCTTCCGGCTGTGTGCCTACCATTTCAGCGACTTTGATTACTTCCGATTCCCGGAGGTATACAGAGGCATTGAGAAAAAAGATGTGGAGGCATTCCTTGCAGAAGCGGTTACCCGGGAGCGGGCAGCCCTTGCCATCATTGACCCCATCTCCAAGGAGGAAAACAAATGAATCTCAATCCTGCAAACTATTCTACCATCTCCTTCCCACTGCTGGGAATTGAGGTGAACCCCATTCGCTCCCTGCAGCTGGGGCCTTTGACCATCCACCTGTACGGGGCGGTGATTGCCTTCGGCCTGCTGCTGGCAGGAATCTATTGCTGCCGCAGAAGCAAGCGGGCAGGCCTGACGGAGGACGATATTCTGGATGGAATCCTGTGGATCACGCCCTTTGCCGTTCTCTGCGCCCGGGCCTACTACTGCGCTTTCAGCTGGAGCGAATATGCCGATAACCCCATATCCGTGCTGTATATCTGGAATGGCGGCCTTGCCATCTACGGCGCGGTGCTGGGCGCCTTTGTAGGCGTGGTGGTGTACTGCAAGATCAAAAAGTGCTCCTTGCCCGCCCTTCTGGACCTGGTGGTGATTGGCTTTCTCATCGGGCAGCTGGTGGGCCGCTGGGGCAACTTCTTCAACCGGGAGGCCTTCGGTGCACCGACCCAGGCCTTTAGCCGTATGGGCCTATACAATACCGTGACGGGCCAGTGGGAATACTACCATCCCACCTTCCTGTACGAGAGCCTGTGGAATCTGGCAGGATTTCTCCTGCTGAACTTCCTCTCTCCCAAGCGGAAGTATGACGGTCAGATTGCTCTGGGCTACGTTGCCTGGTACGGCCTGGGCAGAGCCATGATCGAGGGTCTGCGGATGGACAGCCTTTACTGGGGCTCCTTCCGGGTCAGCCAGGTCCTGGCAGGCTGCAGCTGCGCTGCGGCGGTGGCAGCGCTGATCATTCTGCATTTTAAGCCCCACGACCGGGAAAACCTGGCGGAAAACCGCTATGCCCGGGCATTGGAGGAGAAAGCCCGGCAGGAAGCGGAAGAAAAGCAGGAGAATGCCGAATCTTGACTTTCTTTTCCTTCTAATATATGATAACCGGGAAAGAAAGCGATTACAGACATACTTGAGGGGGAGTTACCTATGAAACCTCTTGTTTTTCAGTCGGATTTTGGCCTTGTGGATGGGGCGGTCAGCGCTATGTATGGCGTTGCCTACTGTGTGAACCCGGACCTGAAAATCCATGACCTGACCCATGACATTACGCCCTATTCTATATGGGAGGCCAGCTACCGGCTGATTCAGACGGTGAACTACTGGCCTAATGATACGGTATTTGTTTCCGTGGTGGACCCCGGAGTGGGCAGCGACCGAAAGAGCATCGTCGCCCGAACCAATTCCGGCAGATACATTGTTACCCCGGACAACGGAACCCTGACCCACGTGCTGCGTCTGGAGGGAGTTTCCGCCGTGCGGGAAATTGACGAGCGGGTAAACCGCCTGCCCAATTCCGGGGAAAGCTACACCTTCTACGGTCGGGATGTGTACGCTTATACGGGGGCGCGGCTGGCTGCGGGAATCATCTCCTTTGAGGAGGTGGGGCCGGAGCTCAGCGTGGACTCCCTGGTAAGACTTCCGGTGGTGGAGCCCTACCTGGACGGAAAAGCGGTATGCGGCACGGTGGATGTGCTGGATGTGCGCTTTGGCTCTCTCTGGACAAACATCCCCCGGGAGCTCTTCCTGAAAATCGGCGCCCATTACGGCGACCGGCTGAGCATTACCATTGAAAACGATACCCGTACCGTCTACCGCAATATCATTCTGTTTGCCAAGAGCTTTGCCGAGGTTTACATTGGCGAGGCCCTGGCCTACGTCAACAGTTTGGACTGCATGGCGGTGGCTATCAACCAGGGCTCCTTTGCCCGGGCCTACAACATCGGCACGGGAAACTCCTGGCGCATCCGTATGGAAGTATTCCAAATGTAGAAATTTAGTGCCTGCCAAGGCTCTAAATATAAAATTCACGGAGGTAGAATCATGAAGAAGTTTTCTGTTAAAACCATCGTTGCCATTGGCATCGGCGCGGCGCTGTTCTTTGTGCTGGGCCGGTTTGTGGCAATCCCCAGCCCTGTGCCCAACACCAATATTTCCGTTCAGTACGGCCTTCTGGCATTTATGTCCGTGGCCTACGGCCCGGTTGCCGGTGCGCTCATCGGCTTCATCGGTCACGCCCTGATTGACTTCAGCTACGGCTGGGGAATATGGTGGAGCTGGGTAATCGCTTCCGGCGTGTTTGGCCTGCTGATGGGCTATGCCGCAAAGCTGCTGAAAATGGACGAAGCCGAGATGGGCAAGAAGGGCCTGGTCAAGTTCAATCTGGCCCAGGTGGTGTGCCACCTGATCTGCTGGTTCCTGGTAGCTCCCGTTCTGGATGTGTACATGATGGGCGAGCCCTGGGATAAGCTGCTGGCACAGGGCCTGGTTGCCGGCATTGCCAATGCCGTTACCACTGCCATTGTGGGTTCTTTGCTGTGTGTTGCTTATGCAGCCACCAAGACCAAGGCAGGCAGCCTGACCAAGCAGTAAAAGATATCTGCCGGCCCGCTTGGGCGGGCCGGCGATTTTTCCCCAAGGGTGCGGCAAAGGATGCACCGGAAGACTTCCGGAGTATCCTTTACCGCATCAGATCAGAAAGGAGGCCCGGCTTTGGAGCCTATTATTTCCTTTGAACATTTCGGCTTTCAGTACACCGCCCAGGCGGAGCCGACGCTCTATGATATCAACCTGACCGTCTCCAAGGGGGAGAAGGTGCTGATTGCCGGGCCCTCCGGCTGCGGAAAATCCACCCTGGCCCACTGCATGAACGGTCTGATTCCCAATTCCTACTCCGGAAAATCCACGGGCAGCCTGACCGTTGGAGGAAAGGACGCCAAAACCTTGAGCCTATTTGACCTGTCCGGGGTGGTGGGCACGGTTTTGCAGGATTCCGATGGACAGTTTATTGGCCTGACCGTGGCAGAGGACATGGCCTTTGCACTGGAAAACGACTGCATGGGCCAGAAGGAAATGAAGACGCTGGTGGAGAAGATTGCCGACGTGGTGGATGTGACCCAGGTGCTCTCCCATGCCCCCAGTGAGATTTCCGGCGGGCAGAAGCAGCGGGTTGCTCTGGGAGGCGTAATGGTTTCCGGGGTAGATGTGCTGCTGTTCGACGAGCCCCTGGCAAACCTGGATCCTGCCACCGGGAAAAAAGCCGTGGAGCTGATCGATGAAATCCAAAAGCGCACCGGCTGTGCCGTGGTGATCATTGAGCACCGGCTGGAAGATGTGCTCCACTGCCCCGTGGACCGGATTGTGCTGATGGGAGAGGGGAGAATTCTCTACAATGGCGACCCGGACAGCCTCCTGTGCGGCGAACTGCTGCAGGCCGGCGGCATTCGGGAGCCTTTGTATGTTACGGCGCTGAAATACGCAGGCGTTGCCCTGACCCCGGATATGCAGGTCAGCCGCCTGAAAGAACTCAAACTTTCCCCGGAGCAACGGGAACAGGTGGTTCGGTGGTTTCATGCCCAGAAGGAGCCGCCCCAGGAGGAAAAGCAAAAAGAGCTTCTCCGGGCGGAAAATATCGATTTTACCTACGATGGGGGCCACCATGCCCTCAAGGGCATCAGCTTGCGCATTGACCAGGGGGAGATGCTCAGCATTGTGGGCACCAATGGCGCGGGAAAATCCACCTTCTCCAAGGTTTTGTGCGGATTTGAAACACCTCAGAAGGGCAGCCTTACCATGGACGGGGAGGATCTAAGCCGCTATTCCATTAAGGAACGGGCGGATTTCATCGGTTATGTGATGCAGAATCCCAACCAGATGATTTCCAAGACGAAGATTTTTGATGAGGTGGCTCTGGGCCTGGTGAACCGTGGGGCTGCCCCAGAGGAGATTCAGACCAGGGTAGAGGCGGTGCTGAAAACCTGCGGGCTGTATCCCTTCCGCAATTGGCCCGTGTCTGCCCTGAGCTACGGTCAGAAGAAGCGGGTGACCATTGCATCCATTCTGGTGCTGGAGCCCAAGATCATTCTTTTGGATGAGCCCACTGCCGGACAGGATTTGCATCACTATACCCAGATCATGGATTTTCTGGCGGAGCTGAACCGAAAGGGGACCACCGTGGTGCTTATCACCCACGATATGCACCTGATGCTGGAGTACACCCCCAGGGCGGTGGTGTTCCACGATGGGCGCGTGATTGCCGATGCCAGTGCCGCCCAGGTGCTGAATTCCCGGGAAATTGTGGAAACGGCCCACCTGAAGGAAACCTCCCTCTATCACCTGGCAAACCTCTGCGGGATTGAGGAGCGGGAGGAATTCACCCGGCGATTTATTGCCGCAGACCGGGAGGCGCGCAGATGACGAACCTATTTAATTACATCGACCGGCCCTCTCCCATTCACCGTCTGACGGGGGCAAGCAAGCTGGTTTGCCTGCTTGCCTGGAGCGTGGCGGCTATGACCAGCTTTTATACGCCTCTGCTGCTTGTCCTGACGGTGCTTGCCTTCTGGCTGTTTCATGCTGCCAAGCTGAAGCTTCAGGATGTTTCCGTTGTGGCGGGGGTGATGGTGGTATATATTGTGCTGAATAATCTTTTGATTTTCCTGTTCAGCCCCACCCACGGCGTCACTCTTTACGGCAGCCGGACGGAGCTGATCCGCCTGGGCGGGCCCTACACCCTGACCTTGGAGCAGCTATTCTACCACCTGAACGTGATTCTCAAAAATGCCTGCACCATTCCCATTGTGCTGCTGTTTGTGTGCACCACCAACCCTTCGGAATTTGCCGCTTCTTTAAATAAGATCGGCGTCAGCTATCGCATCAGCTATTCCGTTTCCCTGGCCCTGCGCTATATCCCGGATATCCAGCGGGAGTACCGGGAGATTTCCCTGGCCCAGCAGGCCCGGGGCGTGGAAATGAGCAAAAAGGTCAGCCTGATAAAAAGATTAAAGGCTGCCAGCGCCATCCTTATTCCCCTGGTGCTTTCCAGCATGGATCGGATCGAAACCATTTCCAATGCCATGGAGCTGCGGGGCTTCGGCAAACACAAAAAGCGCACCTGGTACGCTGCCCGGCCCTTTACCGGGGCGGATAAGCTATCCATGGCCTTCTGCATTGGCCTGATGGTGCTGTCCTTCCTGCTGACAATTCTAAACGGAGGAAGATTCTATAATCCCTTCCATTAAAAAAATCCGAGGCGGTAATGCCTCGGATTCAGGCTGTCGAAAAACCCCTTACGGGCTTTTCCGACAAATTTTCTGCAGTCTGCTGCGCGCACTCCTTGTTCGCCTACGGCGAACAACTCGCACTGCGACGCGCTAAGAGCCGCCTACGGCGGTTGCGCTCTGCACAGCGCTGCGGCGCTAGACTTACAGCCTGAGATGTATTTTCTGTCAGGTACACGCCCCGACAGAAAATGATTTGATTTTATTTGTCGGCTTACGCCGCCAAACTCTGCGAGGCTTTTTTGACAAGCTAAATCCGAGGCGGTAATGCCTCGGATTTTTTAATGAGAAATGAAGAAAAAGGGCTGCCCCGGTTGCGCTCTGTACACGCCTGCGGGCGTAGTGCCGTGGGAATCTTCTTCTGTACCCGCTGCCAGGGAAGATTGCCACACCAGTCTGCGGACTGGGAAAGCAATGACAAAGGGGGCGGCGTGCGCGTTGGTTCGCAATGACACCCTTTCCGTCATTCCGAGGCAGTGCGCACACTGCCGTGGGAATCTTCTTGTGCCAGCTGATACGTTGCTCCGCGTCCGAGATTGCCACACCAGTCTGAGGACTGGTTCGCAATGACAAAGGGGACGGCGTGCGCACTGCCTCGCAATGACAAAGGGGACGGCGTGCGCACTGCCTCGCAATGACAAAGGGGACGGCGTGCGCACTGCCTCGCAATGACGAAGGAAGGTGCGCGCACACCTGCGGCACAGAAAAATATAGAAAATTCAAAAAGAGTTCATACTCCTGCCCCTTGACATTTTTGGCACTCTGTAGTATAGTTTGCTTAGCACTCAGGAAGAAGGAGTGCTAAAGAACAAAAGGAGGAAGATTCATGGAGCTGACCGATCGGAAAAAGAAGGTTCTGCGCAGTGTCGTAGACTTGTATATCCGAACTGCCGAGCCCGTAGGAAGCAAGGCCATTACGGAATTGCCGGATATGAATTATTCCTCTGCGACCATCCGCAACGAGATGGCGGATTTAACCGCCATGGGTTATCTGGAGCAGCCCCATACCAGTGCGGGCCGGATTCCTTCCGCCGCAGGCTACCGGCTGTATGTGGATGAGCTCATGATGGATTACCGCCTGAGCGTGGATGAAACCAAGTCCATCAATAGCGCCATTGAGCAAAAGGTTCAGCAGGTGGATAAACTGGTGGAAAAGGTGGCAAAACTGGTATCCCAGGCTACCGATCTTCCGGCAATCTCCGCCGCCTCTCATAACCGGGGCGCAGTCGTCACAAGGTATGATCTGATCCTGGCAGGCCAGGGCAGCTTCATCCTGGTGGTGATGCTCAGCAATGACGAGGTGTACAACAAGCTCATTAAGCTTCCCGTTTCCGTGGAAGAGTCGGATTTAAAGGTTCTGGGCGCGGTGCTCAACAGTGCCATGACAGACCTGGGGGCCGAGGATTTCACCCAGCAGCTGCTGGATAAGGTGATGCGCTCCGCAGGAGCGGCAGCCAGCCTGGTTCCCGTGATCGTGGATTTCACCACGGAGGTTCTCCGGAAACAGGGCAGCACCAATGTGGCGGTTGCCGGACAGGCAAGGCTCTTGGGATTCCCGGAATACCGGGATGTGGACAAAGCCCAGAAGGTTTTGGAGTCCATCGACGAGGATGCCCTTTCCAATCTCCCCGCCATCATGCAGAGCGAGAACGGAACCAAGGTTCTGGTTGGCCCGGAAAACGTGGCCCAGGAGCTGAAGGACACCAGCGTTGTCATGACGAAATTTGATATCGGCGACGGTATGCAGGGCGTGATCGGCGTGGTGGGCCCCACCCGTATGGATTATGCCAAGGTAACCGCAAGGCTTACCTACTTCGCCGAGAGCCTGAGCAAGGCTTTCGCAAAACCGGAAACCAAACAGCTTCCCCAGGGAACTGAGGAACTGAATGATCATAAGGAGGCATAAACGTGGCTAAGAAGGAAGAAAAAAAGCAGCCCGAAACCACACCGGAAGAGGAAGTAACCACTGCCCCGGAAACAGAAGAAACAAAAACTCCCGAAGCTTCGGTTCCCCCCGAAACCAAGGAAGGAAATCCCTTTGAAGAAAAATACAATGCAGAGCACGACAGCTTCCTGCGGCTGGCAGCGGAGTTTGATAACTTCCGCAAGCGTACCGTCAAGGAAAAGGAGCAGTCCTACGGAAACGGAAAGGCTGACGCCATCGTGAAGCTGCTTCCCATATACGACAACCTGGAGCGGGCGCTGAATCAGCCCACCGAGGATGTTGCCTACAAAAAGGGCGTGGAGCTGACCATGAATGAGCTGGTAAAAATCTTTACCGGACTGGGAGTGGAAATCTTCGGCAGCGTGGGCGACAGCTTCGATCCCAACCTCCACAATGCCGTGATGCATTTGGAGGATGAATCCCTGGGAGAGAATGTAATTGCCCAGGTGTTCCAGAAGGGCTTTAAGGTGGGCGACAAGATCGTCCGCTTCGCAATGGTTCAGGTTGCGAACTAAAACCGGTACCCCCAAAAATGAACCGGTATAAAAATCCGGGGGATTGCCATGGCAGCCGATGGACTGCCTCGCAATGAAAAATCGTAATTTTATTGGATATTATATAGGAGGAAAACATTATGAGTAAGATTATCGGTATTGACCTTGGTACTACCAATTCCTGTGTTGCCGTTCTGGAAGGCGGCGAGCCCGTTGTTATCGCAAATGCAGAAGGCGCCCGCACCACTCCTTCCGTAGTGGCATTCTCCAAGACCGGTGAGCGTATGGTCGGTCAGGTGGCAAAGCGCCAGGCTGTGACCAATGCAGACCGCACCGTGTCTTCCATCAAGCGTCACATGGGTGAAGATTACCATGTGGAGCTCAACGGCAAGAAGTACACCCCCCAGGAGATCAGCGCAATGATCCTGCAGAAGCTGAAGGCAGACGCAGAGAGCTACCTGGGCCAGCCTGTTACGGAGGCCGTTATCACCGTTCCCGCATACTTCAGCGATGCCCAGCGTCAGGCCACCAAGGATGCAGGCAAGATTGCCGGCCTGGATGTAAAGCGTATCATCAACGAGCCCACCGCAGCTGCTCTGGCTTACGGCCTGGATAAGGAATCCGAGCAGAAGATCATGGTTTACGA
>CAKTNN010000005.1 GCA_934589065.1 uncultured Oscillospiraceae bacterium
TCGGAAAACCCTGAAATATCAAGCGTTTGAGAAGAAATACAAGACTTAAATGGAGATATGAAAAGATGATTAAAGTATTATTCATTTGCCACGGCAATATTTGCAGAAGCGTAATGGGGGAGTACATTCTCAAAGATATGGTTCATAAGGCGGGAAGAGACGGGGCGTTTCAAATTGACTCGGCGGCAGTCAGCCGGGAGGAAATCGGCAACCCCATTTATCCCCCGGCCCGGCGGGAGCTGCAGCGCCGGGGCGTGGCGGTGGGCGACCACCGGGCCCGGCAGGTGACCATGGAGGACTACCGGCACTTTGACCGGATTTACTACATGGATGAAAGCAACCGCCGGTATTTGGAACGGCTGCTGCCAAAGGACGAAGAAAAAATTCGCAAGCTCTTGCCCAGGGACGTGGCAGACCCCTGGTATACCGGGAATTTTGAAAGCACATACGAGGATTTGACAGCGGGCTGCAGAGAGATACTGGAGGAATTCAAGTGAACTACGAAAAATTGGAGCAGGAGCTGTCTGAGCTTCCGCTGTACATCTATAGCTGGGTGGAGCCCAAAAGCCTGGAATTCTCCGACAGAGTTCGGTGGATTTGCGAGCATGAATGCGCGATGTATGGCACGACCTGGGCCTGTCCCCCGGGAGTGGGAACTGTGGAAGCGTGCAGGGAGCGGTGCCTGAGCTACAATAAGTGCCTGCTGATCTCCTCCATTACTGAGGTGGAGGACATTTCTGATATGGCGGCGACCCTGGCAACCAGATCCGAGCATGAAAAACTCACCGACCGGGTGGGCGATCTGCTGCGGGAGCAGGGGATAGAGCCCTACATCCTCTCCACGGAGGCCTGTGCGATTTGCGAGCGGTGCGCCATCCTGGATGGCAAGCCCTGCCGCCATAAGGACAGAATGCATCCCTGTGTGGAAAGTCAGGGAATCAACATCATCCCCACCCTGGAAGCCAATGGGCTGGAATTCCAGTACGGTTCCAATGTGGTGACCTGGGTATCGCTGCTTTTGTTTCATGATGCAATATAGATAAAAAAATAGTGAATAAGCACGATAAAATGATCATGATGAACAAAAACAAAAGAAGATTTTGTGTATTGCGATAAAAATTCCTGGAATTGGGAAATTCAGTTGCATTTAACTAAGTGCCGTGGTATACTATTTTGGCACTTAGGAAATTTAAATGTGTAAAAACCAAGCAAAATAGCATTGCTTGCTATAGGAAAGGGGTATTATATGTCTCACAAGTATGTTTATATGTTCACCGAGGGTGACGGATCCATGCGTGAGCTTCTGGGCGGCAAGGGCGCCAATCTGGCTGAAATGACCAGAATCGGACTGCCTGTTCCCCAGGGCTTTACTATTTCTACCGAGGCCTGCACCAAGTACTACGAAGATGGTCAGAAGATCAACGACGAGATCATGGCGCAGATCATGGAGTACGTGGATAAGATGGAGCAGGTCAACGGCAAGAAGTTCGGCGACCTCCAGAATCCGCTGTTGGTTTCCGTCCGCTCCGGCGCCCGCGCATCCATGCCCGGCATGATGGATACCATCCTGAACCTGGGCCTCAACGATGACGTTGTGGATGCCATGATCAAGGGCAATCCGGATCCCAAGTTTGCCCGGTTTGTCTACGATTCCTATCGCCGCTTCATCCAGATGTTCTCCGACGTGGTTATGGAAGTGGGCAAGAAGTACTTCGAGCAGCTCATCGACGAGATGAAGCAGAAGAAGGGCGTTGTCTACGATGTGGATCTGACCGCAGAAGATCTGAAGGAACTGGCAGGCCAGTTCAAGGCCGAGTACAAGGCAAAGCTGGGTGTGGATTTCCCCTCCGACCCCAAGGTTCAGCTGTACGAAGCAATCCGTGCCGTGTTCCGCTCCTGGGATAACCCCCGCGCCAACGTTTACCGCCGGGACAACGATATCCCCTACTCCTGGGGCACTGCCGTCAATGTTATGCCCATGGTATTTGGCAACCTGAACGACAACTCCGGTACCGGCGTTGCCTTTACCCGTGACCCCGCCACCGGCGAAAAGAAGCTGATGGGCGAGTTCCTGACCAACGCCCAGGGCGAAGACGTGGTTGCCGGTGTTCGCACCCCCATGCCCATTGCCCAGATGGCGGACAAGTTCCCTGAGGCCTTTGAGCAGTTCACCAAGGTTTGTGCTCTGCTGGAGGATCACTACCGGGATATGCAGGACATGGAGTTCACCGTTGAAAACGGCAAGCTCTATATGCTGCAGACCCGTAACGGCAAGCGTACTGCCAAGGCTGCTCTGAAGATCGCCTGCGACCTCTTAGACGAGGGCATGATCGATGAGAAGAAGGCCGTGGCAATGATCGACCCCCGGAATCTGGATACCCTGCTGCATCCCCAGTTCGATGCCAAGGCTCTGAAGGAGGCTACTCCCATCGGCCGCGGCCTGGGCGCTTCTCCCGGAGCTGCCTGCGGCAAGGTGGTCTTCTCTGCTGAGGATGCAGAAAGCTGGGCTGCCCGGGGCGAGAAGGTCGTTCTGGTTCGTCTGGAAACCTCTCCGGAAGATATCACCGGCATGAAGGCTGCCCAGGGCATCCTGACCGTCCGGGGCGGCATGACCTCCCACGCAGCCGTTGTGGCCCGCGGTATGGGCTCCTGCTGTGTTTCCGGCTGCGGCGACATCATCATGGACGAGGAGAACAAGAAGTTCACTCTGGCAGGCAAGACCTACCATGAGGGCGACTTTATTTCCATCGATGGCTCTACCGGCAATATCTACGAGGGCGTGATTCCCACTGTGGATGCCGAAATCGCCGGCGAGTTCGGTCGTATTATGGCCCTGGCAGACAAGTATCGCACCATGAAGGTTCGTACCAATGCCGATACCCCCAACGATGCCAAGAAGGCACGGGAGCTGGGCGCAGAAGGCATCGGCCTGTGCCGTACCGAGCACATGTTCTTCGAGCCGGAGCGTATCGCCGCCTTCCGGGAGATGATCTGCTCCGATACCGTTGCCGAGCGGGAAGCTGCTCTGGATAAGATCCTGCCCTATCAGCAGGGTGACTTTGAAAAGCTGTACGAGGCCCTGGAGGGTATGCCCGTGTGCATCCGCTTCCTGGATCCCCCTCTGCACGAGTTCGTCCCCACCACCCAGCCCGAAATCGAGGCTCTGGCGGCTGCTCAGGGCAAGAGCGTAGAGAGCATCAAGGCCATCATTGCTTCCCTGCATGAGTTCAACCCCATGATGGGTCACCGTGGCTGCCGTCTGGCTGTCACCTATCCCGAAATTGCCAAGATGCAGACCAAGGCCGTGATTCGTGCCGCTGTTAATGTGCAGAAGGCCCATCCCGACTGGAAGGTTGAGCCCGAAATCATGATTCCTCTGGTTGGTGAGGTCAAGGAGCTGGCCTACGTCAAGAAGATCGTGGTGGAGACTGCCGATGCAGAGATTGCCGCTTCCGGTCTGGAACTCAAGTATGAGGTGGGCACCATGATCGAGATCCCCCGTGCTGCCCTGACTGCTGACGAAATTGCTAAGGAGGCAGAGTTCTTCTGCTTCGGCACCAACGACCTGACCCAGATGACCTTCGGCTTCTCCCGTGACGATGCAGGCAAGTTCCTGAACGCTTACTATGAGGCCAAGATCTACGAGAACGATCCCTTTGCCAAGCTGGATCAGAACGGCGTTGGCAAGCTGATGAGCCTGGCTATGGAGCTGGGCAAGAAGACCCGTCCCAGCCTGCACTGCGGTATTTGCGGTGAGCACGGCGGCGACCCCGCTTCCGTGGAGTTCTGCAATACCCTGGGCCTGGACTATGTGTCCTGCAGCCCCTTCCGTGTGCCCATTGCCCGCCTGGCTGCCGCTCAGGCTGCCATTAAGCAGGAGCAGGTCAAGAAAGAAGCCGCCCAGAAGGCTGAGGAAGACAAGGCCGCATCCCGAGAGGCTGCTAAGGAAGCCGCCAAGGAAGCTGCCAAGGAGTTCGCCGAGAACGCCAAGGGCGCTGCCATGGTTGCTGCCGATGCTCTGGCAGAGGCTGCCAAGGCTGGTCTGGCTGGCGCTAAGGCGGGCCTGGCTGAGGCAAAGAAAGTCTTCAACGAGACTCGCAACAAGTAAATCTCCACTGACCCATTTTCAGGGCTGCCCGGTTTGGGCGGCCCTGTTTTTTGTGCCTTGGATTGCAGCAGGGAAGGGGAGACATTTTGCGCAGAAATTTGGAAAAAGGGATAGCATTGTGTCGAAAACTATGCTAGAATGGAACGGTTGATTCTTTTTGGTTGCAGGAGCTGAGGATATGGAGCTTTCCGGACTGCTTTTTGGTACGGCATATTATATGGACGAGCTGTGCTCCCAGGAGATCCGGGAGGATCTGTCCGCTATGAGGGCGGCAAACATTACCTTTGTACGCGTGGGGGATCGGTCTTGGCCCTATTGGGAACCCAGGCAGGGGGAGTATGACCTATCCCGCCTTTATGAAGTGCTGACATTGAGCCGGAAACAGAATATAAAGGTTTTGCTGGCCCTTCCCGGGGATTTCCTGCCGGAGTGGCTAAAAGGGGCAGAGTATCCTGCCATCCAAAAGCAGAATGATCTCTTGATTTACCGATTGGTATCGGTTGTAAAGGATTATCGGGATATGGTCGCTTTCCAGGTGGATGCCCACGCCTTTGGGGGGAAACTGGCACAGCACCAGTGTAGCCTGCTGCGGCAGCTTTTGGGAGATAACGTGACGGTGATCACCTTTGCCGATTCTTCCTTTGGGCAGAATATTGGAGAAGGCTCCATCCTGGGCTGCCCGGTTTACCATGAAGCGGGGTTAAAGAACACCGGCGCAGAGCTGACCCTTCGGGGGGACGCGGCCCGGGGAGACAGGCCCTATCTGGTGCTGGAAACCCAGTGCCAGGGCCGTCTGGGGCAGCTGCCCTATCCCGGTCAGCTGCGGCTGTGGGCCTTTCACCATATTGCCTCCGGGGCAAGAGGGCTTTCCTACTGGCATTGGCGGTCAGAAACAAAAGCCGGGTCAAATTGGAAGGGCGTTGTGGGCTACGGCGGAAGCAAAAGCCGAGCCTATCAGGAAGTCAGCGCCATCGGTCAGGAGTTTTGCCAATTGGGCAGCCATTTGGCAGGCCTGCGGAAGCAGAATCGGGTTGCAATCCTGGTCAGCCCTACAAGCGCCCGGAATATGCCGGAGTGTGGCGGGAAAAGCTATGATGATATTCTTCGCTGGATATGCACCAGCTTTTACCAGCTGAATATCGAGGTAGACCTGATTGATGACAGAAGCCGGGATTTTTCCCAGTATGCCCTTGTGGTGACGCCTTGCCTGTACAGCGCGGAGGATGACCTCATTATGGCGTTGCGGAATTATACTGCTGAGGGCGGATGCCTGATTTCCACCTTCCGCAGCTTCTTTACGGACAGCCGGGGAGAAATCCGCCGGGGGCAGCAGCCCTACGGCATGACGGATGTATTCGGAATGCACTACGAGGAGTTTACCGTGCCGGAGGAAACCTGTCTGCCGGAGTATGTGGCAGAGGTTTCCGACTTTATGGAAATATTGGAGCCGGAGGAAGCCGTGAGTCTGGCAATTTATGACAGCCCGGCCTGGCGGGGCAGGAGCGCCGCCACCTGCAGCCGGTTTGGCAAGGGGCAGGCGGCCTATTTCGGCTGTTACAGCGAGGAGGGCTTTGAGCCCATTTTGCTCCGGATGCTGGCAATGTGGCATATTCCTGTACCGGAGACCTCCTGGCCCGTAGTGCAAAAGCGGGCCATCGGGCCAACGGGGAAGATGCTCACCTTCCTGCTGCACTACAGTCCGGCATCCCGGGTGATTTCCAGCCCGGCTACCGGCACGGAGCTTTTTTCCGGGAAACGGTTGGATGAAGGAGAACCCCTGGAGCTGCGGGGCTGGGACGTGAAAATTTTGGAGGGAGATTAATGAGCAGAGCAGACGAACTATACAAAGCTACCTGCCGGGATATCCTGGAAAACGGATTTTCCGATGAAAATCTACAGGTTCGCCCCCACTGGGCAGACGGCACCCCTGCCCATACCATCAAAAAATTCGGCGTGGTCAATCGGTACAATCTGGCGGAAGAGTTCCCCATTATGACCCTGCGGCGCACCTATTGGAAGAGCGCCGTGGATGAACTGCTGTGGATCTGGCAGAAAAAGTCCAACCGCATCGCAGACTTGGGCAGCCATGTCTGGGACGAGTGGGCAGGCCCGGACGGAACCATCGGCAAGGCTTATGGCTACCAGCTGGGAATCAAGCACCAGTACAAAGAAGGAATGTTCGACCAGGTGGATCGGGTACTGTATGATTTGAAAAATAACCCCGCCTCCCGCCGAATCCTCACGAACATCTACAACTTTGAAGACCTGCACGAGATGAACCTCTATCCCTGTGCCTATTCCATGACCTTTAATGTCACGGGGGACACCCTGAACGCCATCCTCAACCAACGCTCGCAGGATATGCTCACTGCCAACAACTGGAATGTGGTGCAGTATGCGGTGCTGACCCACATGATGGCCCAGGTTTCCGGGTTCAAAGTAGGGGAATTGGTGCATGTTATTGCGGACTGCCACATCTACGACCGGCATATTCCGGCGGTTAAGGCCATGCTGGAGCTTCCCGGCTACGATGCCCCGAAGTTTACCATGGATGAAAGCATTCAGGATTTTTATGCCTTTACCAAGGATTCCTTCAAAATGGAAAACTACCGGTATCATCCCTTCCCCTTTGAAATTCCTATGGCAATTTAAGGAGACGGTATGGAGCTGATTGTTGCGGTTTATGAGGACTGGGGCATTGGCAAGGACGGAACCCAACCCGTTGCCCTAAAGGCAGACCGGAAGTTTTTCCGGGAGACAACCAAGGGCTGTATGGTCCTTGTGGGGAGAAAAACCGTGGAGGATTTTCCCGGAAAAAAGCCGCTGCCCGGCAGAGAAAACGTGCTGCTGACCCGCAGCGGCGGGGCGTATCCCGGCTTTACGGTTTGCAAAAGTGTGGAAGATGTGCTGGAAAGAGCGGAAAAAGCGCCCCGGGCCATGGTGATCGGTGGGGGAAGTGTGTATCGTCTGCTGCTTCCCCACTGTGATACGGCTTATGTGACCAAGGTCCACAGAGAGGTACCTTGCGACACCTGGTTTCCTGACCTGGATGCTGACCCTCAGTGGAGACTGGAAAAGATCCTTCTTTCCGGAGAGGAAGACGGGATTCCCTACGAGATGTGCTTATATAAGCGAATTTAAGAAACTTGCAAAGGCGCTGCCGATTTTGGCAGCGCCTTTGTTTCCTTTTTCCCAGGCTCTGGACGGCGGCAAAGACGGTAACAAAACCGTAACCCCAAAGCCCGGAGAGAATGGTATAATGAAATCAGAAAAGGAGGCGGTTTTCTTGGCAGAGCGTAGACTCTTGGTGATAGAAGACGATGCAGCCATTGCAAAGGCGCTGATTCTCAATTTGCAGTGCGCCGGATATCAGTTGACCCATTACGAGGATGGGGCTGCGGCGCTGGAAGGATTGAAAGAGGATCATGCCTACGATTTGGCGCTTCTGGATATGATGCTCCCCGGGGTGGACGGTTTTGGCCTGCTGCCCAGATTGCGGGAATACGGCATCCCGGTAATCTGCCTGACGGCGCTGACGGATGTGCAGTCTGAGATACGGGGACTTAAGGAGGGGGCGGAGGACTATGTTGCCAAACCCTTCCGCATGGCGGCGTTGCTGGTGCGCATTGAAAAGGTGCTGGCGCGCAGTGGCAAACAGATTAAAGTTTACTCCTTTCGGGATTTGGAGCTGGACGGGGAGAATCGGACGCTGCGGCAGGGAGAAAAGATAATCAATCTTCCTCCGATGGAATTTGATGTATTCTTGGTTTTGATGAAAAACAAGAACCGCACCGTATCCAGAGAACAGATCTTAAGTGAAATATGGGGGTATGAATATTTTGGGGATTTGCGGACGGTGGATGTGCGCATTGCCGCTCTTCGGAAAAAGCTGAATCTTTCCGAGGAAATCCGTACCATTCCCAGAAGCGGCTACAGATTGGAGGAGCTATGAAACTGCGTTGGAAAATGACTGCCCTGTGCGGGGTACTGATGGCGGTTTTGGTATTCGGCTTGGCGGAGAATATGTATGCCCAGTTGAAAAGGGAGACTTATCAGCTTTATTGGGATTCTCTGCGGGGCACCTTGATGCGGGTAGATTCAACCTTTTCGGAGGAGGCTGAACGGAATTGCCAAGAAACCATGGAGAAAAATAAGCGGAATGTGCTGCTGCGATATTTGTTTCAGTCCATTGCACCGGGGGAGGCGATCCTCTTGGTGGATGGGGAGACGGTTTACGGTTCAGCTCTTCGGATGCCGGATGAGGACATAGAACTCCGGCCCGGGGGAGAGTGCGTATACTGGAAGGGAAATTGCCTGATCGTCGGGCGTGCGGGAGAATTGCCTCAGGGCAGCACTTATGAATGCTATCTTTTGGAGGATTTGAACCAGGTCGTCGGTCAGATGCAGACCATATATTATGGCCTTTTGAAAAATGCGGCTCTTTGTCTCGCTGCGGGGCTGCTGGTGTTGGTTCTGATTATCCGCATCGCCCTAAAGCCCCTGGGAAAATTACAGCAGGCGGCATCCCAAATCGCGGGAGGGGCTTACGAGCAAAGAGTTCCAATGAAGCGGAAGGATGAGGTGGGACTCCTTGCAGCGGATTTTAACCGGATGGCCCAGGCGGTGCAGACCCGGATTGATGATCTGACGGAGCAGAATGCCCGGCAGCAGCGATTCCTCCGGGCAGTGACCCATGAGTTTAAAACCCCAATGACATCCCTGATGCTCAATGTGGAAAACCTGCAAACCCTGCGCCTGCCGGAAACCCGGCAGCAGGAAATTCTATCGGACATGGATGACCAGCTGCAGCTTTTGGAAAACCTGGTACAGAAGCTTCTAAAGCTTTTGACTCTTGGGCAAGCACCCCGGTGCGTGCCGGTGGATAAGAAAAAGCTTGCACAGCGTACCGAGAACCTTTCCAGAGCAGAGTTGGACCGATGGGGCGTTTCCCTTAAGGTGGAAACAGACGATCAGGAAATACTGGGGGACGAGGAGCTTCTGTGCTCAGCCCTGCGCAATCTCTTGGAAAATGCCGCCCGGGCATCCAAATCGGGAGATACCGTGTATCTGCGTCTGCTGGGCAGCACGTTGGAGGTGGAGGATTCCGGTGTTGGTATCCCACCGGAAAAAATCGCCAAGCTGACAGAGCCCTTTTATACCGCAGACCCATCCCGCAGTAAGCAAAAGGGCGGCTTCGGCCTGGGGCTTACCCTGGTAAAAACCATTGCAGAGGCGTTGAATGGAACACTGGAAATTGAGAGCGCACCGGGGAAAGGAACGGTGGCTCGGATCCTATTGCAGGAAGGAGGAAATGGAAAATGAGGAAAATGGGATGCGCTATACTGGCAGGGACTCTGTGCCTGCTTCTCTGGGGCTGCGGGGCGGCATCGGAGGAAGCGGGGGAGCCTACCACGATCCAGCAGGCCCAATTTGTGGAAGCGGCAACGGCCCCGGCTACGGATCCCCAATTGCCGGAACGACTTACCGAGACCTGGAGCAGCCGGGACGGGAGCCTGACGGTTTCCGCAGATGCCGCTGTAACAGCGGAACAGGGAACGGCCCTTCCGGCAGCTTTGGTGGAGCGCCGCCGTTTTACCCAGGAGGATTTGGATCATCTGCTGGCGGCCTTCGCAAAGGGAAACCCCTGCCGTGGCAGCCGCGTGGAAACCAAGCAGGATTTGCAAGAGATGATGGATATTCTCCACAAGAACTATGATGGAAAAGCGTGGCCGGAGGACGCACTGGCAATTCTGGAGGATTGCCAGAAGAAAATGAAGACCGCACCGGATGAGGCCGATATTCCGCCGGTTACCACCTTTTGGATAGACGTGGGCTTTGACTGCCCGGTGTTTTACGCGGATACGACGGTGGACGGAAGAGATTGGCGCTTTGAAATCGTGGATAACGGCACGACTATGTGTCAGGCAATCATCTACCGGAAGGACTATGGCCCCATTGGAAGCAGCCGCCTGCAGCTGGAACGGGGAGAAAACTTTGGCTATGAAAAGCCGGAGCAGAGCATTTCTTCGGAACAGGCCCAGAACATCGGGGATGGGCTAATGGAGCAGCTGGGGCTATCCTATATGGTCTGCGACGATATCCGCACCGGTCTAAACGGAGCGCAGCTGCTATACTATGTGCCGACGGTGGAGGGGATCCGCCTGTCCTGTGTCCCGGAAGAAATCCAAACACCGGAGGGGAATATCAGCCCTTATGTCACCTATCAGAACGGGGCCGACAGCCAGGACTTATATTGGAGCAATGAAGCGGTCTGGCTGGAAGTCGGTACGGAGGGAATTTTAAGCTTTAAGTGGGAAATGCCCTGCACCGTCACGGAATTGGTGACCGATCATGCGGCTTTGATGTCCTTTGAGGAAATAAAAGGCATTGCCGGGATGATGCTTCCAAGGCTTGCGGAGGAAACGGCAGGCACCGGAGGGAAGGATGCGTATGGCAAGGCCTATTCTGCAGAAATCCACCGGGTGAATCTGACGCTGATGCGTATCCGGGATAAGTATTCCAATTTGGGCCGGGTGGTGCCGGTGTGGGATTTCTGGGGCACTGTCTCGGAGGCTTCCCCAGACAGTCTGGGGGAAGCAGGGAAACCTGACCGGGTGCTGCTGACCCTGAATGCCGTAGACGGCAGCGTTATTCAGCGCAGCCTGGGATACTGAAACAGCAAAACCGCTTTGCTCTTCGGCAAGGCGGTTTTGGCATACTATGGATTTGACAGAGCAGCGGGCACTTACGCAGGGGCCAGGGCGTGGGAGGCCAGCATCCGGGAAATGCAGCAGCTGACAGAAAAGGCATACTTTGCGTCCCGGAAAATGTCGGGCGTCCGGGAAAGATACGTCTGGTGGTGCAGGGCAATGGTATCCATGATATTGCGGCAGGATGTCCGCTCAACAGCAGCGCGGTCTTTTAGAAAGCGCAGGAAATATTCCTGAAGACGGTCTTCATACGCCTTGTGCTGCCTTAAATCTGTGGGAAAGCTGGCATTGTGGGCGTATGTAAAGGCGTCTATGGTATAATGAATCAGCTTGCCTGCTGTATAGTAGTCCAGCATCGACCAGTGCTGCTTGCTTTCCAGCCGGTGGGAAATTCGGAGCATAAAGCTCTTTGCGTTTTCGTAGTTGTGACCTCGGAGCCACTGGGCCCGAATAGAACCCTTTAAATAAGTAGAAGGGTTGCGATCCGGCTCAATGCAGCCAAGCAAAAATGCCCTGCGATATGCTTTCGGTATCTGGGGGAAATAGGTATCAGCCAAATAGGCCCCCAACTGGCGGTGACTTTTTCCACGCATTTGGGCACACCCTCTTTCTTTTGTTTTCGGCTACCTATTATAGCAGGACTTTTGTAAAATGTGTGAACAACAGAAAATATCTACGGTTCGGACAAAAAATTTTCGCTGCACTCCCTCCGTTTGCGGTATTTCGACAGAAACAGGGGACTATAATACCCCTGAGCCTTAAAAAAGAAGGGAGAAACCGTGTTATGAAAGAGTTCCTGTATGAAATTGCCACATTTTTGCTTGCCGCTGTCCAGGCTATTGGTTTGGTATGGGTAACAGGGGCATTTGTCCGCTGAAAAAAAGGAATTTCTTGGTCGAAAGCACCAAAGAACGCCGGAATGCAAATTAATGGTTGTAAATATCCTGTGAACGATGTATAATGAAACAAGTCAGCAAATTTTTTTCTTCGTTCGGGGGATAGATACATGAATAAAAATAAGGATATTTCCGCATTCCTGAAGCCGGGCAGCCATGTCCATCTGGTGGGCATTGGCGGCGTTTCCATGCGCCCCCTGGGCCTGGTGCTGAAAGGAATGGGAATGACCGTTTCCGGTTCGGATATGAGCGCCTCTGTATCTACAGACGAATTGATCGCCCATGGCATCCATGTAGACATTGGTCACAGCGCCGGCAATATCATTGGGGCAGACTGCCTGATTCGCACCGCAGCCGCCCACAACGATAATCCGGAAATTGCTGCGGCCCGTGCCGCAGGCATTCCCGTGTTTGAGCGTGCCCAGGCCTGGGGCGAGATTATGAAGTCCTATAAAAATGCCATCTGCATTTCCGGAACCCACGGAAAAACCACCACCACCTCCATGATGACCCATATTCTCATGGAGGCCGGGAAAGACCCCACGGTGATGATCGGGGGATACCTGCCCCTGCTCCATGCAGGCCATCGGGTGGGAAAGGGCGACACCATTGTGCTGGAAAGCTGTGAATACTGCGATTCCTTCCTGAATTTCTTCCCCACTCTGGCGGTGGTGCTGAATGTGGAGGCAGACCATCTGGACTACTTTAAGGATCTGGCGGATATTCAGAAATCCTTCCATAAGTTTGCCGGTATGGCAACCGACGGTGTGATTGCAAACGGGGATGACCCCCACACCGTTCAGGCCCTGGAGGGCATCCCCTATACCTCCTTTGGCCTGGGAGAGGGCAACCGGGTGCACGCTGCCAATATCAGCTCAGACTGGCGGCATTTTGACGTGCTGTGCGATGGGCAGTTTTACTGCCACCTGGATCTTGGCGTATTGGGCAGACACAATGCCATGAATGCTCTGGCTGTGGCGGCAACTTCCTGGGTCATGGGTATCTCCGGGCAGTGTGTTGCCGACGGCATCCATGCCTTCCACGGGGCAGGACGCCGGATGGAATTTAAGGGAGAGTACCACGGCGCAAAGGTATATGATGACTATGCCCATCATCCGGATGAACTCCGGGCAACCCTGGAGGCGATCCGGGGCATGGGAGACAATCGTCTGGTGCTGGCCTTCCAGCCCCACACCTATACCCGCACGAAGCTATTGATGGATGATTTCATCCGGGAACTGAAAAAGGCGGATGTTGTAGTCCTGGCGGAAATCTACGCCGCCCGGGAGAGCAATACCATTGGTATTTCCTCTGCGGATCTGGCAAAGCAGATCCCCGGTGCAATTTACTGCGAAACGCTGCAGGATGTAACGGCAACGCTGCGCAGCCTTGTCCGGGAGGGAGACATTGTGGTTACCATGGGCGCAGGAGATATTTTCCGGGCGGGAGAAGCACTCCTGGCGGAAGAATAAGGAAGCGAGGCTAGGATCATGAAAAAACTCAGTGTTTGTATTCTGTTTGGCGGCATCAGTCCGGAGCATGAGGTTTCTCTGCGGAGCGCGGAATCGGTGCTGAAAAACATCGATAAGGAAAAATACAATCTCTTCCCTGTGGGCATCACCAAGGAAGGAGACTGGATTTTATACGGCGGCAAGGATTATTCCGATCTGCCCAGCGGAAAATGGGTAGATAATCCCAATAATCACCGGGTTGCCATTTCCCCCATCCGGGGGCAGGGCCTTCTGACCTTTGAGGGGGACTGCGTGGTTCGGGAGCGCATCGATGTGGTGTTCCCGGTACTTCACGGGGAAAACGGGGAAGATGGCAGCGTGCAGGGCCTGCTGCAGCTGGCAGGAATTCCCTACGTCGGCCCCCATGTGGCAGCCTCTGCCGTGGCAATGGACAAGACCCTTACCAAGCTGGTTGCAGATCATGCCGGGGTAACCCAGGCGGCCTGGCATTTGGTGCGGGGCAGCGATATGGGCAGCCGGATGGAAGCAACTCTGGACAGTCTGGAAAAGCAGTTCCAGTACCCCATGTTTGTCAAGCCTGCCGGTACCGGTTCTTCCGTAGGCGTATCCAAGGCCGGCAGCCGGGAAGACCTGGAAAAAGGGCTGCTGGCGGCGGGAAAGTTCGATGATAAGGTGCTGGTAGAGGAGTTTATCCCGGGCCGGGAGGTAGAGGTTGCCGTTATGGGCAACGAAAGCCCGGTGGCTTCTATTTGCGGCGAAATCGATTCCGGGGCAGGCTTTTACGATTACGATGCCAAGTACATTACCGATACTTCCGTTGCTTATGTGCCTGCCCGCATCCCGGAGGATGTGGCAGAGAGCGTGCGGGATACGGCGGTAAAAGTATATAAAGCCATTGGCTGCCAGGGGCTCAGCCGGGTAGACTTCTTCGTAACCTGGCAGGAGAACCGGGTGGTGTTCAACGAGATCAACACCCTGCCGGGCTTTACCTCCATTTCCATGTACCCCAAGCTCTTTGGGGCCAGCGGCATTCCCTATTCTCAGCTCATTGATCAGCTGCTGGAGTTTGCATTGGAGGCCAGTAAATGAAGACCCCTGTTGTACTCTCCATCACCGGACGCCAAAAGTACGCGGACCAGGAGCCGGAAACCATTGAGCTGGTAACGGAGGGAACCATGTCCTTTCGGGACGGCGGCTGGGATATTACCTACGAGGAAAGCGCTTTGACGGGGCTGGAGGGCGTAACCACCACCTTCCGGGTAGAGCCGGGAAAGGTTACCCTGTCCCGAGTGGGAAAGCTCTCCTCGCAGATGGTATTTCAGGAGCGGGTTCCCCACGATTCTCTGTATCAGATGGAATTTGGCGCGCTGATGCTCACGGTCAATGCAACCCGTGTGTATTACGATATTGTCCCCGATGGGGGCACCATCGACCTGGTATATGAAATCAGCATCGAAAATACCGAGGCGGGCATCATTGATTACCACCTGGATATCCGGGCAAAATAAGAAAAAACGGCTGCTAAAAAGCCATCGGGGCTTTTCAGCAGCCGTTTTCCTGTGAAAAATCAGACCATTTCCGCAATATCGTAGATGAGCTTTTCCGTTTTTTCCCAGCCCAGACAGGCATCGGTGATGGATTTGCCGTATACGCCGCCGCCGATTTTCTGGTTGCCGTCTTCAATGTAGCTTTCCATCATAAAGCCCTTTACCAAGTTGTGGATGCCCTGATCATAGTTCCGGTTCTGGAGCACCTCCCGGATGATCCGCCCCTGTTGGAAGGGATCTTTGCCGGAGTTTGCATGGTTGGCATCAATTACCACGGCGGGATTTTTAAGCCCCTGCTCCTCATACAGCCGGTGTAGGAAGATAAGATCTTCATAGTGGTAATTGGGCCGGGTGTCACCGTGCTTATTGGTGTAGCCCCGGAGAATGGCATGGGCGTATGGGTTTCCGGTGGAGGTGGCCTCCCAGCCGCGATAGATAAAGGTATGGCTGTGCTGGGCGGCATTGATGGAGTTCATCATCACGGACAGGTCGCCGCCGGTGGGGTTTTTCATGCCGACGGGCACGGAAATGCCGGAGCTGGTCAGCCGGTGCTGCTGATCTTCCACAGAGCGTGCGCCCACGGCGACATAGGCCAGCACATCATCCAGATACTTGTAGTTTTCCGGGTACAGCATTTCGTCTGCACAGGAAAAGTCGGTTTCCCGCAGAACCCGCATGTGCAGTTCCCGGATGGCAATCAGGCCCTTCAGCATATCCGGGGCGGCATTGGGATCCGGCTGGTGGAGCATTCCCTTGTAGCCTGCGCCGGTGGTGCGGGGCTTATTGGTGTAGACTCTGGGGATGATCAAAAGCCGGTCCTTCACCTTTTCCTGAACGGGAACCAGCCGGGAAATATAATCCAGGACGCTGTCCTCCCGATCGGCAGAGCATGGGCCGATAATCAGGGCCAGCCGGGAGGAAGCCCCGGAGAGAATTTCTTTCAGCTCTCTGTCACGCTGCTCAAAAATCGCTGCCATTTCTTTTGTAACAGGGTATTCCTGCTTCAGATCGTTGGGGATGGTCAGCTTCCGCTTGAAATCCATATTCATGTTGCGTTACCTTCTCTATCCTTTGATAGGCCCAGTATAGCGGCTTTTGGGGGAAAATGCAAGAGCGGGAAAAAGGGGCGGATAAAAAGACAAAAAGGACCGGTAAAAACGTAAAATCCGTCAGAAGATGACCGAGTTAACGGAGACGGCAAATCCCCAGGCCGCTATGTAACGGAAGGGGAAGATTGCCACACCAGCGTGCGCGCCGGTTCGCAATGACGGGGGTCGTACGCGCCCCTCGCTTTTGATACGTTTTTAACAGTCCCATTGTTCAGTTGTATTTTTGGTGCGACTGGGCCTATAAGCCGGGTTCTGTCTTGACAGCCATCTATCTAGCCCCGCAATTGCTTGTGGGATCAAGCCACCTCTTGGGGACGGCCGGGCAAGCCTATTGTCCCACACACGGTGTTGCTCCGGATAGAGTTTACATCATAAAACCCATGTCTCCATGGGCTGGGTGCGCTCTTGCCGCACCTTTTCACCCTTACTTCGTCGATGCGTGCTCCATAATCCCCACCCCGCCGCTTGCGGCAGGGCGGGGATATTTTGCTGCATCTTCTTTCCCCAGGTAATGGGGGAAGCGGTATATCTCTGTTGCACTTGTCCTGGGGTTACCCCCGGCGGGCGTTACCCGTTATCCTTGCCCTGTGGAGCCCGGACTTTCCTCATCTGGGCCCTTTCGGCACCCATCCGCGGCTGTCCGGCCCAGTCGCTGGAATATTGTAACCTAAGTTGGGCCGATTGTCAAATATCTTGCAAAATCTTTTCTTTCGGGGTATACTGGAGCTATTCAAAAGAAGGAAGGACATAGAAATGAGTGCATTTGAAGATTATTTTTCGTCCTTAAAGGATAAGCGCATTGCGGTGCTGGGGTTGGGAGTCAGCAACCGCCCTCTGGTTCGTCTCCTGCTGGAGTTTGGCTGCCTGGTAACGGGCTGCGACCGCACCCCCAGAGAGAAGCTGGATGAAGAAGTGCTGGAACTGGAAAAGCTGGGGGCAACGCTAAGCGTGGGAGAAGGGTATCTTGACAATGTGGAGGCAGATGTGCTGTTCCGCACCCCGGGGATGCACCCCGGAAACCCTGCCATTCAGGCTCTGCGGCAGCGGGGCGCCAAGGTTACCTCGGAAATGGAAGTGTTTTTTGAGGTTTGTCCCTGCAACCTGATTGCGGTAACCGGCTCCGACGGAAAAACCACCACCACCACTCTGGTTTCCGAAATGCTGAAGGCTTCGGGAAAGACGGTCTGGCTGGGGGGCAACATCGGAACGCCGCTGCTTCCCAAATGCCGTCAGATGAAAAAGGACGATTTTGCCGTGGTGGAGCTCAGCTCCTTTCAGCTGATGGACATGGAGCGCAGTCCCCAGCGGGCGTTGATTACCAATTTGGCGCCGAACCATCTGGATATCCACAAGGATATGCAGGAGTATGTGGATGCCAAGAAGAACATCTTCCGCTTCCAGGGAGCGGACGGCATCCTGGTGCTGAATGCCGACAATGCCATTACCGCTCAGTTCCGGGGCAACGGTGAGACCCGGTTCTTCTCCCGTAAGGAACGGACGAATTGCGTCTGGGAGGAGAACGGCGTTATTTACCGCCGGGGAGAAAAACTCCTGGAGAGCAAGGAAATCCTGATTCCCGGTACGCACAATATTGAAAACTACATGGCTGCCATCGCCCTGGTGGAAGGGCTGGCAACGGATGACGCTGTTCGTCAGGTTGCCAGAACCTTTGGCGGGGTGGAGCACCGGATTGAGCTGGTGCGGGTGAAGGATGGCGTTCGTTTTTACAATGATTCCATCGCCTCTTCTCCCAGCCGCACCATTGCGGGTCTCCGGAGCTTCCCGGAAAAGGTGATCCTCATTGCCGGTGGGTACGATAAGCACATCCCCTACGATGTATTGGGGCCGGAAATCTGCGCCCATGTTAAGAAGCTGTTTCTGGGCGGGGCGACCGGGCCCAAAATCCGTAAGGCTGTAGAGGATTCTCCGGAGTATAAGCCCGGATTCCCGGAAATTGAGGACTGTGCCGATTTTACTGCGGCGGTGTATGCCGCGGCGAAAGCTGCCCGGGAAGGGGACGTGGTGCTTATGAGCCCTGCCAGTGCAGCTTTCGATCAGTTTAAAAACTTTATGGTTCGGGGCGAATACTATAAGAAATTGGTGAAGGAGCTGTAGGGATGATTCTGATGGAAGTGGCAATGGGGGCCCGGAAAGTGCTGCCGCTGAAAAAATGCGGTGCGGTAATTGTCGCTGCCGGGTCTGCCTCCCGAATGGGGGGGATCGACAAGGTGATGGCCCCTCTGGGCGGGGAGCCTATGATCTGCAGGACGGTCCGGGCCTTCCAGGACTGTGATGCAATCAAGGAAATCGTTATTGTTACGAGAGAGGATTTGATCCTGCCCATTACCCAGCTGTGTACCGCATTTACCAAGGTACGGGCTGTGGTTCGAGGGGGCAGCAGCCGCCAGGAGTCCGTAAAGCTGGGGCTTTCCGCCTTCTCGGAAAAAATGGAGCTGGCTGCCGTCCACGATGGTGCCCGGCCTCTGATTTCCCAGGCGGTAATCGACCGAACGGTGCGGGCGGCCCACACCTATGGCGGCGCAGCCCCTGCAATTCCGGTAAAGGATACCATCAAGGTGTATGAAGGGGGCTTTATTGCCTCCACCCCGGATCGGGAAACCCTGCGGGCGGTACAGACCCCCCAGGTATTCGACCTGGATTTGCTCCGGGGAGCCCTGGAAAAGGCGGAAAAGGACGGTGCAGCGGTGACGGATGACTGCTCTGCCGTAGAACGCCTGGGTATGAAGATCCGCCTGGTGGAGGGGGAGGAGCGGAACCTAAAGGTGACTACTCCCATGGATTTAAAAATTGCGGAAATGCTTTTGGAGGAACTGCAATGAGAATCGGACACGGATACGATGTGCACGCCCTGGTTCCGGGACGGAAGCTGATCCTTGGGGGCGTGGAAATTCCCTTTGAACTGGGCCTGGACGGGCACAGTGATGCGGACGTACTGCTCCACGCGGTGATGGATGCCCTCCTGGGCGCTGCCGGTCTGGGGGATATCGGTTTGCATTTTCCGGATACGGATATGCGCTACAAAGGGGCTGACTCCCGGAAACTGCTGCGCTGTGTGGGAGAGAAGATTCAGCAGGCAGGCTACCAGGTGGGCAATATCGATGTAACCATGATTGCCCAAATGCCCAAGCTGCGCCCCTACATTGGTCTTATGCAGGAGAACATTGCCGCAGAATTGGGCATTGCAGCCAATCGGGTAAACGTTAAGGCAACCACGGAAGAGCACCTGGGCTTTACCGGCGAGGGGAAGGGCATGGCCTGCCATGCCGTCTGCTTGCTGGTAGAAAAGACAGGATGCTGAAAAATGGCAAAATCCGCCTCCCGGGCATAGAATGTGCCCGGGAGGTTTTGCTGTATGAATCAATATTTGATCACCTTCCGCTCGGTGACCTATGCCCAAAGGGGTGAGCGGAGCCTGCATCGCCGGGGAATCCCCTGCGACGTGATGCGCACACCAAAGTGGATGGAGGAGCAGGGCTGCGGCTATGGCCTGCGGCTGCGCACAATGAACATTTACAAAAGCCTGGATGCCCTGCGTCAGGATGGCATTTCCTGGCGAAAGGTGTACGCTTATGGTCGGGACGGACGGGCGGAGGAATTGGCGCTATGATCTATCTGGACAACGGGGCGACCTCCTTCCCGAAGCCGCCGGAGGTCATCCAGGCGGTAAGCCGGGCGCTGGAGCAGGGGGCCAATCCCGGAAGAGGAGGCTATGGGGCTGCCATGGAGGCCTCCAGGCTGGTGTTCGACTGCCGGGAAAGCGCCGGGCGGCTGTTTCACTGCCAACCGGAGCAGGTGGTGCTCACCTCCAACTGTACCCACGGCCTGAATATCGCCATCCATAGCCTGGTGAAGCCGGGGGCAAGGGTATTGATTTCAGGCTTTGAACACAATGCCGTAACCCGCCCCCTCTATGCAAGGCACGCGGATATCCGCATTGCGGGCAGAAAACTTTTTTCCTGGGAAACTCTGCTGGAGGAGTTTCGGCGGGAACTGAACCGGGGGGTGGATGCGGCGGTATTTACCCATGTATCCAATGTATTCGGCTATATCCTGCCGGTGGAGGAGATGGCGGCGCTGTGCCGCCGGGCGGGAGTGCCCTTTATTGTGGATGCGGCACAGAGTGCAGGCGCTCTGCCGGTGGACTTGACCGGGTGGGGCGCATCGTTCATAGCTATGCCGGGACACAAGGGGCTCTTGGGCCCCCAGGGAACGGGCTTGCTGTTATGCGCCGAACCCGGAGAGCCGCTGCTTTTCGGCGGAACCGGCAGCCAGTCCCGGGCAAGGGAAATGCCCCAGGATCTGCCGGAGCGCTTGGAGGCCGGAACCATGAATGTCCCCGGTGCCGCCGGGCTGGGGGCTGGGCTGAAAATCCTGGAACGGGAGGGAATCCGGAATATTTTTAACCGAGAGCACCGGCAGGCAAAGCGTTGCGCCGAGGAGCTAAAGGATATGGGCTTGCAGGTGTTTTCCGGGCCTCACCAGGCTGCTACGGTATCCTTCCAGGCTCGGGAGGACTGCGAGAGCCTGGCACAGTATTTGGGAAAACAGGGCATTGCCGTCCGGGCAGGGCTCCACTGTGCGCCCCTGGCCCACGAGAGTGCCGGAACCATTGAAAGGGGAACGGTGCGTTTAAGCTTTGGGCACACCGCTTCGGAAAGGCAGCGCAGAGCGCTGATATCTGCCCTGGACAGAAGAAAGAACCGCTGGGGAAAAGTGTGAGTTCGTCTTGAAAAATAAGGAAAAAGTGCTATAATAGCCCCAAGAATCACAGAAGAGGTGAAGGGTTTGAAAAAAATCATGAAGTATATGCGGGGCTACGAAAAGCAGTGCATTCTGGGCCCGCTATTTAAGCTTCTGGAAGCAACCCTGGAGCTGCTTGTGCCCCTGGTGGTTGCCAGCATTGTGGATCAGGGCATCGGCATGGCAAATCGCCCCTATATTGTCCGTATGTGCATGGTTATGATCGGTCTGGGCCTGGTGGGGCTGGCTTGCTCCGTTACGGCCCAGTATTTTGCAGCCAGGGCGGCGGTGGGCTTCTGCACCAGATTGCGCCATGCCCTGCTGGAGCACGTATTGGGCCTGAGCTATGCCCAGATCGATACCATCGGTACGTCCACACTCATTACCCGGATGACCTCGGATGTCAACCAGGTGCAGAGTGGTGTAAACCTGTGCCTTCGGCTGCTGCTGCGGTCGCCCTTTGTGGTGTTCGGCGCTATGATTATGGCCTTTACCATCGATGCCCAGGCGGCGTTGGTATTTGTGGGGGTCATTCCGGTGCTGTGCGTGATTGTCTTTGGCATTATGCTCATCACCATGCCCAAATATAAGCAGGTTCAGGCGGGGCTGGATCAGGTGACCTCCGCCACCCGGCAGAATCTTACCGGCGTGCGGGTGCTGCGGGCCTTCTGCAAGGAAGAAAGCGAAGTGGAGGGCTTCCGGGAGAAAACCCAGGAGCTCACCCGGCGGCAGCTGCTGGCGGGGAGAATGTCTTCCCTGATGAACCCGGTAACCTATGTGGTGATCAACCTGGCAATCGTAATCCTTGTTAAGGTGGGCGCCGTAAAGGTAGATGGCGGCGTGCTGACCCAGGGCCTGGTAATTGCGCTGTATAACTATATGTCTCAGATTTTGGTAGAGCTGATTAAGATGGCTGACCTGATCATCAACATGACCAAGGCCGTTGCCTGTGCCGACCGGATCGGTGCGGTGTTGGATGTGAAAAACGATCAGCCAGAGGGTGCGATTCAGGAGCAGACCCTCCGGGGCACTGTGGAATTTCAGAATGTCTGCGCCCAGTATGCCGGCGCGGGCGAGCCCGCCTTAACGGATATCAGCTTCCGGGCAGAGCCGGGCCAGACCGTTGGCATTATTGGCGGCACCGGCTCCGGCAAGACCACCCTGGTCAATTTGATTCCAAGACTCTATGATGCAGCCCAGGGCCAGGTTCTGGTGGACGGAGTGGACGTAAAGGAATACGCCACGGAGGTGCTCCGCCGGGAAATCGGTGTTGTGCCCCAGAAGGCGGTCTTGTTCCGGGGAACCATCCGGGAGAATCTGCTGTGGGGTAACCCCAATGCATCGGAGGATGACCTGTGGCAGGCCCTTCGGGTTGCCCAGGCAGAGGAAGTAGTCAAAGGAAAGTCTCTGCAGCTGGAAGAGCCGGTGGAGCAGGGTGGCATGAATTTCTCCGGCGGTCAGCGTCAGCGTCTGACCATTGCCAGAGCCCTGGTACGCAAGCCCAGGATCCTGATTCTGGACGACAGCGCTTCGGCCTTGGATTATGCTACGGATGCCAAGCTCCGCATGGCAATCCGGGCCATGGAGCAAGCCCCTACCACGTTTATTGTGTCCCAGCGGGCGGCTTCCGTGCGGTTCGCAGATGAAATTCTGGTGCTGGATGACGGCTGTATCGTGGGCAGAGGAACCCACGAGGAGCTGCTGGAGAGCTGCCCGGTTTATCAGGAAATCTACTATTCCCAGTTCCCCAGGGAGGTGACAGACAATGGCTGACGGCAAGCAGAGGAGTACCCTTCAAAAGGTTCTTCACAGAATAAAACCCTATACCCCCGGCATTGTGCTGTCATTGCTCAGCGCTGCCGTTTCCGTGGTAATGTCTTTGTATATTCCCGTGCTTATCGGTCGGGCTATCGACTGCATTGTGGATGCAGGGCAGGTGGACTTTGCCCGGATGGGGAGTCTCCTTACCCAGGTTGTCCTGTGCGCGGCAGCGGCGGGCCTGGTGCAGTGGGGAATGCGGGAAATCAACAACCGCATTACCTTCCAGGTGACCCGGGATATCCGCAACGAGGCCTTTGAACATATTCAGGTGCTGCCCCTGAGCTATCTGGACAGCCACTCCCAGGGTGACCTGGTCAGCCGGGTCATTACGGATGTGGATACCTTTGCAGACGGCCTTCTAATGGGCTTTACCCAGTTCTTTACGGGGATTATGACCATTTTGGGAACGCTGATTATCATGCTGACCATCCATCCCATTATTGCGCTGGTGGTTATTCTGGTAACGCCCCTTTCCCTGGTGGTGGCGGGCTTTATTGCCAAGCGAACCTACTCCATGTTTACGCTGCAAAGTGCGACCCGGGGAGAACTGACGGGCCTGATGGACGAGGCCGTAGGCCAGATCAAGGTGGTTCGGGCTTTTGGGCACGAGAAGGCCTCCCTTGACCAGTTTGACGAGGTCAACGAGCGGCTGGATAAGGCATCCCTCCAGGCGGTGTTCTTCTCCTCGCTGACGAACCCCTGCACCCGATTTGTAAATAGTGTGGTGTATGCTCTGGTGGCCCTGACCGGCGCGCTGTTCTGCCTGGCAGGGGGCATTACCGTGGGCAGCCTGACCATCCTGCTGAACTATGCCAACCAGTACACCAAGCCCTTTAATGAGATTTCCGGCGTGGTAACGGAGCTGCAAAATGCCCTGGCCTGTGCCGGGCGGGTACTGGATCTTATCGAGGCCCCCGCCCGCACCCCGGAGCCTGAGCATCCCGTAAAGCCCCAGGAGGTTCAGGGCAAAGTGAAAATCCGGAATCTTAAGTTCTCTTATACTCCGGACAGACCCCTGATTGACGACTTCAATCTTTCGGTAGAGCCGGGACAGCGGATTGCCATTGTGGGCCCCACAGGCTGCGGCAAGACCACCTTTATTAACCTGCTGATGCGCTTCTACGACCCCCAGGGCGGCAGTATTTGCCTGGATGGGGTAAATACCCTGGATATGACCCGGAAGGATTTGCGGCACAGTGTGGGCATGGTACTCCAGGATACCTGGCTGAAGGCCGGAACCATCCGGGACAACATCGCCATGGGAAAGCCGGATGCCACCATGGAAGAGATTGTGACGGCTGCCAGGCAGGCCCACGCCCACAGCTTTATTAAGCGCTTGCCCCAGGGCTACGATACCCAGATCGGAGAATCCGGCGGCTCGCTGTCCCAGGGCCAGAAGCAGCTATTGTGCATTGCCCGGGTGATGCTTTGCCTGCCGCCCATGCTCTTCCTGGATGAGGCAACCTCCTCCATCGATACCCGGACGGAAATCCGCATCCAAAAGGCCTTCGATACTATGATGCAGGGCCGCACCACCTTTATTGTGGCCCACCGCCTGTCCACCATTCGGGAGGCGGATGTGATCCTCGTTATGAAGGACGGGCACATCATTGAGCAGGGCAACCATCAGACCCTCCTGCAAAAGGGCGGCTTCTACGCCAAGCTGTACGAAAGCCAGTTTGCCCACTAAGAAACCCAAAGGGGTTGCTGCAAAAATCTTTGCGGGCCCGAGTGACTGCTGTCATTGCGAACCGGTTTTCAGATCGGTGTGGTGACCGAAGGAAACGCAGTCCCCTTTGATAGAGAAAACCTAAAAACAAAATCCCAGGCGGTCAATGGTGACTGCCTGGGATTTTTGCTGGATTTTTGATTGAACCGCCGTGTACTGAAGGGAATACAGCGATATGAGTGATTGACCAGGAAACTTTCCACCTACTCAATCGCATTCCGTAATCGGAACGAGAATAGCTCCTTTCAAAGATCTGGGGGATTCCAACGCCAGTGTGGACGCCAACTCGAAATGACAGTTGTCTTATTTAAGTGCTATCTACTCGGAAACAGCCCATTTTCACTTGGTAGTTACGAAATGGTAAAGCTGTTCGTGGCGACAGGGGAGCCGTTAAAGTAGACGGTTATGGTGTAGTCGCCGGATTCTGTGGGGGCTTTGGGCAAATCCAGTTCGCCCAGCTTGTAGTCACCGTCGAAGAACAGATCGTACCAGTCAATGGTTTCCTCGGAAACCAGGGTGGGGATGGGTTCGCCATTCTGATCCCGGTAGACGTACATGACCTTGATGTCCTCGTGGTCTACATAGAACTTAATGGTGGATTCCAGAACCATAGACATCTTGTCTCCGGACTGGAAGGTGGTGGTGTAGTCCTCTTCGCTCAGGTCGTCTGCCAGCCAATTGGCCTGGTTAGGCGTCTTCAAAAGCCGGGACTGAATCTTATCGGCGGATAGACCCTGGGTGGAGAAGGCCCCTGCTGCCTTGGTGGTGTAGCTTTGGCTTCCGTTGAAAATGGAGGTGTCATCCCCCACCTGCACCGTTAGGTGATAGGTGGTGTCGGGAATTCTGGGGGAAATGGAGCACTTGGCCTCGCTGCACTTGATCACGCTGGAGGTATCGGAATCATTCATGGAGTACATCAGAAGCCAGCCGTCTGCGGGGGCCTGGCCCTCGTAAGTCCAGCTTACATCCAGAGTACCCTCATCGGATTCCTGAATATCGAAGGAGGCGATGGTAATGGGGTTAGCGGAGATGGTCAGCCGGGTGGGCTCGGTCATACCGGAGGGCGTAACCTCAATGGTATAGGCCTTGTCGTTGGTGGTCTTCTTAAAGGTGGCGATGGTTCCGGTAACCGTTTGGGTTTCATCGTAGCCATCGGCATAGCAGCGAACCGTCCAGCTTTCTACGGTGGTATTTGCAGGGCCCTCCCAGCCAACGGTGAGATCTCCGCCCAGACGGGAGATGACCTCCAGGTTGCTGGCGGTGATCAGGCTGACGACCTTGAATTTTACGCTGGTCTGACCGCCCAGATTGGCCCCATCGGAGGTGGTCAGGCGGAAGGTGTATTCCTTGCCAACGGTCAGACCCTTCAAAGTTACGGTATGACCGGTGAAGTTCTGAATGATGTTGTCTTCCCCTTCGCAGGTGGCGGAAATAACCCACTCGGCGGGCTCGTGACCGTTTACCGTCAGGTTCAGCAGCACATAGCCCTCTTCCTGACCGGATACGGCGGTAAAGCTGACGATCTCGGTCTGGCCCTCGGTGGTAAACACATCGGAAACCTGACCGGTGAGCTTATGAAGTCCGTCAACGGTTACCAGAATATTGTACAGAGAGTTGGGGGAGAGCTCGGTAAAGCTTGCCTGACCGTTGACCACACTGCTGGTTTTGCTGTTGCCGTAAACATCGGTGCAGTGGACGGTGAGCAGGCTGTCGGCTACCTGGGTATTTACCTGGACAGTCATCTCGTTCTGTGTGCCGGTGATGGTAATGCCATCCACGTTTTGCAGGTAGAAATTGTTGTAGAACCAGTAGGAGAAGAAACCCACGGCACAGGCCAGTACCAGGATGATGAGAATCACCAGGGGGGCTTTGCTGTGGCGGTTCTTGGTGATGTCCACAGGCTGAACGTTTTCCATGACGGGCTTCTTTACAGGCCGGGGCGTCATGGTGGGATACTTCTGGCGGGGCTTTAGAATATCGTTGACCTCACTAAGCTCGCTGTCCAGATCAAATACGGATTCCTCTGCCTGGGGCGGCACCACGGGGAACAGAACATCGG
The DNA here is from genome assembly GCA_934589065.1 of uncultured Oscillospiraceae bacterium. Taxonomy (GTDB): domain Bacteria; phylum Bacillota; class Clostridia; order Oscillospirales; family Oscillospiraceae; genus Faecousia. The sequence goes on from CAKTNN010000005.1 coordinate 26,213, forward strand.
CGTCCTCTTGATGGGTTTCGGCGGGTTCCGGTGCCACCGCAACTCCGCCGGGGGTGAAGCGCATGGTGGACTGGGAGAGCACGGCCTCCTCCTGATTCACATTTGCCGACGGCTGAGGAATCTCCATACGGATGGTGGAATCCACGGCAGCGGGCTGAGCCGCCACGGGAATCTCTACGGGAATATCCACAGGCTCCGGGGCTGCTGCGGGCTCCTCCGGGAGTACCTCGGGTGCAGCCGCTTCCGGTGCGGGCTCCGAGACGGTGGGCTCTGCAGGCTCTTGAGAAACCGTCGGAGCTGCTGCGGGAGCGGGCTCAGACAAGGGGGTATCGTTGACAGAAGCGGTTTGCATATAGGCAACCACTGCCTGACCGAATTCCGTGGGAGAGGGCCAGCGGTCTTCCACCTTGGGGGCGCAGGCCTTCAGGATGATCTTTGCCATTTCCTCGTCTGCCATAGCGGGGGCGGGCAGAGGCTTGGCAGGATCCTCCGGCAAAACCGGCAGGACGCCATTGTTAAACAGACGGTAGAGAATCATGCCCAGGGCATAGGTGTCCAGAGTGGTGTTCAGGCTGGACATGGGATCCTTCACTTCCGGGGCGGTATATTCGCTGATAAACCGTTCCGGCATGGAGCTATAGGCCAGGTACTTCATGGAAACAAAGCCCAGGTCTGCGATTTTAAAGTGGGTTCCGTTCTCTACCATAATGTTAGAGGGTTTGAGATCGATGTACAGGTATCCGGCCCGGCGGCACAGGGAAAGGGCGGCACACATATCCAGGGCCAGGTTTACGGCCTGCAGGTGGGTAATGGAAGTGCGGCGGATGGCCTTTTCCAGAGTCCTGCCGTATTTGCTCACCAGATACACCTGGTAGCCTAGCCGACCGGTTTTCATGGGAGCAACCTGCCAGTCCTCATAGCTGACAAAGCCCTCCAGCTTTGCCATACTCTTGAGGAACGCAGCCTCGGCAGCGGTGTCGTCTGCCTGCTGGCGGAAATAGTCCAGTGCTGCGGCGGGGTCGCTATATGCACCTGTTACCAGAAGCGCATCCAGCTGAACCTGGGATGCGGGCATGGACAGGATCTTGACGATATATTTTTGATCAGAATTCTCCTTCATTGCCGGGTGACAGCTGACGCCCGGACGCTCGGACATGGGTGAGCCAAGGACAAACCCATCCAGCAGAGGAGAAACCAATGCTTCTTCGGACATTTTAATCGCCTCCTTGACCCACATATCATAAAATAAAATGCCCAAAAAATCAACACTTTTATTATGAGAAACTCCAAAAAGCTGTTTTTCGACGAAAAATTGAAGGCCGCCCGGTCTGTTTCCGGGGAAGGGCGTGCCTCTTTTTGGGGGAAAAGGAAAATTTGAAAAGCCCGGGCGAAATTTTCCACAGTGATTTTTCACGGTTTCCCCTTGTATTCTGCAAAGAAAGGTGTTATAATTCGACAATAATAGAGAGAATATATCTGTGGGTGGCTCAAAAAGATGAATCATCCATGGCAAGGAGGATTTTCCATGAACAGGATCACTTGTGAAGTTTGCGGAACTGCGTTCCAGGATACTGCCGCCTGCTGCCCGATTTGCGGCTGGTCACCCAAGGGGGTAGCCCCTCAGATGGAGGACGATGCAAATGTGGGTGAATTTGACCTGGGGGAAGGGACTGCTGCGGAGCCTGTAAAGAGAGCAGGAGGCGCACCTCAGGGTGGACGCCGGATTTTTGACTTTGACGAAGCAAACGGCGGTCGTGCCGTGCAGACGGATACCGAAGAGGATGATACGGCCTACTATGGCGGTCAGCCCGGCGGGGAGGAGCCCCGGCGGCCCAATACCGCGCTGGTGGTGGTGCTGGTGCTGTTTATTGCCCTGGTGCTGCTGGCAACCGGCGTGCTGGTGGTAAAGTTCCTGCTGCCCAAGAAGGACAGCGGCAGCGCAGAAACCACCACGCCGACCGTGATTGCGGAGACTGTGGATACCGTGCCTACGGAGGAAGAAACCACCGAGGCGCCCACCGTTCCCTGCACCAGCCTGTTTGCACCCAATGTAGAGACCCTGACCGCAGCCGGAGAAATGTGGCGGCTGAACGTTAAGGTCACCCCTGAGGATACAACGGATGAAATTACCTACGCTTCCGAAAACGAAGCCGTGGTTACGGTAAGCGCGGACGGAACCCTTACCGCCGTGGCTGACGGTACCACCAATGTGGTTATTACCTGCGGCAGCCAGGAAGTCAAGTGCCCGGTTACGGTTGCCATTGAAACCGAGCCTTCTACGGAAGCAACGGAAGCCACCGGGGAAGCTACTGAGGAAGCAACGGAAGCAACTTCCGGCTCGGATAAGACTCTGAAACTGAAGCGTTCCGATATCACCTTCGGCAGACTGGGCGTGTCCTTTACATTGCAGCTGGATTGCGACCTGACTCCGGAGGAGGTTACCTGGAGAACCAGCAACTCCGCCATTGCCAACGTGAACAACGGCGTTGTAACCGCCATGGGTCGGGGCGTTGCCAAGATTACCGCAAAGTACGGCGACCAGGAGGTTTCCTGCGTCGTCCGCTGCAAGTTCTGATAATAGAAAATAACAAGCGCCGGTTCCCGCCTTTGGGAACCGGCGTTTCCTTACTCTGCATCCCGAAATGCTGCTTTTCGGAAGAAAAACGTAATGCACCACAGCCCAGCCAGGCCCACCAGTGTGTAAACAATCCGGCTGATTATGCTGGCAGAGCCGCCAAAGAGCCAGGCAACCAGGTCAAAGCGGAAAAGTCCCACAAGTCCCCAGTTGATGCAGCCGATGACGGACAAAATCAGGGCAACCATATCCATGCTGCTTCCTCCTTATTTTTAGGATATGGGAAGTATGCCCCTGCTTTGGGAAATCTATGCCGGGTGGATTGCTTTTTTTCCTGAAATCCGGTATAATACGGAAAAAGAACAAAAAGGAGCATAGTTATGACGACTCTTTACGAAGGTGCCTTTGCAAAGGTAAACCTTACTCTGGATGTATTGGGTAAGCGGGAAGACGGCTACCACGATTTGAAAAGCGTTATGCAGACCATCTCCATTCGGGATGACGTGGAAATTGATGTGGGTACGGGGAAACCCTGGACGCTTTCCTGCAGCCGGGAGGATTTGCCCCAGGACGAAACCAACCTTGCCTGGAAGGCGGCAAAGATTTTTTGCGACAGCCTGAAAATCGATCCGGACGGAATTGCCATTCGCATTACCAAGCGCATTCCCTCCGGCGCAGGCCTGGGTGGCGGAAGCGCCGATGCAGCCGCGGTGCTGCGGGCACTGAATCGGCACTTTGATTCCCCTTTGTCCATCCTTGCCCTGGCGGAGCTGGGGGCTCAGGTGGGCAGCGACGTTCCGTTTTGCGTGCTGGGAGGCACGGCAATGGTAGAGGGAAGGGGAGAGCGGCTGCAAAAGCTGCCGGACCTTCCGGAGTGTGTGTTTGTTGTGTGCAAGCCGGAGTTCTCCGTATCCACCCCGGAACTTTACCGGAAGCTGGATACCGTTGCCATTGCTCACCACCCGGATAATCAGGCGATGGAAACAGCGCTGCTTACCGGGGACCTGGAGAAGATTGCCGAAAATGTTTACAATGTGTTTGACCCTGTGGTTACCCAGGATCATCTGGAACTGAACTATATCAAATCCGTGTGCAATACCTACGGGGCGCTGTGCCAGCAGATGACCGGCTCCGGCAGCGCGGTGTTTGCAATCATGCCGGATTTTGAAATGGCAGCCGTGGTGTGCAATATGCTTAAAGAGAACTATCCCCAGGTTTATCTGGCAAAAGCTGTATAATTTTCCAATGATCCGTCCAGACTGAGGGGTATCGGGCACTTTTTGCCCAATCCCTGTCTGGACGGTGTTTTACATGAAAAAGCTGTTTCATTTTCTCCTGGTGTGCGCGTTGGCATGGGGCTGCTTCTATGCCGGAACGGTTTTGGCGGATCGCCAGGTCTTGTCTGACCAGTGGGTACGGATCCACGTGGTTGCCAATTCGGATTCCCGGGAGGATCAGGCGCTGAAGCTTCAGGTGCGCAACGGGATACTGGAGAAACTGGAATCCTGCGGTACTTCCTCGGAGCAGGTTTTGGAAAACCTGGAGGCGCGTTTGCCGGAAATTCGGGAAATTGCCCAAAATATTCTCCGGGAAAACGGATGTGAAGATTCCGCGGCTGTGACACTGCAAAAGGAGGCGTTTTCCCGGCGGGAAACCCAGGGGTTGAGCCTTCCGGCGGGGATTTACCAAACCCTGCGCATTACCATTGGAGAAGGTCAGGGGCACAACTGGTGGGGCGTTCTGTTCCCAAAGCTCTGTTATGGGGAAGCGGAAGACGTTTCTGCTTCTTTAACGGACAGCCTGACGGAAAAGAAGGGCATCCGCTTTTTCTTCCTGGAAAAGCTGGGGCAGCTGGAACAAAAATGGAAAGGGAACTAGGCCCTGAGAAGAAAGGATGTTAGTATGCTTCATTTGCTGTTGGGAAAGGACTGGAAGGTGCTGCGCCGGGAGGTGCTGCGCCGGATTGCACAGGATGTCCGGCAGAGAAAGCCGGGGCGGGTACTGATTGTGCCGGAACTCATCAGCCATGAGGCGGAGCGGGCGCTGTGCGCCTGTGCCGGAGATACCGCCAGCCGCTATGCGGAGGTGCTTTCCTTTACCCGGCTGTGCCGGAGCGTATCGGATGAATTGGGCAAGGCCAGCCGGGAGTGCCTGGATGACGGCGGACGGGTGGTTGCCATGGCGGCGGCGGCACGGCAGCTGTCCAGTCGTCTGAAAGCTTATGCGGCCCTGGAAAGCAAGCCGGAATTTCTAAAAGAGCTTGTGGATGCGGTGGATGAATTCAAGCGCTGCTGCATCACTCCGGAGGACTTAAAGCAGGCGGCCCTGGCTTCCCAGGGAGCGTTTGCCCAGAAGCTGGAAGAGCTGGCTCTTTTGATGGAGGGCTATGATAGCCTCTGTGCCCAGGGCAGGCGAGACCCGAGAGACCGGATGACATGGCTCCTGGAGCAGTTGGAGGACTGCGATTACGGAGAAAACCACGTATTTTACATAGACGGATTCCCGGATTTTACCCGGCAGAATATGGCAATTCTGGAACACCTGATCCAGTTCAGCCCGCAGGTTACCGTAGCCCTGAATTGCGACTGCGCGGATTCCAAACGCCTGGCCTTTGAAAAGGCGGGGGCAACGGCAGCGGAATTTCTGCGCATGGCAAAGTGCCGGGGGGTGGAGGTATGCCTGGAGGTGCTCCCAAACCCGCAGGATGACCTGGCTTCCATGGGGGAGAGCCTGTTCCAGGGGGCTATTCCTGACCTATCCGGTGGGAAAATATGTGCGTACACGGCGGATTCTGCCTGGCAGGAAACCATGGCGGCAGCCGCCAAAATACAGGAGCTGGTGCATGGCGGCTGCCGGTACCGGGATATCTCCCTGGTGGTGACGGATACGGCAGCCTACGAGGGACTGGTTGGGCTTATTTTCAAGCGGATGGGCATTCCCTTTTACCAGGCGGGCACCGAGGAAATCCTGACCAAAAGCGTGATTGCCACGGTTCTGTCCGCTCTGGACGCGGTGGTATCCGGCTTGGAGCAGCGGAACGTGCTGCGGTATCTTCGCTCCAGTATGTCCCCTTTGACGGCGGACGAATGCGACGGCGTGGAAAACTATGCCATTATCTGGCGCATCCGGGGGAAAGCCTGGCTGGAGCCCTGGAAAAGCCACCCAGATGGCCTTTCCGGTGCTTGGGACGAGGATAGCCGCGCCAGACTGGAAAAGCTGAATACCCTGCGGCAAACTGCCATGGAGCCCCTGAAAACGTTGAGCCTGGGCTTTCAGAATGCCGAAAACTTGCAGGAGCAGGTATTGGCGGTGTATGCTTTCTTGCAGGATATCCGTCTGGAGCAGCGGCTGGAAGAGCTGGCAGCCGCGCTGGATGCCCAAGGGGATAATCGCAGCGCCCAGATTCTCAATCAGCTGTGGGAGATACTGCTGTCTGCCCTGGAGCAGATGCACGATGTCCTGGGGCAAACCCACTGGGAGCCGGAGCATTTTCTCCGGCTGTTCCGTCTGCTGCTGAGCCAGTACGATGTGGGCACCATTCCCCCGGTATTGGATGCAGTGCAGGTAGGGCCTGTAACCGCTTTGCGGTGTCATGAATGCAAGCACTTGCTGCTTTTGGGAGCTCAGGAGGGCTGCCTTCCCGGCTATTCCGGGGCAAAGGGAGTTCTGACAGACCAGGAGCGGGTTGCCCTGCGAAAGCTGGGCGTCCCTTTGACCGGCGGAGCAATGGAGGGCATCCAGGAGGAGTTTGCGGAAATCTATGGGGTGTTCTGCGGGGCGTCCCAATCGGTAAGCGTCTATTGCAGCGGAGAGCAGAGCTCCTATCTCTTCCGTCGGCTGGGGCAGATGGCGGGGAAAATCACCCCCGTATCGGAAAACATGGAATTTGCCGGGGCAAACAGCCGGGAGGCCGGTGCATGGCTTGCTCGATGGCGGCAGGAGAATGTGGCCCGGGAACTGGGACTGGAAGCCGATTACCGTCAGGCTGCCGACCAGGCAGACTACGATCTGGGAGCGGTGGAGCCTGGAACGGTGAAAAAGCTCTACGGCAGAAAGCTGGAGCTTTCCGCTTCTCAGGTGGATACCCAGGCGGAGTGCCGGCTTTTGTATTTCCTGAAATATGGTCTGCGGGCAAAGGAGCGGAAGGAAGCGGAGGTTGACCCGGCGGAGTTTGGCAGCTATGTCCATTCCGTGCTGGAAAATACCGGACGGGCGGTTATGGAGCTTGGAGGGTTTCATCAGGTCAGCCTGGAAAAAACCCTGGCCCTTGCCAGAACTTTTTCCGATGACTACGCAAAAGAGCGCTTCCGGGATGTGGATTCCAAGCGAAGCCAATATCTGTTCCGGCGGAACGGTCAGGAACTGGATATGATCGTGGAGGAACTGTGGAAGGAGCTGAATGTCTCTGCATTCCAGCCCGGCGGCTTTGAAGTCGCCTTCGGTAAGGACGGGAAAATGCCTGCCATTTCCATCCCCAATGAAAAAATGGAAGCTGAGCTCCGGGGATACGTGGATCGGGTGGATATCTGGCAGGGAAAACCCGGCAGCTTCCTGCGAGTGACGGACTATAAAACAGGACAGAAAAGCTTTGATTACTGCGATGTTTCCCAGGGAGTCGGCTTGCAGATGCTGCTGTATCTGTTTGCCCTGGAACAGGGCGGTCAGGCTTTGTTTGGGGAAAAACAAAGGTGCGCCGGGGTGGAGTATTTCCCGGCGAGAGTTCCCTATCTCTCCGCAGACGGCCCTTTGACGCCGGAGGAGACGGAAAAGGAGCGAAGCAAACAGTGGATGCGTTCCGGCCTGTTCCTTCATGACGCGTGTGTACTGGAGGCTATGGAGCCGGAAGAAAGCAGAATCCGGCTCCCGGTCAGCCAGAATAAAAACGGAGAGCTGACCGGCGCACTGGCAACCGCCGAGCAGTTCCGGGCGCTGGAAGGGTATGTATTTCGTATGCTTGCCGATTTGGTTACGGATATTGCCTCCGGCAATGTGTCCCCAAACCCCTATAGCCGGGGGAGTAGCTTCGATGTGTGCCGTTTTTGCCCATACGGCAGCGTATGCCATCCGGAGGAGAAGGCCCAGCGCCGGAATTTCCGAAGCCTGAAGGCGGAGGAATTCTGGGAGCTGGTGGAAAAGGAGGAAAAAGCCCATGGCTGAAACATTGACCCCTGCCCAGCGCAGCGCGGTAAGCAACCGGGGCGGAAAGCTGCTGGTCAGCGCAGCCGCAGGCTCCGGCAAGACCAAGGTCCTGGTTGACCGGCTGATGAGCTACCTGATGGATCCCGTAGATCCGGCAAACCTGGATGAATTCCTGATCATTACCTATACCCAGGCGGCAGCGGCGGAGCTGCGGGCGAAAATTGCCAACAAGCTGACGGAGCACATCGCCGCAGACCCGGAAAATCGCCATCTGCAAAAGCAGCTCCAGCGGCTTTATCTGGCGAAGATTTCCACGGTGCACGGATTTTGCAGCGATATTCTCAAGGAGTATGCCTACCGGCTGGATCTGGATGCGGACTTTCGGGTAGCAGACGAAAGCATTTCCCTGCAGCTGCAGGATCAGGCTTTGCAGGAAATTTTGGACAGTGCCTACGAGAAGCTGGGAGAAGAGCCGGATTTTCGGGCTTTTGTGGATACCCAGGGCCTGGGCCGCAGTGACCGGGCGCTGCCGGAACTTATAACTCAGGTATATGCCAGTGCCCAGTGCCACCCAGACCCGGACAAATGGCTGGATGGCTGCATGGAGCAGGCGCTGCCCGCAGTTGAGGACGCAGGGGAAACCCAGTGGGGAAAAAGCCTTATGGAGGAGCTTATGCTCTGGCTGGATGGGCAGATTGCGGCCCTGACCCGCTGCTGCCAGACAGCCGGGGAGGCCGGAATGGATAAGGTGGCGGATAACCTGGCAGAAACCCTGGCCCAGCTCCAATATCTGCGGGAGAGCCGAACCTGGGACCAGGTGCACACCCGGATCCAGGTGAATTTTGGAACCCTCCGGTTCCCTACCAAGGGCGTGGACAGCAGCCGTACAGAGGAAATCAAGGCGGTGCGGGCGGCCTGCAAAAAGGAGCTGGAAAAGCAGCAGAAGGTTTTTGGACGGGATTCTGCCTCTCTTTTGGCAGACCTTATGCAGCTTTCCCAGGCACAGCGGGGGTTGGTGAGTCTCGTTAAGCAGTTCAGCCTGGCTTATGCAGAGCAAAAGAAGAAGCGCCGTTTGCTGGATTTTGGGGATCTGGAGCACAAGACTCTGGATTTGCTGGTGGGCCCGGAGCGCACCGGCCCCACGGCAGCGGCAAAGGAGATTGGACGCAGATTCCGGGAAGTCATGGTGGACGAATACCAGGACTCCAACGGGGTGCAGGATGCCATTTTTGAAAGCCTGACTATGGAGCGGCAGAATTGCTTTTTGGTGGGGGATGTGAAGCAATCCATCTATCAGTTCCGACTGGCAGACCCCGGCATATTCCTGGAAAAATACAAAACCTTTCTCCCTGCCGAGATCGCGCAGCCCGGTCAGGGGCGGAAGGTGCTGTTGAGCCACAATTTCCGCTCCGGCGGTGAGATCGTGGAAGCAGTAAACCATGTGTTTGCCCACTGTATGTCCCCTCAGGTGGGCGGACTGTACTATGGGCAGGAGGAAGCCCTTCGGGAGGGCATTCCCCATGAGCCATTGCCGGATACGGCGGTGGAGCTCTATGCTATGGAAACCGGTCAGGATTCCGGACAGGAGGAGGCGGATTTTGTCGCCGCCCGTATCTCGGAAATGCTTCGTGCAGGTTCGCCCATCCGGGATGGGGAGAAAACGCGGGGGGTAACGGAGGACGATATCGTTATTTTGCTGCGCTCGCCCGGCTCGGTGGGAGAGGATTTTCGCATTGCTTTGGAAAAAAGAGGCATCCGCTGTGCCACCGGGGCAGGAGCGGACCTGCTGCGCACTCCGGAAATCTGCACCCTTCGGGCGATTCTGCAGACCGTTGCCAATCCGCGGCAGGATATTCCCCTGCTCAGCGCTCTGGCAAGTCCGGCCTTCGGCTTTACGGCGGAAAACCTGGCCCAGATTCGCAGTACCGGAAAAAAGGGCTGCATCTACGATGCCATTATCAGAAGCGACCACCCGAAGGCAAGGGCATTTCTGAAAACCTTGGAGGGCCTGCGGGCAAAGGCAAGGATGAGCAGCTTGACGGAGCTTTTGGAGCACATTTTTCTCCTGACGGGCCTGGATGAAATCTATGCCGCAAGAGATGGGGGAAACGGGGCCAAGGAGAATCTGCGCACCTTCTTCCAAATGGCGGTGGAGTATGAACAGGGAAACCTTAGTTCTCTGGAACAGTTTCTGGAATACCTGGATGACCAGGCGGAGCGCGGGCTTCTGCGCCCCGGCGCTGCCCAGACCGGGGCGGTGACCATTATGAGCATCCACAAGTCCAAGGGCCTGGAGTTTCCGGTGGTATTCTTAAGCGCACTGTCCCGGAAATTCAACCGGAAGAGCCTGAACCAGCAAATCCTCTGCGATCAGGAGATGGGGTTGGGACTCAACGTGGCGGATCAAACGAATCGGGTGCGTTACCCCAGCCTTGCCAGGCTGGCAATTGCCCGGAAGATGACCCGGGAAGCCGTCAGCGAGGAGATGCGGATTTTATATGTGGCAATGACCCGGGCCCGCGACCGGCTTATTATGACCTACGCTTCCAAAAAGTGCGGGGACACCATCAAAGGACTTGCTCAGCGGATGAATTTGAGCGGAATGGAAATGCTGTGTGCCCAGGCCCAGTGCCCCGGGCAGTGGATCCTTTTGGCGGCGCTGCTGCGCACGGAATCCGGGCAGCTGCGGGGCCTAACCGGGGTGACGCTGGAGGGAACGGTATCCGATACTCCTTGGAAAATCCGCTTTGTAGAGGCTCCTGAGGAGCAGCCCTCCGCCGTTTTCTCCAAGGAACAGGAAACGGCAGCCATGCCGGAGGGAGCGCCCGGATATCTCCGGAAAATGCTTGCCTACCGGTATCCCTTTGAAGCGGCAACCCACGCCCCCTCCAAGCAAACCGCCACCGGACGAAAGGGCAGGGAAAAGGATCAGGAGGCTGCCCAGGATGCCCCGGAGGAAAAGGAAATCAGGCGCCTTTGGCGTCAGCCTGCCTTTGGCGAAAACAAAAAAGACGGCAGGGCCTACGGCAATGCCATGCACCGGGCCATGCAGTACCTCCACTTTGAGGCCTGCGGAAGTCTGCGAGGGGTCCGGGAGGAAATTGCCCGCATGAAATCCGAGGAGATCCTGACGGCTCAGGAGGCGCAGATGATCGACTGCGATGCCATCGCCCGCTTTTTTGAAAGCAACGTGGGATGGAGGCTGCGTGTGGGCAATTCCGTGCTGCGGGAATTCAAGTTCTCCGTTTTGGATAACGGAGAAAAGTATGGCCCTGGTCTGGAAGGGGAGCAGGTGCTCCTTCAGGGCGTTGTAGATTGCGCACTGGTGGAGCCGGACGGAATTACCATCGTGGATTTTAAAACCGATCGGGTTTCCGAAAGCCAGCTTCCTCAGGCCGTGGGGCGCTACCGGCTGCAGGTGGAAACCTACAAAGAGGCTATGGAGCGGATTTTTGAAACGGATGTAAAAAAGTGCTTGCTGTACTTTTTTCATCTCGGTGCCTTTGCCGAAGTATAGTTTTTCCCCGGAAGGAAAAAATCCTTCCGGGGAAATTTCGGTCAGCGCTGGTTCTGATTGTTCTGGTTCTGATTCTGGTTGTTCTGACTGTTCTGATTTTTGCTCTGGTTGTTCTGATTCTGGTTGCGGTTCTGATTGTTATTCATAGCGTATTCCTCCAAAAGTAATTGCGGAAAAATCCTCCCGCCCGGATAGTTTGCCCCAATTTTCACGCTTTATCCTTGGGGCGGAACAGAAAGCCGGCAAGCAGACCGGCGAATATCGCGGCGGTGATGCCCCCGGCAGTGGCTTTCAGCCCGCCGGTAAAAATTCCCAAAAAGCCTTTTTCGTCTACGGCATCCTTCACACCTTTGGCAAGCAGATTTCCAAAGCCGGTCAGAGGAACGGTTGCCCCTGCTCCTGCAAATTCGGCAAAGGGCCCGTAAAGACCCGCCGCACCCAGAATGACCCCGGCAACCACATAGCTCACGAGAATTCTTGCAGGGGTCAGCCCGGTTTTATCAATCAGGATTTGCCCCACAAGACACAGCGCGCCGCCAATCAGAAAGGCCTTTAGATACTCCATGTCAAAAACCTCCTTCAATTGCCACTGCGTGACACACCCCCGGAATGGGCAGCCCCTGTTGGGTAGAGGTGGGGGAGAGCAGCGCCCCTGTTCCGCAGAAGAGGATCCGCTTTCGCTTCCTTGCAGACAGCTCTCCCAGCAGGTGCCCGCACAGGGTAATGGCACTGCAGCCGCAGCCGGAGCCCCCGGCATGGACATCCTGCTTGGTGTTATCAAAGACCATGCAGCCGCAGTCTGCGATCTTCCCGCCCAGGGAAAGGTCTTCCCGCCGGGCCATCTCCAAAAGCAGCTCTTTGCCGTACTGTCCCAGGTCACCGGTGACGATGAGGTCGTAGTATTCCGGTGACCGGTTCAGATCCTGCAGGTGCTGCCGGATGGTGGCAAAGGCTGCCGGAGCCATGGCGGCACCCATATTGTTGGCATCCTGAATGCCAAGATCCGTTACCGTGCCAATGGTGCAGGCGGTAATTCTGGGGCCGCTGCCCTGACTGCATACCAGGGCGGCACCGGAGCCGGTGACCGTCCACTGGGCGGTGGGGGTTCGCTGTCCGCCGTAGCCCAGAGGAAAGCGGTACTGCCGCTCGGAGGAAGCGAAGTGGGAGGAAGTCATGGCGGCTGCCCGGTCGGCAACCCCTGCGGACACGGCAAGGGAGGCCAGGAGCAGACTTTCTGCCATGGTAGAGCAAGCACCGTAAAGCCCTATGTGGGGCGTGCCGGTATTGCGCATGGTAAAGGCAGAGCCGATGCACTGGTTGAGAAGATCACCGGAAAATACCACATCCAGTTCAGAGCGCTCAATATGCGCCTTTTCCAGCAGCAGCCGCAGGGCAGTTTCCTGCATGGCCTTTTCCGCCAGCTCCCAGCTTTTTTGCCCGAAATAGGTATCCTGACTGGTTTTATCAAAGGTGTGGCCCAGAGGGCCTTCGGATTCCTTTTTTCCTGCCACACTGGCCCAGGCGGTGATTACCGGTGGATTGGGCAATACAAAACTGCTGCGCCCCCGCTTGTTTTCTGCCATAGCCATCCCTCCATGCTTTTTTAAGAAGTATTCCCCGTATCCGCAAAAAAATACAGAGAGCGGTAGAGCTCTCTGTATAACGGTATAAAATCTATGTCAATCTTTTTGCGCCGATGTAATGCTCCAGCCAGTAACCGGATTCCAGAGAACCGTAGGAAACCTTGGAGCGGGAATTGGGGGCGTGAAGAAACGTATCTTCTCCGGCGTAGATGCCCACATGGGTTGCGGTTTTGCCGCCCAGGGTGGCAAAAAACACCAGGTCACCGGGCTGCAGCTGCTCTTTTTCCGCATTTTCCCCCATTCGGTATTGGGCGGCAACGGAACGGGGAGCGCTGTAACCCAGGTTCCGCAGAACATAGTAGGTTAATCCCGAGCAGTCAAATCCCTTGGGACTTTCTCCGCCGTGAACATAGCGGATGCCAAGGTACTTTTCCGCCTCTTCCAGAATATCTTTTCCGGTAACGGGCTCCCCGTTTTCTTTCAGAAGCTTCCCGCCGGAAAGCGTCTGAGCGCTGGGGGGAAGTCCGGTGGACTGACCCTGAATAAAGAATTTGGGGCTGTTTTTGGAGGCGGCATTTTCGTATGGAATTTCCAGCAGCTTGAGTTGGGAGGAGGGAATATAGCCGATGTCTTCCCCAAAGAGCACTTTATAGTAGCCTTCGTTTACCCCAATGGTGTAGCACTTGTCATTTTGGGAAAGGGTGCAGAGCGCCTGAGATGTTTCCTCCGGGGAGGCGAGCAGAGCCGCCTTTTCGGGAATCACCCGCCCATAGCCCAATTCGATATTCTCTTTTGTCACAATGCGCAGGTAGCCGCTGAGCATATAGCCCTCTTGAAGGTTGTAGCGCACCTTATACCAGCCGCCGGCTTCCTTTTCCAGCAGGAGCACCACTTCGCCCCGCTGAGCCTTGGCAAGCTCAGCCGATGCGGTATTGGGGAATTCCCGCAGGCGAAGGGTATCGTAATTGACAAAAGCAATGCCCCCGATACCGTTTTCCTGGGAAGCGCGGCTTTCCAAAGGAAAAACGGTAAACAGGAGCACAAGCGTCAGAATCAGGCATATTTCTTTCTTAAGAGAACCCATGGAATTCCTCCGCCGGATGGCTTTATTTTCCTGCCAGTGCACGCTCCAGCCAGACACAGCCAACATCCAGAGCGGTATACAGGCCGTCCTTTTCACTCTTCTTTACCACACGGTCCCGGCTTCTGGCGGCGGGGTCGGTGAGCTGGAGCTGGACGGAAACCCGGGTAGCAATATCGGTATCGCCCACCTTTTTGCTTTCCAAAACCTGGAGCATCACGATATAGGCATCGGCCATGGAGCCGTAGTAGATAAGATTATCCTTGCGCATCAGCGGGTGGCCCTTGTACATGAGAACTGCTTTTTCTTCAGCCATGAATATTTCCTCCTGAATCATATTTCTTAAATTGTAGCATAAGGGGACGGGCACGTCAAGTCGAAAACGAAAGGGGCAGAGGGTACAAAACCGTTCTGCGGCGCTGCATTGTGCCGGACTTTGCGCCTGCGGTCATAAAACAAAGGGGCTTTTGCCGCGGCAAAAGCCCCTGATCGGACAAGGGGTTAATTGTGGTCAAAAAGGTACTCCCGTACCAGAGCCTGCATCAGCTCGTCCCGGTCGATTTTGCAAATCATGCTCCGGGCGTTGCCATAGTTTGTGATGTAGGTGGGGTCTTCCGTCAGCAGGTATCCTACGATCTGATTGACCGGATTGTATCCCTTTTTGGTCAGGGCATCGAACACACTGCGCAGGATCAGCCGCATATTCTCCTTGTCATCGGGTACATTGAAGGTCAGAGTATCCTGATCCGTCATGGTCTTCAGCTCCTTTTCAAAATAATACGAATAATACGAGTATTATATCGTAAGAATCCGGCGGTGTAAAGAGCTAAAAGGAAAAAATTTGTGAACATTGGAAGACCAGGAACTTTTTATGCTGAAAATGGATAATAAAAAGCCGGAAAAGGAAAACGTGCCGATTTTCTTCCGCACCTGCTCCGACCGAAAAAAGCTAGGCCCTGCTTTCCGGCAGACCGAAGCTGACGGCAATGGCATCGTCCACCATGGACATTTGCTTTTCGTCCAACCGCCCCATGTGCTCCCGCAGACGGCGCTTGTCAATGGTTCGGATTTGCTCTAAAAGAATTACCGAATCCTTGGATAGGCCAACGCTTCCCCCGGCAATATTGATGTGGGTGGGCAGTCTGGCTTTTCCCGTCTGGCTGGTGATGGCTGCGGCAATCACCGTTGGGGAGTGCCGGTTGCCGGTATCGTTCTGCACGATGAGCACCGGCCTGGTTCCGCCCTGCTCGCTGCCTACCACCGGAGACAAATCGGCATAGAAAATATCCCCGCGTTTCACTGTGCTGTCCATATTGCTTCACACTCCGTACAGTTCTTACGGGCGGCTTTGCCCGTGGCTGCGCTACCGAACATTATGTAACGCGGCTATGCTTATTGTCCCACGGAAGGTGCCTTTTTATACGGGAGCGGAAATCTTTCGGAACGAAAACACCGCCGCGACCCATTCTATGCGCCCGGTTTCGAGGCTGTTCGGAATGCTTGGAGTTCCATCGACAGTATTTTTGTGCCACGGCAGCACAGCTCTGCCCGGACAGGCTTCCCGTTTTCCAGCCAGACATCCGCTTGAAGGGGATCGTCTTCAAAACTGTCGTCGATGGTCAGCCGGGTCAGGGAGCCCTCCGGGCCGCTGCTTGTCAGATTTCCGCTGCGCAGAGCCCGCAGAAATAGCCAGGGAGCGCTGACCGGGGAGACTAGGCCGTCCGCCAGCAGGGGGAAGGCGAGGGCTTTGTCATCAAAGGTCAGCTTTCCCTTTCCGGCTGCAACGGTTCCGGAAATACCCTGAATGGGTTCCGGAGCAGCCACGGTAAAGGTCAGGTCTCCCTGCCGGTCACCCTGGCAGTCCAGGGTAAAGACAGAAAGACTATCGCCGTAGTCCGCGGTGATTTCCGCCTGAAAGCTGCAAAAATCGCTTTGCAAAATTTGCTGCCGGAGGGTAAGGGCTTCCTCTTCTCTGCCGGCGCAGCCGGTAAGGAGAAAAAGGAACAGCAGTGTTGCGGCAAGCCGTTTCAATTACATCCCGCCTTATTTGAGAAGCTGCGGAAGGGTGTCCAGCAGATCACTGGGGAGCATTCCGTACTGCCCCAGGGACTGGGCGCTTATGTCGCCTGCTGCGCCGTGAAGCCAGGCGGCACAGGCGGCAGCCTCTATGGGCGCAAGTCCCTGCCCCAAAAGGGAGACGAGAATGCCGGAGAGCACATCGCCGCTGCCGCCCACCGCCATACCGGGATTTCCTGTGAGATTGCGGTAGTCCCGGCTGCCATCGGTGATGCATGTCCGGTGGCCCTTTAGCAGCACAATGGAGCCCGTCTCCTTTGCGGCTTCCCGGCTGGAAGCCATCCGGTCATTTCCTACAGGGCTAAAGAGCCGGGCAAATTCCCCGTCGTGTGGGGTGAGTATGGTGGGCGCGCCCCTTCCGCGCAGTATATCCTTATGTCCGGAAAGCAGGGTTATGCCATCGGCATCCACTACCACGGGACAACGGGCGGAAGAGAGCACGGCCTGCACAACGGAGAAGGTATCCTCCGATATCCCAAGCCCGGGGCCAATGAGCACGGCATCCATTTTGGAAAGCCGGGCAAGAATTTGTGGCAGAGCTTCAGCGCTCAGCATTCCGTCCTTTTCCGGCAGGGGAAATACCACCGGCTCGTTGAGCTTGATGGCTTCAATTTCATAAATGCTCTTGGGAACACCCAGGTATACCAGTCCCGCGCCGGAGCGCAGGGCACCCATGGCGGCAAAATAGGCCGCACCCGTAAACCCCACACTGCCGCAGAGCAGGAGAATTTTCCCAAAGCTGCCCTTGTGGGCATCCTCTGCCCGGTCGGGAAGCAGGGATAAAACATCGGCTTTTGTCAGTTCAGTCATAAAAACGTCCTTTATACGCCGTACAGCTTGCTGAATTTCTGCTCCAGGTAATCGGTATAGTATTTGGGGTCAAATTCTCCGCAGACCTCCCGGAAGAGTGCGCCGGGCTTTTTATAGCTGGCAAAGCGGTGGATGTGGGCCCGCAGCCAGTCGGTTACAGGCTGCAGGTTCCCCTGGGCCACATAGGCAAATACATCTCCCAAATCCTGCTCCATTACATGGAGCATCTGTGCGCCGTAGGCACTGCCCAGTGCATAGCTGGGAAAGTAGCCGATGCTGCCGCCGGACCAGTGGGAATCCTGCAGGCAACCCTCCCGGTCGGTGGGGACGGAAATGCCCAGGTATTCCCGGTACAGCCGATTCCACAGGGCGGGCACATCCTTCACTTCCAGAGTTCCGCCAATCAGCTGCTTTTCAATCTCGTAGCGCACCATGACATGGAGACAGTAGGTAAGCTCGTCGGCCTCGGTGCGGATGAGGCTGGGCTGGGCCTTATTGACGCCGCGGTAGAACATTTCCTCCGTCACGTCCTGCAGCTGGCTGGGGAAGTGCTCCTGCAGATAGGGGAAAATGGCGTGGATAAAGGCCTGGGATCTGCCGATGATATTCTCATAAAACCGGCTCTGGCTTTCGTGGATGCCCATGGACACGCCCCCGGAGAGGACGGTGTAGTTATAGCAGTCATCCGCGCCCAGTTCATACAGGGCGTGGCCTCCCTCGTGGATGACGGAATACATGGAAGAGGCCAGATCGTTTTCAAAATAGTGGGTGGTGATGCGTACATCCCGGTTGTTAAAATTGGTGGTAAAGGGGTGCTCGGTTTCCCCAATGCTGCAATAGGCCCGATCCAGGCCCATTACCTCCATCAGATAGTCGGAGAATTCCCGCTGCTCCTGGATGGGATAGAGCCGGTGCAGGAAACGGTCGTCAATCTGTGGGACACGCTGAATTTTCCCAAGCAGGGGCACAATGGTTTTGCGGAGTTGGGCAAAGAACTTGTCCAGAATCTGAGTGTTCATGCCCTCTTCGTATTCGTTCAGCAGGGCATCATAAGCAGGAAGGTCAGGATTATAGTAGCCTGCAAATTTCCTGTTGTAATCTACGATTTTTTCCAGAACAGGGCAGAAGGAGGCAAAATCGTTTTCGCTCTTTGCCTTGTGCCAGACGGCATCCGCTTCGTTCAGAAGTACCTGATAGTCAACGTACTCCTGGGCGGGAATCCGCTTCATGCGGTCATATTCCTTGCGGGCCTGCTCCAGCTCCCGCTTTTGCAAGGGGGTCAGTTCTTCCAGGCGGTCAGTCAGGTAGTCAAAGAGAACTCCGTTTTCCTCTCCGACGGTCAGATTATATACGACCGAGCTGAGCACCTCCATGGTCTTGCCCCGGCCTTCGTAGGAGCCGCTGGGGGCTGCGGTGGCAGCATCCAGATATAAAACGCCCATGGCGTGGTTGTAAGCGCCCAGAGTTTGCTGGTAGCTGCGGAAGGTTTCCAGGGCTTGAGAAAGATTTGTGTATTCCAATTTCGTTTCGTTCCTTTCCTTGTTTTCTCTTAACCATACCACGTTTCCGGCCCAAGCGTCAACTGGAATGCAAGGGAAAATCCGGGATCATTATGGATTTTTTCAAAAACACTTGCAAAACGGCATCAGGTGTGCTAGTATAAACCCGTTGTTACAAAAGCTGCGATTGGGCTGCCTTGTGCTGGCAAACACGCATTTTCAGAGAGAGCGGGATGGTGAAATCCGCTTGCGTGCAGTGTGTGGGCTTTCTCCCAGGAGCCGCCGCCTGAAAGGGATTTTCAAGTAGGGAGGGTCGGGTGACGCCGTTATCCGTCTGGGGCGTGTCTGCGTCCGAAAAGTGCACTGCATAGCAGTGAATTGCGGGTGGTACCGCGGAAGGTTTGCCTTTCGTCCCGAACTGTCGGGAGGAAAGGTTTTTTGTTTTATTAGGAGGAAACGCAATGAAAGAACAATTGGAAAGCATCCGTCAGCAGGCAATGACGGCTCTGGAAGAGGCTTCAACTCCTGCCGCTCTGGAGGAGCTGCGGGTTAAGCTGCTGGGCAAAAAGGGCGAGCTCACCGCAGTGCTGAAGCAGATGGGAAAGCTCTCTGCCGAGGAACGCCCGGTTATGGGCCAGATGGCAAACTCTGTCCGTGCTGCCATTGAAGAAAAGCTGGAGGAGCGGAAGGAAACCATCCATGCCGCCGCCATGGAAGCAAAGCTGGCTGCAGAGGCCATCGATGTGACCATTCCCGGCAAGGAATTTGCCATTGGTCACCAGCACCCCATGAATCAGGTGCTCCAGCAGATTAAGGATTCCTTTGTGGGCATGGGCTACCAGGTGGTAGAGGGCCCGGAGGTAGAGCTGGCTGACTACAATTTTACCCGGCTGAACATTGAAGAGGGCCATCCCTCCCGGGACCGCTCCGATACCTTCTATTTCACCGATGATGATTCCGTGCTTTTGCGTACCCAGACCAGCCCCATGCAGATTCGCGTGATGGAAAATGCCAAGCCCCCCATCTGCATTCTGGCTCCCGGTCGGGTGTTCCGGAAGGACGAAGCCGATGCCACCCACTCTCCCATGTTCCACCAGATCGAGGGCCTGGTGGTGGCGGAAGACATCACCATGGGCGACCTGAAGGGCGCGCTCATCGGCATTATGCGCAAGATCTACGGCGAGAACGCCCAGATGCGTTTCCGTCCCCATCATTTCCCCTTCACCGAGCCCAGCTGCGAAATGGATATGCAGTGTCACAAGTGCCACGGCTCCGGGGAAATTGACGGTCAGGTTTGCTCCACCTGCCACGGCGAGGGCTGGATTGAACTGCTGGGCGCCGGCATGGTGCATCCCACGGTTCTGGAAAACTGCGGCATCGATTCTGAAAAGTACTCCGGATTTGCCTTTGGCATGGGCCTGGAGCGTATGGCAATGGGCCGCCTGAAGATCAATGACCTGCGTCTGATCTTCGATAACGACGTTCGGTTCCTGAACCAGTTCTGAGGAGGCATAGAAAATGAAACTGAACAGAAAATGGATTAATGAAGAGTTCGTGGATTTGAGCCACGTTTCCGATAAGGATTTTGTGGAAACCCTGACGGTATTCGGTCAGAAGGTGGAAACCTGGGAACGGATGGATGCGGAAATCAAGAATGTTGTGGTGGGCAAGGTCGTATCCATGGTGCGCCACCCCAATTCCGATCACATGTTTATTTGCCAGGTGGATGTAGGGCAGGGCGAGCCGGTGCAGATCGTTACCGGCGCACAGAATGTCCACAAGGGCGATTTGGTTCCCGTTGCACTGCACAATTCCTGGCTCCCCGGCGGCGTGCACATTACCAAGGGCAAGCTTCGTGGGGAAACCTCCAACGGTATGCTGTGCTCCTTTGCAGAGCTGGGCCTGACCCAGAATGATCTGCCCGGCGTGTATGCCGATGGGATCTGGATCCTGGAACCCGATGCGGGCAAGCCCGGCGATGACATTAACCCTATCATCGGAAACGGCGATACCGTAGTGGATTTTGAAATCACCAACAACCGCCCGGACTGCTATTCCATCATCGGCCTGGCCCGGGAGACTGCTGCCGCCTTCGGTCAGCATATTCGTCACCACGAGCCGGTGGTGCACGGTTCCGATGCCGGTTCTATTTTCGACCATCTGGATGTGGAAGTGCCTGCCGAAAAGCTGTGCAACCGCTACACCTCCCGGATGGTGGCAAACGTAAAAATCGGCCCGTCTCCTAAGTGGATGCGCCAGCGGCTCCGCGCCAACGGCGTGCGGCCCATCAATAACATTGTAGATATCACCAACTACGTCATGCTGGAGTACGGCCAGCCCATGCACGCCTTTGACTATCGCTATGTTTCCTCCGGCAAGATCGTTGTCCGGGAAGCCGAGGCCGGGGAGTCGATGACCACTCTGGAGGGCACCCAGCGGGCACTGAAGCCCGGTATGCTGGTGATTGCCGATGAAACAAGGCCCATCGGCCTTGCCGGTATTATGGGCGGTCAGAACAGTGAAATCCGGGATGACACCACTATGGTGGTGTTTGAGTCCGCCAATTTCGACGGAACCTCCATCCGCCAGACGGCTTTGGCCCTGGGTATGCGTACCGAGGCCTCCGGTAAGTTTGAAAAGCACCTGGACCCCATGCTGACCGTTCCCGCCGTGCAGCGCGCCTGCGAACTGGTGGAGCTGCTTTCCTGCGGCGATGTGCTGGACGGTATGATCGATGTGATTAACTATGTTCCCCAGCCCCGTAAGGTGAAGCTGGAGCCGGAGAAGATCAACCACCTGCTGGGCACCAGCATTTCCAGAGAGGATATGGTAAAGTATCTGGATCTGCTGGAAATCCCTGTGGAGGGGGACGACATCCTGGTTCCCTCCTTCCGGCCTGATCTGGTTCGTATGGCGGATATTGCAGAGGAAGTGGGCCGCTCCTATGGCTATAACGAAATCCCCACTACCGAGTTCAAAACCTCTACCCAGGGCGGCTACTCCCGGGAAATGAAGCTGGAAATCAAGGCCGGAACTCTGTGCCGGGCTATGGGCTACAGCGAGATTATCACCTATTCCTTCGTATCCCCCACGGTGTTTGACCAGATTCGCATCCCGGCAGACAGCCCCCTGCGCAATGTGCTGAAAATTCAGAATCCCCTGGGCGAGGATACCTCCATTATGCGCACCATCGCTCTGCCCTCCATGCTGGAAATTCTGGCCCGGAACAATGCCTACCACAATAAGGCAGCCAAGCTTTACGAGGTTGCCAAGGTTTACCTGCCCCGGGAAGGACAGAAGCTGCCCCAGGAGCCCAAGATGCTGATGCTGGGCACTTACGGCACGGCGGAGACGTTCTTCACCCTGAAGGGCGAGCTGGAAGCCATCTTTGCCGGCCTGCGGATGAAGAAGGCGGAGTACACCGCCGAGAAGAATAACCCCAGCTATCACCCCGGACGCTGCGCCAAGGTTACCGTAGACAGCGTGGAAATCGGTGTGATGGGTCAGGTGCATCCCCTGGTTGCCAAGAACTATGGCATCGATTCCGAGGTTTACTGCGCAGAGCTGAACTTTACCAAGATGCTTACGCTGATGCTGCCGGATGCCACCTATACGGCGCTGCCCAAGTATCCCAGTGTCAGCCGTGACCTGGCTGTGGTGTGCGAGGAAGCCGTCACCGTTGCCCAGGTGGAAAAGGTGATTGCCTCCGCTGCCGGAAAGCTGCTGCGGGACGTAAAGCTCTTTGATATTTACCGGGGCGTGGGTGTGCCCGTAGGGAAGAAGAGCATGGCCTTCTCCCTGGAGCTCCGGGCAGATGACCGCACCCTGACCGATGCCGATTCCGAGGCGGTTACCGCCAAGGTCCTGGCGGCTCTGGAAGAGCAGCTGGGCGCGACCCTGCGCTGATACAAAAAAGCATATCCGTTCTCTTTTTCCCCCTGCCGCATAGCCTTGTGGCAGGGGGGATTTTGTATGCTGATTGAACGGGAAGTGACTGTCGGCTCCCGGAGCGTGGGGCGGGTGCAGGTTCGCAGACAGGGACTATACTATGTGTTTCACTGCCGCTGCACCCTCAGCGGGGAGACACCCTGGCGTTTGGAGGCGGCCTGCGGGGAGAAAAAAGAGGACTTGGGAGTGCTGGTTCCCATGGATGGGGGCTTCGGGCTGGATACCCGCCGCCCGGTTAAGACCCTGGGGGAGGGGAAGCTCCGCTTTACCCTGCTGCCAAAGAGAATCCCGCACCGGACGAACTTTGCACCCATTTATCCGGAAGAACCCTTTGCCTATATCCAAAAGCTGAAAAATGCCTTTCTGGAAACCAGGAACGGGCAGCTTGGCGCTGTCTGGAAGGAAAAGTCCCGGCAGGAAGAATAAAGCCGCATTTATTCAACCTGGCAGGAAAGCCGCGAAAAGAATGCGGAAAACTTGTTGATTTTTGCCGGGGGAGATGTTAATATATCTTTAATGAAAGCTGTGCCATAGGAGTGTGGCGGCTTTTCAAATGCGTCATATAAAGCGGCTTGCCCCCTCAGCGGCGGCAGCTTCTTTATTTTGGCAGATATTACCAGGGAGGGGGCTAAGCAATTATGGAATCGGAATACATAATTGAAATGCTCAACATCAGAAAGGAATTCCCCGGCATTGTAGCCAACGATGACATTACGCTGCGGCTGAAACGGGGCGAAATCCATGCACTGCTGGGTGAAAACGGTGCGGGCAAATCCACGCTGATGAGCGTGCTTTTCGGCCTTTATCAGCCGGAGGCGGGCGAAATCCGGAAGAACGGCCAGGTTGTCAAAATCAATAACCCCAACGATGCCACTGCATTGAAGATCGGCATGGTTCACCAGCACTTTAAGCTGGTAGAGGTGTTTACCGTGCTGGATAACATCATTCTGGGCGCGGAGGATACCAAGCTGGGCTTCCTGCAAAAGAAGGCAGCCAGAGAAAAAGTGCAGGCTCTGTCCGATAAATACGGCCTGGCGGTAGATCTGGATGCCAAGGTGGAGAATATTACGGTGGGTATGCAGCAGCGTACCGAAATCCTGAAGATGCTCTACCGGGACAATGAAATCCTGATCTTCGACGAGCCCACCGCTGTGTTGACGCCCCAGGAGATCGATGAGCTGATGGAGATCATGCGGGGCTTTGCCAAGGAAGGAAAGTCCATCCTCTTCATCACCCATAAGCTGAACGAAATTATGGCGGTGGCAGACCGGGTATCGGTTCTGCGCAAGGGCAAATACATCGGCACGGTGGAAACCAAAAACACCACCAAGCAGGAACTTTCCGCTATGATGGTGGGCCGCCCCGTGCAGCTGGAAGTGAAGAAAGCCCCGGCAAAACCCGGCAAGGTGATCCTGGATGTGGAAAACATGACCGTTCCTTCCAAGCTGCATAAGAACAACGCTGTGAAAAACGTGTCCTTCCAGGTTCGTGCCGGAGAGATCGTCTGCATTGCTGGTATTGACGGCAACGGTCAGACGGAGCTGGTGTACGGTCTGTCCGGCCTGGAAAAGACCACCGGAGGTAAAATCACCCTGTGCGGTGAGGATATCACCCATGCCAGCATCAAAAAGCGGAACAAAAGCGGCCTGAGCCACATCCCGGAAGATCGGCATAAGCACGGCCTGGTGCTGGACGACACCCTGGAAAACAACATGGTGCTCCAGAACTTTAAGGATCCCCGCTTCCAGAAGATGGGCTTTATCAACCGTGGTGCCGTTCGGCAGTATGCCGAAAAAATCATAGAGCAGTACGATGTCCGTTCCGGTCAGGGCCCGGTTACCATTGCCCGGAGTATGTCCGGCGGTAACCAGCAGAAGGCCATTATCGGTCGTGAGATCGATCGGGATACGCCCCTGCTGATTGCGGTGCAGCCCACCCGCGGCCTGGACGTGGGCGCAATCGAGTATATCCATGGGCAGCTGGTTTCCCAGCGGGATGCCGGGAAAGCGGTGCTGCTGGTTTCCTTGGAGCTGGATGAGGTTATGAACCTCTCCGACCGCATCCTTGTGATGTACGAGGGCGAGATCGTGGGCGAGTTGGATCCCAAGCAGACCACCGTCCAGGAGCTGGGCCTGTACATGGCTGGCGCAAAGCGCAGTACAAATGCTGAGAAAGGAGAGGCCTGACCATGAAGCAATCCTTTAAAACCCTGTGGGATAAAGACGGCACAAAAACGGTTCTGGCATCTCTGCTGTCAATCCTCATTGGCCTGTTGGTAGGCTCTCTGGTGGTTATCATTGTGGGCCTGACCAAGAGCTCCATTCCCAATTCCGGTATCTGGGACGGTGTGCGGCTGGTGTTTGCCGGTATTTTCTCCACCGGCAGAAATGCGGCAGGTCAGATGACCTGGGGCTACAATGCCCAGAATTTGGGCAATATGTTCTTCCGGGCAACGCCCCTGGTAATGACCGGCCTTTCCGTGGCGGTTGCCTATAAGACGGGCCTGTTTAACATCGGCGCTCCCGGTCAGTACCTCATGGGCACCGTGGCGACCCTGATGATTGCCCTGGGTATTCCCAGCACCTCCGTTCCTGCCTGGCTGATTTGGATTTTGGCCTTCCTGGGCGGTATGCTGGCAGGTGCGCTGTGGGGAGCCATTCCCGGTGCACTGAAGGCCTTCCTGAATATCAACGAGGTTCTGGCCTGCATCATGACCAACTGGCTGGCTGCCAATATTGTCACCTGGGCTTTTGATGCCAGCAATTTCAAAAACGTAGTGGAAAACACCAAGAGCGGCTATATTTACAAGACGACCTTCAATGGCGTTGCCAATCCCAAGCTCTTTATGGACAAGCTGTTCCCTGGCTCTCAGGCAAACGGCGGCTTCCTGATTGCCATTGTGATTGCCATTGGAGTGTACATTCTCATCAACAAGACCACTCTGGGATATGAGCTCAAGGCCTGCGGCTCCAACCGCCATGCTGCCCGTTATGCCGGTATCAACGACAAGCGGAACATCATGCTCTCCATGGCAATTGCAGGTGCCTTGGCTGCCGGCGGCGCGGCGCTCTACTGGCTCTCCGGCAATACGGAGTTCTACTGGTCTACTTATCAGTCTCTGCCTGCCGAGGGCTTTAACGGCATCCCTGTTGCCCTGCTGGCTGCAAACAATCCCATTGGCGTAATCTTCACCGCCGTATTCATGGCAATGCTGAAGATTGTGGGCACGCAGCTGACCGGCTTTACCGCTTACAATGAGTACATTACCGATGTAATTGTCTCCGTTATCGTGTACCTCAGCGCCTTCTCCCTGCTGATCCGCAGCTTGATTTCCGGTAAAAAGCGCGCGCCCAAAAAGGCAAAAGCAGCGGAAGAAACCAAAAAAGGAGGCGAGGGCGTATGACATTCCTGATTCAGCAGACCCTGCTGTATGCAGTCCCTCTGATGATTGTGGCGCTGGCTGGCGTGTTCGCAGAGCGCAGCGGTATCATTAACCTGGCACTGGAAGGCATTATGATCTTCGGCGCGTTTATCGGCGTCCTGTTCGTCCGCTCCATGCAGAGCGTGGAGGTGTTTGCGGCAGCTGCCCGTACAGGCAATTACCTGACCCTTCAGGGCCTGGAGCTGCTGGCAATGCTGATGGCAGCCATTATGGGCGCGGTGTTCTCCCTGCTGCTGAGCTTCGCCTCCATCAACCTGAAGGCGGATCAGACCATCGGCGGCACGGCCCTGAACCTGATGGCTCCTGCGCTGGTGCTGTTCTTCATCCGAATTATCTGCAATCAGAACAACATTCAGATGGTTACCGGTGATGCTGCCTCCTGGTTTATGCTGAAGAAATCCACCTTTGGCATTCCCAAAAATCAGGATATCGGCTTCCTGGGGGAGACCTTCCTCAATAAGGTTTACCTGGCTACCTATGTGTGCATCCTGATTTACATTATTCTGGCTGTAATCCTGTACAAGACCCGTTTTGGTCTGCGGCTGCGGGCCTGCGGCGAAAATCCTCAGGCGGCAGACAGCCTGGGTATCAATGTCTACAAGATGCGCTATGCCGGCACTACCATTTCCGGCGCTCTGGCAGGCATGGGCGGCTTTGTATACGCGCTGACTACTACCAACTGCACTGCCAACGGCGATGTGGCAGGCTTTGGCTTCTTGGCTCTGGCTGTTATGATTTTTGGCAACTGGAATCCCGGCAGCATTGCCGCATCCTCCCTGCTCTTTGGCCTGTTTAAGTGCATTGCAGCCGCCTACTCCACCCTGGATATCAATGGCGACGGTGTGTACTGGCTGGCAGAAATCGGCGTCAGCTCTCACCTGTACCGGATGCTGCCGTATCTGGTGACGCTGATTGTTCTGGCCTTCACCTCCAAGAAGTCCCGGGCGCCCAAGGCAGAGGGTATTCCCTACGATAAGGGAACCCGATAAGCAAGAACCGGGGAAAGCCGATAAGTTTGGCTTTAAAGGAAAGATTTTCAAAAGAAAGCCGTCATTAGAAAGCCGTCATTCCGGGCCGGTGACCAATGTCACCGGCTTTGGAATGACGGCTGTTTTTCTGCGTAGGCTTCCTTTTGAGGGAAACCCTTTCACACGTGTCCGGCAGAAGCTTTATTCGGCATCACCGCAACGCAACATGGCAATGCGGTAGTCCAGATACATTTTGTAGGTTATGGAAAACAGTGCGGTGCGCAGCAGCTGCTTTTGACGGTCGGTTTGTTCCGCAATGGGGGGCGCGGCCTGCGTGCCGATTACGTATCGCAGCAGTGTTCCCAGCTCTTCGCAGAAATAATTATAGGCGGTACTCAATTGGTAGTTATCCTGCTGCACACCCAGCAAAAGGCGGATGTCTTCCATGGATACGACGCTTTTTAGGTAAGAAACGATGATCAGGTAGGCAATGGAATCCACGCCGTAACTCTTTTTCTCCGGCCCGGGGATAATTTTCTGCTTTACATAATTGCTGACCATCGAGGCCGTCACAGGGGCGGGAACATAGCGGGAAACGTAGCGCGTTACCTGCTCCAGGCGAAGACCGAAGTCAGGCAGCTCCTGATATCGGGGGATATGAAATGCGTTCAGATCCTTTTGCAATTGCTCATCCATGGTGATTCCTCCTAACAAGGCTAATGTTAATGTATTTTTTGTAAATTGTCAACAGGGTTTGCAAAAACCGATTGACAGTTTTGAAAACCGATGGTAGGATGAGTAAAGAAACTGAAACTAGAGGATATATAAAAATTCTGGAGGTAATTATGATTCAATTGGTTGCAGATTCGTCCTGCGATATCCGTACTTTACCCGGCGTGTCCTTTTGCGCCGTCCCGTTGACCATATCTACCGATGACGGAAAAGCGTTTGCGGATGATGCACTTCTCAGCATCCCGGAACTGCTGACGCACCTGCGGGAGCATAAGGGCCGCTCTTACACGGCCTGCCCCAGCGTTTCCGCCTGGATGGATGCTTTTGGCGGAGCGGATACGGTATACGCGGTTACCATCACCGGCGCCCTTTCCGGTTCCTACAACTCGGCCCGGATTGCGGCGGATTTGTATCAGCAGGCCCATGCAGAGACCAGTGTTCACGTGTTTGACAGCTTATCAACCGGCCCGGAAGTGCTGCTGATTCTGGAAAAGCTGAGAGAGCTGGTGGAGAGAAACCTGGATTTCGACCAAGTCGTTTCGGAGGTGGAGGAATATCAGAAGAAAACCAGACTGTTTTTCAGCCTCCACAGCCTGCACAATCTGGCGCAGAACGGACGCGTCAGTAAAGTAGCTGCTGCGGCTGTAGGTGTGATGAACATCCGGGTGATTGGAACGGCTTCTCAGGAGGGAACGCTGGAATCCCTTGGCAAAGCAAGAGGAGATAAAAAGGCAAATGACGCCCTGCTGGAGCAGATGCTGGAGGCCGGATATTCAGGAGGAAAAGTGCGGATTGCCCACGTGCAGAATGAGCCTTTGGCTCAAGCATTTGCAGCGCAAGTGCAGGGGCTTTACCCGCAAGCCGACATACAGGTTTTGGCCTGCGGGGGTCTGTGCAGCTATTATGCAGAAAAGGGAAGCCTGATGGTGGGAATAGAGACGGATTGATTTTTGACGGAATCCCGGGTATAATAGGGAAAAACACAGAAAGGAAATCCGTTATGCGTGAATATAAAAAAGGATGGATGATTCCTGCGCTTGCCCTGGGACTTGCGCTGGTGCTGTGCGCCTGCGGAGGCAGCAGCCGGGATTATGAGGGGGAGATTGCCCAGCTAAGGCAGGAAAACGTTGCCCTGACCCAGCAGGTTCAGCAGCTCCAGGAGCAGCTGGATCAGCTGAAAAATACCCGACTGGAAAGCTGGAGCCTGGACGCCAGAGGAAGCGGAGAGGAAGAACCTGCAGCCATTCAGTTCAGTGCCCGCCCGCTAATCCACGAAGAGGGGCAGACGGCAGAGCTTCTGGTGATGTATGATGGCATGGAAGAGGTTCGGGTTCCCTGTACCTGGGATGGGGAAAGTTTTTCTGCCAGCCTGACGCTGCCGGCGGCTGACGGATACGGCTACTACTGCATTCTCTCCTCTGCGGAAGGAGCGGCAGAGCAGATTACCCTTACTACCCAGGATACCCCTACGGTGCCGAAACTGACCTATCTGAAAAGCAGTCTCAGCAGCTATGCCAGCGCTACTCTGACGGATGCACGGCTGGATCAGAATGCGGTGACGGCAAATGTGACCGCTTCCGTTCAGGCGCCCCTCATTACCCAGGATGGGCTTGCCGTAACGGCAGAGGATGCACAGCTGCTGTGGATGCTGGATGACGAGGTGCTGGATAGCTGCGCCTTTCCTCTGACCGATGGGGAGACGGAGGGCGGTTACGCCGGGAGTGCTTCCAATGTATCCTTCTCCGTTCCCGATATGCCGGAGGGAAGTCAGCTGAGCCTGATGCTTTCCGTGCAGCTGTCCAACGGGAAAATCCTGACCGCCCAGGCAGGAAGCTGGGCAATGACCGATGGGCTGCTCACCGAGGCTGTGGGCTAATATCGATACAAAAAAGAGGACTGTTCTGCTGTGGCAAAAGCCATGATAGAACAGTCCTCTTTTGTACGCTCGCATAGGGAAATTTGTTTCCCTGCGGCGGCAATATACGGATCCGGGAATTGTATAAAATGGCACCGTGCTTTCTTTTGCAGAAAGCAGACAGGCTTACGCTTTCCGATAATCGTAGGCAATCCGTTCCGTGCCGTCTTCCACATAAATAATCCCGCATTGCCGAAAACCGAATTTTTGAATGGCAGCCTGCATGGAAAGGTTGTTTTTGTGGGTGTCGATTCGCAGATAGTCGATTTGTTCCGAGCAGTAGGCAAAGCAAGCCTTGGCAATTCCTTTCACACTTCCACCGGAAGCAAGGCGGTGAATGGTTCCGTACAGCCGGCTATCATGCCATGCACCGTCTTTTATGTTCTGATAGTTGGGTTCGGCACCGATGATGAAGGAAAAAGTACCCACGATTGCCCCTTGGTCAACAATCACATAGCTGTTTCCGCTGCGGATGTCCGGCTCCAGGTCTTCCAAACATGGATAGCCGTTGCCCCATTGGGTTGCGTTGCCCTGGGCAATCATAAATTGCTTGGCAACCGAAAAAATATGCAGAATTGCTGGAATATCCTCCGGTGTACTTTTCCGTATTTCCATTTGGGGCACTCCTTTTTGGGGCGTTACCAGCCCAGGTCTTCCGACTCCGCTTTTTTCTGACGGGTTAGAAGCTTTTGCACAACCTGCTTGGGATCGGCACCCTGGTAGAGCACCTGGTAAGCGGCGGAAACAATGGGCATTTCTACCCCTTCCTTTTGACACAGCTCCCGGGCGGATTCCGTGGCGTAGTAGCCCTCTACCACGGCACCGACTTCCTGCATGGCATCCTTTACGGATTTTCCCTGACCGATGAGAATACCGGCCTGGCGATTCCGGGAATGGACGGAGGTGCAGGTTACAATCAGGTCGCCCACACCGGAAAGCCCGGCAAGGGTTTCTTTCCTTGCGCCCATGGAAACTCCCAGCCGGGCAATTTCCGTCAGACCGCGGGTCATGAGCATGGCTTTGGTGTTGTCGCCGTAGCCAAGACCTGTAACCACACCGGCGCACAGGGCGATGACATTTTTCAGAGCGCCGCCCAGCTCCGCCCCAATGGCATCGGGGCTGGTATACACCCGGAAGGTTTCAGACATAAAGGCATCCTGCACCAGCTCTGCAAGCAGTCTGTCTTCACAGGCTGCAAGGCAGCCGGTGGGCATCTGGATGGCAACTTCTTCGGCGTGACAGGGGCCGGAGAGGGCTACCGCCTTGCGGCCCGTTTCCTGAGCGACGATCTGGCTCATACGCAGAAGCGTTCCTGCTTCAATGCCCTTGGTTACGGAAACCAGGACGGCATCCGGCTCCAAATAGGGGGCAACGGCCCGGCAGACAGAGCGGATAGGAAAGGAGGGGGCGGCAATTACCACAATCCGGCAGCCGATGACGCATTTGGGATCGGCGGTCAGACGGAGCGTTTCAGGAAGTGTGACACTTTTCAGCCTGGGGTTTCTCCGGGACTGAGAAGCCTGGGCTGCTTTCTCCGGATCACGAAACCACAGAGTTGTTTCGTGATGGTTACGGCAAAGCTGGAGGGCCAAAGCGGTGCCCCAGGCACCAGCGCCAATAACGGCAGCTTTCATTCCTTGGGCCCCCTCTTTTGAAAGAAATCGGTTTTCCGCTCCTGCCCCTTTGCCAGACGTTTCAGGTTTTCCCGGTGGAGGAAAATGGCAAGCAGCGCCATGGCAGCGGCAGGGAGAATCACACCGATTCTTCCCGGATAAAAGAGCAGGAAGCAGACAAAAAAGCCCAGGGAACACAGAATCGATGCCAGAGACACGTATTTGGTCAGAAGGTATACAAGGGAAAACAGGGCAAGAAGAATCAGCCCAATGCGCCAGTCAGTCACTATGGCGGTGGCAAAGCCGCAGACAATGCCTTTTCCGCCCCGGAAGCCCAGAAAGGCGGGAAAATCATGCCCCAGGGTTGCGCACAAACCGCCCAGAAGCATCCCTTCGGTACTAAATCCAAATTTTCCCAACAAAAAACCGCCTAAAAGACAACTTAGGATGGTTTTCAGACCGTCAATCAGGATGACCAGCAGGGAAGTGCTCTTTCCGTAGTTGCGGAAAAAGTTGGTAAAGCCTGCATTCCCGCTGCCGTGCCGGCGGACATCGTCCTTTTCCACCAGCCGGGACAGAAGAATTGCACCGTTTACATTCCCCATTAGATATCCAATCAGAACGGTCAACACAATGGCAAGCACCATGGCTTACTCCTCCTTATCGCCCTTCTGCCGGATAGTAATTCGGATGGGCGTTCCCTGGAGGCCGAAGACCTCACGAATCTGGTTTTCCAAATACCGCTGATAGGAGAAGTGGAAAAGTCGTGCGTCATTGCAGAAAATAACAAAATGGGGGGGCTTGGTTCCGGCCTGGGTCATATAGTAGATTTTCAGACGGCGGCCCTTATCCGTGGGCGGCTGTACGCGAGCGGTGGCGTCCGCCAGCACGGCGTTCAGGTTGCCGGTGGTGATGCGGCTGGTGTTCTGCTTGTAAACGTCCTGAATCACCTGGAAAAGCTTGTCCACTCTGGCTCCGGTCAGGGCAGAGAGGAATACCACAGGGGCATAGAGCATATAGCTCAGGCCCTTGCGAACCTCCGCTTCCTTATCCCGCATGGTGTTGGTTTGCTTATCGTCTACCGCGTCCCACTTATTCACAACGATGACCGCAGCCTTTCCGGCTTCGTGAACCAGGCCTGCAATCTTGGTATCCTGCTCGGTAACGCCCTCGTTGGCATCCACCAGAATCAGGCAGACATCCGCCCGGTCAATGGCGCTGACGGAACGCATATTGGAGTATTTCTCAATGGCATCGTCTACCTTGCTCTTCCGGCGCATACCGGCGGTATCAATAAAGCAGTATTTGCCCGTTTCGTTTTCAAAGTAAGAGTCGATGGCATCCCGGGTGGTTCCGGCAACGTTGGAAACGATTACCCGCTCTTCTCCCAGAATGCGATTCAGAAGGCTGGATTTGCCCACGTTGGGCTTACCGACGATGGCAACCTGAATGATGTCTTCGTCCGCTTCTTCCCCACTATCAGCCGGGATGTTTTCCAGCACCCAGTCCAGCAGGTCGCCGGTTCCGTGACCGTGGACGGCAGAGGTTTCAAACAAATCCCCAATGCCCAGGCTGTAGAATTCGTATACGTCCGGATTAACAGGGCCGATGGAGTCGCACTTGTTCACTGCCAGGGCCACAGGCTTTCCGGATTTGCGCAGAATGGTGGCGACATCCTCATCCGCTGCGGTAACGCCGCTGCGGACGTCGGTGACCATAATGATGGCATCCGCCAGTTCAATGCCGATTTCCGCCTGACGCCGCATAAATTTCAGCATATCGTTATCGGTGCTGGGCTCAATACCGCCGGTGTCTACCAGGGAGAAGGTGCGCCCGCACCACTCACAGTCGCCGTAGATACGGTCTCGTGTAACGCCGGGGGTATCCTCTACAATGGAAACGCGGTGGCCCGTCAGCTTGTTGAAAAGCATGGACTTGCCCACATTGGGCCGCCCAACAATGGCTACCAGAGGCTTTGCCATGAGCAACACATCCTTTCATGAAAACAGTCAAAAAATCATCTATTTATTATTACATAGAAACGGGGAAAAAGCAAGGCGGAAAGACCCCAAATACGGAAAAAGAGGAAGGCGATCTGCCTTCCTCTGAGTTTTCCGCTTTGGCCTTACTCAGCCTCAACAGCCAGGACCTGACGGCCGTTGTAGGTGCCGCAAGCCTTGCAAGCTCTGTGGGGCATTACGGGCTCACCGCACTTGGGGCAAACCGCAACGCTGGGAGCGGACAGCTTCCAGTTAGAGCCACGGCGCTTATCGCGGCGGGCCTTGGACACTTTACACTTAGGGACAGCCATGGTGACACCTCCTTGGTAAAACTGCTTTTAACAGCATCAATATGGATTTACTTCTCAAGAAGCTGCTTTAAAGCAGCAAATCGGGGATCGAGCTCCTTCTGGCAATTGCAGGGTCCTTCGTTCAGGTTTTTGCCGCATTGGGGACAAAGACCCTTGCAGTCTTCCTTGCAAAGCAGCTTGGAATCCAGATTCAGGACGAACACTGTCCGCACAATATCATCCAGATCGGCGCTGTCTCCCTCCAGAGGGAATACCCACTCGTCTTCATTTTCTTCGCTTGCCAGCTCTGTAACCAGAACAACATCAATGGGAAATTCAACTTTACGGTCAAATTCCGATGCGCACCGGTCGCACACACCGTGGATGGTTGTGAACAGGGAACCCTGCATCACCAAAACCCCTGCGGTATTGCGCACGGTACCCTGGGCAACAACCGGTTCGGAAACCGGGTAGCTGACACCGTAGCGAAGATCACTCAGATCTACACTGGTTGAAAAAGGAACCGATGCGCCGGGACGGTCGATAATTTTCGCAAGCCCCAACAGCATAATCTTCCCCCTCTCAAAGTCGTGCTAACGTATTATAATGGTTTTTTCCCTGTTTGTCAAACATTATTTTCAAAATATTTCTTACTTTCCTGCCGGAAAATCCGGGATGGGAAGAATTGCGGAAAAAGGCGGCGGTTCTATCCTGCCCATTGGGGACATACCATGGGATAAACCATGGCAGGAGCCCGCTCCTGCCGGATGAGGAGGCTGGCTATGGAAAGTATTTACGCAGATATTGCCGCCAGGACCGGCGGGAATATCTATATCGGTGTGGTGGGGCCGGTACGAACCGGAAAATCCACACTGGTCAAACGGATCATGGAGGAACTGGTAATTCCGGCAGTGGGGGATCCTTTCCGGGCGGAGCGGGCGAGGGATGAACTGCCGCAGTGCGGTTCCGGAAAAACCATCATGACCTCCGAGCCCAAATTCGTGCCGGAGGAGGCGGTGGAGATCAGCCCGGACGGCGTGGCAAAGCTGCGCATTCGTATGATCGATTCCGTAGGGTATATGGTTCCCGGAGCTGTGGGGGCAGAGGAGGACGGTCAGCCCCGGATGGTCACGACCCCCTGGTATGACCACGAAATCCCCATGACCCAGGCCGCGGAGCTGGGGACAAAAAAGGTGATGTCGGGCCATGCGACGCTGGGCCTGGTGGTGACTACGGACGGAACGATTACCGATATTCCCCGGGAGGACTACATTGCTGCGGAGAACCGGGCCATCCAGGATATGATGGCCACAGGCAAGCCTTTTTTGGTGGTGATCAATTCCCGGCAGCCCGGGGCTGCTCCGGCAAGGGACTTAAAGCAGGAGCTGGATGGGCGCTTTGGAATCTCCTGCGCGGTTTTGGACTGTCAGGCGGTGGATGCCGAGGGAATCGGGGGCCTTTTAAAGGCGCTGCTGTATACCTTCCCGATGACAAAACTCTGTGTTTATCTGCCCCGATGGATGGATGCGCTGGAGCAGGATCACCCCGTAAAATCGGAGCTTTACGGCACGCTGCTGCGCCTGACCGAGAAAATAGAAACCTTGGGCCAGGCAGAACCCATTTTGGCGGAGCTGAAGGAGCTTCCCCAGGTGCAGGACTATACATTGCGGGATTTGGACCCGGGGACCGGGCAGGTGGCCTGTACCATGGTTTTCCCGGAAACGCTGTTTTACGAAATCCTCAGCAGTCGGGCGGGAATGGATATCCGCAGCGATGCGCAGCTTTTGGAGCTGCTGACCCAGCTCAGCGCGGTAAAACGGGAATATGACCGGCTTTCTGACGCGCTCTCTGCGGTAAAGGCCACGGGCTATGGCGTGGTGATGCCCGGTGCGGAGGAAATGAAGCTGGAAAAGCCGGAAATCCTAAAGAAGAACGGAACCTACGGAGTGCGGCTGAAGGCGGGTGCTCCCTCCATTCACATGATGCGGGTGGATATTGATACGGAGATCAGCCCCATGGTGGGGGACGAAAAACAATCCCAGGAGCTCATCCGGTTCTTGCAGGGGGAAAACCCGGAAAAGCTGTGGCAGAGCAACATTTTTGGAAAGTCGGTCTATGACCTGATCCAGGAAGGGCTGACTGCTAAGCTGGTAAGAATGCCGGAGGACGTGCGCATGAAGTTCCGGGGAACCCTTACCCGCATCGTCAATGAGGGGGCAACGGGACTGGTTTGCCTGATCCTATAAGACTTTGTGTTGACTTTCTCCCAAAAAGGAAGTAGAATCAAAAGAAAAAAGGAGGCCTTTTTATGGAAAAAACCAAGATTGCCTATCTGTGGAAGGATCGGAAACGATTCCTGGGGATGCCCCTCAGCTTCACCCGGTATATGCTTTCGGACGACCGGCTGTTTCTTTCCAAGGGCTTCCTGAATGTGAAGGATGACGAAATCCTTCTGTATCGGGTGCGGGATATTGCCACCAGCAGAAGCCTTTTGCAGCGGATTTTCGGTGTGGGTACCGTGACGGTGCTTTCCTCTGATAAGACGAGCCCTACACTGGTGATGAAAAATATCAAAGATCCCATTGCGGTTAAGGAAATGCTCCACAAGCGGGTGGAAGAAATGAAGCTCCGCCGCCAGGTGCGGGTCAGCGAACTGACCAACCTGGAAAACAGGGAGCACTGCTGCTGTGAAGACCGGGAAGAGGAGACAATGGAAGAATAATCTCCCTTTTAAAGCCGTCCAAATCGCCGGGCCAGACTTAAAAGCTAAAATGCTTGGTTTCATCTGTCATTTCGAGCCAGTACGCACACTGGCGTGGGAATCCCCCGGATGGGTAACACCTATGTCCGAAGAGCCTGGGTGCTACTTTTGAGGGATTGCCACGCCGGTGATATCGGCAACGGGTTCGCAATGGCAGATTTCTTTTGATCGGCACTTTTTGTCCACAAGAAAAAATTAAGGACTGCCCAGGGGTATTCTCCTTTACCTTCCGGGAAAAGTATGGTAAGATAAGAAGTAAACTTTCCCCGCGGGAAAAGAAAAACCAGGAGGATCTAAAATGAGATTGCCTGATATGCAGAAACGAAAATGGAATTTTACGGCACTGGCCTTCCTCTTCCCCTTTGTGGGAATGCTGATGGTTATGCTGATTAGTGGATACAAGCCCTTCGGAAACTATTCCATGCTCTATTCCGATATGTACCACCAGTACTATCCCTTCTTTGTGGCCTATCGCAGAAGCCTGCGCGCGGGGCAATCCCTGCTGTACAACTGGAGCATCGGCATGGGTCTGGACTACCTGGGCCTCATCTCCTATTATTTGGCAAGCCCGTTGAACCTTTTCAGCGTGTTGGTTCCGGAAAAATGGCTTTTGAGCTATTTTTCCCTGCTGGTACCCATAAAGCTGGGGCTTGCAGGACTGTTTTTTGCTGTCTTTCTAAAGAAGCTCTATGGCAAGAATGACTTTTCTATTACGGTTTTCGGCGGCCTTTATGCGCTGTGCGCCTGGGTGCTGGGCTTCCAATGGAACGTGATGTGGCTGGATACCTTCGCGCTGCTCCCCCTGGTGATTCTGGGAGAAATTGCGCTGCTGCGGGAAAAACGGTTTTTCCTGTATACCGTCAGCCTGTTTCTTGCGGTGTTTGCCAACTACTATATCGGATTTTTTGTCTGCATCTTTGTGGCGCTGGTATTTGTGTGCTACGAAATTTGCCGTTTCCCCGGCTGGAAGCGGCTGTGGCTGGACTTTGCCCGTATTGCCATCTTTTCTGCCCTGGCTCTGGGCATGACGGCGATTCTGGAGCTGCCCACGCTGGCGGCGCTGCAAACTACCCAGTCCAGCGTCAATGCCTTTCCCAAGGGCTTCCGGCTGAATATTGCCACGAAAAACACGGCTTTGGGCCTTTTGGATGCCATGCGTCAGGTGGCGGGCAATCTGGGCGGCGCGCTGGAGCCGAACTTTAAGGAGGGCCTGCCAAATATCTACTGCGGCGTCCTCACGGTGATGCTGGCCTGGCTGTTCCTGATGGCAAAGGAAGTCAAGCTGCGGGACAAGCTTTGCAGTGTGCTGCTGCTGCTGTTTTTTACCCTGAGCTTTATTATCCGGCAGCTGGACTATATCTGGCACGGCTTCCATTTCCCCAATATGATTCCCTACCGTTTCAGCTTCCTCTTTAGCTTCGTGCTGCTCTATATGGCTTATCGGGGGTGGCTCCTTAGGCGGCGGTTCAGCATAGCCCGGATTTTGGCCTCTGCTATTTTGACGGCGGGAGTATTCTGCTGCTCCAAGGACTTACTCACAAGCCAGAGCATGGAAATCTTCGGCGGGGAATTGCAGATCCCGGTATTTATATTGTATAATCTGGGCTTCCTGATTGCCTATACTGCGGCGCTGATTTATGGAAAACTGCGTGTGCCGGTGCCGGAAAATGCAACCCCGGAGGAGTTGGGGGAGATTCGCTATCAGCTGAGCTGCTACCGGGTGCATTCCCGGTGGGCGGTGCTGGGAGTCATTGCGGTAGAGCTGGCGGCGAATCTGCTGGCCTTTGGCCTCTACTTCCCGGGAACCAGTGTGCGGGATTACCCCAAGGGCACGGAAAGCGCAGCATCCATGTTCCGGTATCTGAAGGAGCGGGAGAAGGAGCCCTTCTACCGGACGGAAACCACCCATTCCCAAACCCTCAATGATGATGCGCTCAATGGCTACAATGGCATTTCAGCCTTTACGAGCTCTGCCAACGTAAAGGTGACGGAGTTTATGAAGGCCCTGGGCTACGGAGCGAAGAACACCTACAACCGTTATTGCTTTGAAGAAAGTTCTCCGGTTGCCAACCTGTTTCTGGACCTGAAATACATGATCGAGCGGGACGGTCGGGACAGAACCAGTTCTGTTTTTTCGGAGGTGCACCACTATGAACAGGTGTATCTGCTGGAAAATACGGCCTATCTTCCCCTGGGCTTTTTGGCGGAGGAGGGGCTGGCCCAGGTGGATTTCTCCGCAGGGGACAATGCCTTCTATTTCCAGAATGCGCTGTTTTCCGCTGCCACGGGGCTGGATGCCAATGTTTGGACGCCTATCGTAGGCTCTAATATGACCGTGCTTGGCAACGGGACTCAGGTGGAGGAGAGCCAGGTCCAGGGCAGGGTATCCTATGGCGAGTGCGAAAGCAATGCCTATGTATCCTATTTCTTTACCGCAGACCGGGAGGGCTTTGCCTGCGTCCATTTGGATTTGCCGAAACGGAACGATTTTGTGGTTGCGGTGAACGGGGTAGACCTGTACCGGGAAACCATCAGTCTGCCCCAGATGCTGGCGGTCAGCGATTTGAATCCCGGCGATACGGTGGAGGTGCGGGTGCTCTGCAAGAAGGATGAAACCGGATCTATGACGGTAACGGCGGCACTGATGAATAACGATCTCTTCCGCTGGGGCTACAGCATTCTCAATGCCTCCACCCTGAAAATCACCTCCTTCCGCCAGACAAAGCTTACGGGGACGATCCGCTGCGACCGGGACGGCCTGATGTATACCTCCGTTCCACAGAACGGAAACTGGAACCTGTATGTGGACGGTGTGGAGACGGAGCCGGTGCTGGTTGGCGACTGCATGATTGCGGCGAACCTGACCCAGGGGGAGCATACCATCGAGCTGCGGTACCGGAATGGGGCCTTTATGCTGGGCAGCGCCGTTACGCTGCTATGCGGCGGCACCTTTGGCGTGTTCAGCTACCTTGCCTATCAGCCGGAACTGAAAAAGAAAAAAGAACAATAATAAACCGGGGCGCTCCCAACAATCGGAGCGCCCCGGCATTTTTATGGAATTGCTTCCTGGATGGTTCCACCTCCCAGAACCATCTCACCCTGATAAAGCACAACTGCCTGACCGGGGGTGATGGCCCGCATGGGGTCGGTGAATTCCACCCGGGCAAAACCGTTTTCTTCGGGATAAACGGTGGCGGCCTGTTCAAATTGGCTGTGGCGGATTTTTGCGGTGACGGTCATGGGCTCCGTCAGCGTGTCAAAGGGGAACCAGTTCCAGTCGTTGGCCCGAAGCCCACGGGAAAACAGGGCACTGTTGGGCCCAACGGTAACGGTGTTGGCTGCCATATCCTTGCCGCACACATACACGGGGCTGCCCATGGCAAGACCCAACCCCTTGCGCTGCCCGATGGTATAGCGCACGGCGCCCTGGTGGTGCCCCACAACATGACCCTCCGGATCCAGGTAATCCCCTTGGGGATATGTTTTCCCGGTAAACCGTTCCATAAAGGCCATATAGTCTCCGTCGGGTACAAAACAGATATCCTGGCTGTCGTGCTTTTTGGCGGTGACGAAGCCGTGCTCTGCCGCGATGGCCCGCACCTCCGGCTTGGTCAGCTCTCCCAGGGGGAACAGAGAGTGGGCCAGCATATCCTGGGTCAGGGGATAGAGAAAATAGGTTTGATCCTTTGCCGGATCTTTCGCTTTATACAATAAATAGCGGCCTGTTTCGGGATCCTGCCGGATCTGGGCATAGTGTCCCGTGACCACGTGGCTGCAGCCCAGCTCTTGAGCCCGCCGCAGCATGGTTCCGAATTTCAGGTAGCGATTGCAGTCGATGCAGGGGCTGGGGGTGAGCCCGGATTCGTAGCAGCGGACGAATTTCTCCATAACACAGCTGCGGAAATCATCCTGAAAATTAAAGGTATAGTGGGGGATGCCCATACGCCGGGCAACGCTGCGGGCATCCTCTACGTCGTCCAGGGAGCAGCAGGTGCTCTCCTGCTCATCACCCAACACGTCGTTGCTGAACAGCCGCATGGTGGCGCCGATGCATTCGTAACCGGCCTGTTGCGTTAAAAAGGCGGCGACGGAGCTGTCAACGCCGCCGCTCATGCCGATAAGTGCTTTCTTCATAAAAGTTCTCCTGATTGCGTGCTGGGGCAAAGCTGCCCTACGTTGGAGTATAGCAATCCCGGTAACAAAAGTCAAGGAAACACGTTTGGTAACAAAAAATGTCATTTCACTCGAAAAAGAATATTTTTTGTTCCTTGCGGAGGCTGTGAACGGGATCTAAAGAAAATATTAAGAATTAAAGGAACAAAAGAGTAACAAAAGTGTAATTATTTTGAAATTAGGGGTTGCAATTTGTAATCGGCTCTGTTATAATACGGATACGATTAGTGACAGAGGAGGGAGTATCCCATGAGAAATAGAGTTTTGTGCCTGCTTTTAGCGTTGGTGCTGGTTGTGGCGATGCTTCCAGCCACAGCAGTTACGGCCTTTGCGGCATCGGAAATGGTGTCCAGCGATGATCTTATAAACTGCATTAAGGAATACGAGGGGTTCCGCTCCCAGGCGTATTTAAGCGGCGGCGTATGGAGCATCGGCTACGGTACTTCTGCAAAGCCCGGCGATACGGTAACGGAGCAGGAAGCCGAGCAGGCGCTTCGGGCCCACTTACATAGCCTGGAGGCAACGGTAAATCGCTTCGCGGATAAGTACAACCTGAAGCTTACCCAGAATCAGTTCGATGCACTGACCTGCTTTTCTTATAACTGCGGTGTGGCTTGGATGAACCAAAGCGGTCGGTTCCGGGATGCGGTTGTGAACGGCGCATCCGAGGCGGAATTCCTGTTTGCCATCAGCCTGTGGGCCAACAATGGCACTGTGCCGGATCCCGGCCTGCTGAAACGGCGGCTGGCAGAAGCGGATATGTATCTGAACGGTGTGTATCTGCAAAAGAGTGATATCTATACATACACGATTTTTGACGCCAATGGCGGCACGCCCGGCTCCTCCGGAGAGGATAAGATGCAGGGCTATCGGAAAAACGGTCAGACCGCCATCCTTGTGAAGGACCCCAGCCTTGCAGGCTACACCTTCGCCGGATGGTTCACCCAGAAGGACGGCGGAACCCAGGTAACACAGCTTGGCAGCGCCACAGCAGGTACGCGGCTGTATGCCCACTATAAATCCAATGGGGCATCTAGTTGGGATACTCCGGACGATGTGTCCGGCAGCGATGGAAACACCACTGTGCTTTCTACCGGCAGAGTAAAGTGTTCTACCTACGTCAATGTGCGTAAGGGCGCGGGCACTGGGAACGCGATTGTCTCCAAGGTTGCCAACGGATCCAAGGTCGAGATCCTGCAGACCACCATGGTGGGCTCTTACAAATGGGGCCGCATCAGCAGCGGCTGGATCTGCATGGAATATGTGGAGCTGGACAACAGCAGCTCCTCCGGAAGTTCGGATTCCGGGTCTTCCAATAGCGGAAGCTACAAAGACGGAACCGTTACCGCCTACAATGTAAATGTCCGTTCCGGCCCCGGCACACAGTACGGTGTGGTATCCAGGGTGACCAACGGACAGTCGGTTAAGGTTTATGAGCAGCAAACCTCCGGAAGCCTGACCTGGGGCCGCATCGGCACGAACCAGTGGGTCTGCATGGCCTATGTTCGTCTGGATTCTTCCACGAACAGCAGTTCCGGAAGCACCAGTCAGACTACCGTAACCGGTAAAGTGAATGCGGTGAACCTGAACGTCCGTTCCGGCCCGGGAACCAACTACGCAAGAGTGGGTTCTTACGGAAAGGACTACAAGCTTACGATTTACGAGCAGACCACCACGGCAGGAACCAAATGGGGCCGCGTTGCCAATGACCGGTGGGTTTGCATGGACTACGTTACACTGGATTCCGGGAGCTCCTCCACAGAGAGCGGCTCCGGCAGTTCTTCCAGTACCGATTCCTCCGGAAGCGGTCAGACCGCGAAGGTTACAGGGGCGGCACAGTTGAACGTTCGCTCCGGGCCGGGAACCAACTACACCAGAGTGAAGTTCCTGAATCGGGGAACGGCAATTACGATTTACGAAACCAGAACGGAAAACGGAACCAAGTGGGGCCGTATCGGGACGGATCAGTGGGTCTGCATGACTTACGTGACGATGGACAGCAGCTCTTCTTCCGGCAGTTCGGATCAGGGCCTCACCGGAACCGGCACGGTGATCAGCAAGACCAGCCTGAATGTTCGCTCCGGAGCAGGTACCAGCAATAGCCTGGTGGGCCGCCTGGCCCCCGGCACAAAGGTCGATATTCTGGAGCAGACCAAGGTAAACGGAACCTGGTGGGGAAGAACCAGCCAGGGCTGGGTGTGCATGGATTACATCAATATGGGCACATCTACATGGGTATAATGGAAATTTTGGAATAAATGGATATAAAT
The DNA here is from genome assembly GCA_934589065.1 of uncultured Oscillospiraceae bacterium. Taxonomy (GTDB): domain Bacteria; phylum Bacillota; class Clostridia; order Oscillospirales; family Oscillospiraceae; genus Faecousia. The sequence goes on from CAKTNN010000005.1 coordinate 68,605, forward strand.
GGATAATTTGGATTGGAGGAAACAAACCATGAAAAGAAGTTTTGTACGAATCATGTCGGGACTTCTGGCGGCGGCGATGATTTTCGCTATGCCGTTGGCAGCCAAGGCAGATGATGGCGTCATGGCGCTGGAAGCAGCTCCTGCGGGTGCCACCACCGTCAACATTGAGGGTATCTCCGTAAAGCTGCGCTGCAACCACACCATCGGTGCAGCCGACTCTTCTATGGAGAAGACCAGCTACAGCAAGACTGCTACCTGCACCGAAGGCGGTTACCAGGAGTATAAGTGCAAGTACTGCGGTCAGCTGGACTACACCTACACCCCCTTCACGGGCCACGATTACAGCGTAACAAAGACTTACGCTGAAAGCGGTGAAGGAAGCGGCGACTACTACCTGGCCTGCAGCCACTCCGGATGCAATGCAGAGTATCTGGTAACTGCCTATGATGGCACAGTGATGCACAGCCACGTGGCCGGCAACACGTCCATCCCGGATCAGGACGGCCTGCAGAAGGATACTCATACGCCCAATCACGGCGTGAACGGCTATGGCTATACCGTTGTTACCTGCACCAGAACGGGCAACGATGGCAAGGGCTGCACCTACGTTCAGTATACGGGCTATGTCCCTCCCACCGTGCACGAGTATGGCGATTGGAAGTGGGAAACGCGGGCAACCGAGAATTCCTATGGCATTGCCTACCGGGAGTGCAAAACCTCCGGCTGCACCGCCAAGGAACGGATTATGACATACGCCCTCTCCGTGACTGCGAAGGTGGGCCGCGTTAAGAATGACGGCATTTTCGCCTACAATAAGGCCTACCAGGGCGATGCCATCCTGTATGTGGCGAGGGGAACCAGATTCACCGTTGCCAACGAAATTACCGACGGTCGCTATCATGCAACGACCCTGACCGCTCCGAATGGCTCCACCAAGACCGGTGACTTTTACATCGATGCAAAGGACGTTGATGTCATCCGTCCGGATAACACCGACACCGTGAAGACCGGCAACCCCAATGTGCAGATGTACATTCAGGTGAAAACGGATGCAACGGTAGATGTCTATTCCGGTACGAATACAACCAGCGCACCCATTGAAACCATCCCTGGCGGCACTGTAAAGTATGTCTATTTGGTAGACGATTCCCAGTATAAACAAAAGTGGGGCCGCATCAGTGCCACGGAGAATAAGTGGATTCAGCTGAGCGGAAACGGGAAGGATCAGAAGTTCCTGTACGCGCTGGATGCCTTCGGCTTTGGCGGCCCTGTGGACGCTTTGGAGAACGTTACGCTGGGTAAGAAGCTGGATACCGGTACGGTTACCGCTGCCAGCCTGCCTGTTTACAACTCCATGAGCACCAGTGCCGCAACTGTCGGCACGGTTAAGAAGGACGCCAAGATCGATTTCTACTACCGCGTGGTCAACGGCGTGCAGGAGAGCCCCTTTGTTGTGAAGGATGGCATCGCCTGGGGCTACATTGCCTTCAATGCCAGCACCAATAACAAGGACCTGCACCTGAGCACCTCCGGTTACATTAACCTGGCGGAAATCAAGCTGGCCTCTACGACCAACCCCACGCCCAAGCCCACCACCCCCACAACCACCGGCGGTGTGGTTGCAACGGGCACGGTTACCAGTGCAATTAACCTGAATGTTCGTAAGAATCCCGAAGTCAGTGTCCTGAATCTGATGGGCTCTCTGCCCACCGGCACCAAGCTGGAGTTCTACGAAGTGCAGAACGGCTGGGGCCGCATCAAGTACAATGGCAACGATGGCTGGGTCTGCATGACCTACGTCAAGCTGAATGCTTCCAGCAGCACCGGCTCCGGCAGCACGGTGGTTGCCGATAACGGCACGATTGCCAATTGCTCCAGCGGCGTGAATATCCGCGATGTGAAGGATGCTCATGGCCTGCTCCTGGGTACGATTCCTGTGAATTCCCGCGTAGCCATCACCAAACTGGAAGACGGCTGGGGCTACGTAAACGGCAGAGGCTGGGTGTTTATGCAGTATGTCCGCCTGGATGCCGGTGCGGAAGAAGCCATTCGGAATCCCAAGAAGAACGACACTACCACCAAGGATGATACTGCCAGCGGCGCTATCAAGACCTACACCACCGTAAAGGCACTGGGCAAGGTCAAGGGCGATGTGGGCGTATTTGCCAAGGCTGTTGAAAATCAGGATCAGAAGCTGCTGACCCTGGTAAGCGGCAATACCTTTGTCATCACTGATCGCACCATTGTCAATAACGTAACCTGGTACAAGACCACCATCGGCTCCATTACTGGCTGGGTTAAGAGCACCGGCACCGATGGAAAAAATGCCGTAGACCTGCCCGCTCTGTCCGGTAAGGTCAGCGCAGGTACTCTGAATGTTTATGCAAGTGCAAGCCTGGATAGCGCGGTTTCTACCACTCTCATCCAGAATGTAGCCGTTACCATTGAAGAGAATTCCCAGACCACCGATGGTGTGTACGTTTGGGGTAAGCTGAAGGGCTACAATGGTTACGTCCAGATGAACAACCTGACTCTGGATGTGCCCGCTTCCAACGTAATTACCGGCTCCAGCGTTGGCACCAAGAATATTACCGGTGTGACCAATGCTGACAATGTGCCTGTTTACTCCGTTGCAAATGATACCAGCAAGGTAATCATGAAGCTGTCCAAGAACCGTATGCTGAGCATCAGCGCCTGGTATAATGACAACGGCGTGGTAAGAGGCAAGTTCACCGACGGCGACCTCACCGGCTGGATTGATATGCGCTACCTTGACCAGGATGCTCTTACCGCTAAGGTCACTGTGGATGTGGTCAACTTCTATTACAATACTGCAGCCGGTCAGCCTGGTTCTGTTATTTCCAATCTGAACCTGCGCCAGGGTGCTTCTACTACGGTTATCGAGCGTCTCCTGAAGGACGGCGTGGCCTGGGGCCGTATTTCCGCCCGGGATAAGGACGGCTTGCCTAACTACTACTGGATCAACCTTGCCGGTACCGATCTGGGCAGCTACTCCCTGACCCCTGGTGAGGCTAAGACCGATAACAGCAATAATAACAACAATAGCACCAGCGGCAGCACTACCGGTTCCAATACCGCAAGCACCGCAGTCAAGGGCGTTATCTGCAATACGGAAGAAGTGAACGTCCGTACCGGTGCAGGCGTTTCCAATGCACTGGCTACTACCCTGAAGAAGGGCACTCCCGTTACCGTTTACGAGCAGAAGACCGTGGACAGTGCCCTGTGGGGCCGCATCGATCAGGGCTGGGTCGCTTTGAGCTATGTGGATCTCAGCGCTAAGAGCAATACCACTACCTCCACCGTTACCGGCGGCACCCTGTCCGGCAATACCATTCTTACCTCCGTTCCCTCCGGCGCAATCGCCGTTGGCTTTGTCAATACCGATAGCCTGAAGGTTCGTGCAGGCACCGGCTTCGGCTATGCCGTGCAGACGACCCTGCCCAAGTACACCAATGTGGTGGTTTACGAGCAAGTTCTGACTGACGGTGTTCTGTGGGTTCGCTGTGATCAGGGCTGGATGGTCGGTACTTACCTGACCTACACCGGCCTGAGCGTCACCGGTTCCGGCACTGCCGGCACTGTGGCTCGCTGCTTCTACACTGCCCGCGTCCGTGCGAACCCCGGCGTCAACAGCGCCCTGGTTGGCTATGTGATGGTCAACTCCCGCCTGGAGATTTACGAGCAGCAGTCCTATAGCAACGAGATGTGGGGCCGTACCAGCATCGGCTGGATCAACATGAACTACGTGCTCACCGGCGATATCCCCACTGCTTAATTTACCAATCCATTCCAATCCATTTATAGCCGGCGTACCTTCGGGTGCGCCGGCACCCTTTTTGCTATGCAAAAGCATAGCAAAACAAGAAATGTGCCATTTCCTCGCCCCTGCGGGGCAACCGGAAATGATGCACAAAAACTTCATGCACGAACATTTGCGCATTTTCGTGGTGCAGTGCTCATGCATGAAGTTTTATGCGGAAAAGGGAAAATGGAAGACTCGGAAAATTTCCACCGGCTTCATATTGCGTTTCCTGCCGAAATCCGGTATAATAGAATCCGTTGATTTTGGAAGAAAGAGGCGGCTACTCATGATGCAAAGGGCATTTGATAATGATAAGTACCTGCAAATGCAGTCCAGCCACATCCGGGAGCGGATTGCCAAGTTCGGCGGAAAGCTCTATTTGGAGTTTGGCGGAAAACTGTATGACGATAATCACGCATCCCGCGTGCTTCCCGGCTTTCAGCCGGACAGCAAGCTGCGGATGCTGCTGCAATTGAAAGACCAGGTGGAAATGGTCATCGCCATCAACACTGCGGATATTGAGAAGAACAAGATCCGTGGGGATTTGGGCATAACCTACGATTTGGATGTGATCCGCCTGATCAATATTTTCCGGAACTTTGGACTCTATGTTTCCAGTGTTGTCCTTACCCGGTATCACGATAATACCGCAGCTAAGGCCTTTCAGCTGAGATTGGAGAGCATGGGCATCCGGGTGTATCATCACTATGCCATTGAAGGCTATCCTTCCAATACGGCATTTGTGGTTTCAGAGGATGGCTTCGGCAAGAATGACTATGTGGAAACCACCCGGGAGCTGGTGGTGGTTACGGCCCCCGGTCCCGGAAGCGGCAAGCTTGCCACCTGCCTGAGCCAGCTGTATCACGAGCATGAGCGGGGCATCACTGCGGGGTATGCCAAATTTGAAACCTTCCCGATTTGGAATCTGCCCCTGAATCATCCGGTGAATTTGGCCTACGAGGCTGCCACCGCAGACCTGAACGATGTGAATATGATCGATCCCTTCCACCTGGAGGCTTACGGCGAGACCACCGTAAACTATAACCGGGATGTGGAGGCGTTCCCTGTTCTGGTTGCCATTTTTGAGAAGATCCTGGGTCGCTGCCCCTATAAGTCTCCCACGGATATGGGCGTAAACATGGTGGGAAACTGCATCGTCAATGACGAAAATGCCTGCTTCGCCTCCCGTCAGGAGATTATCCGCAGATACTATACCGCCCTGGGCAACCTAAAAAAGGGTAAGGCTGCGGATGAAGAGGTATTCAAGCTGGAAATGCTTATGAAAAAAGCCGGCGTAAAGCCGGAGGACCGGGCGGTGGTGGCGCCGGCGCTGGCCCGCGCGGAGCAGACCCATGGCCCTGCCGCTGCAATGGAGCTGCCGGATGGCACCATCATCACCGGTAAGACCTCCGATCTTTTGGGGGCTTCCTCGGCACTGCTCCTCAATGCGCTGAAGGCCCTGGCGGGCATCCCGGAGGATCTGCACCTGATTGCCCCTGCGGTATTGGATCCCATTCAGCACCTGAAGGTGGATCACTTGGGCAACCGAAATCCCCGCCTGCACACGGACGAAACCCTCATTGCGCTGTCCATCAGCGCGGCAACCAACCCCACGGCGGAGTGCGCCATGGAGCAGCTGGATAAGCTTCGGGGCTGCGAGGTGCATTCTACCGTGCTGCTGTCCAGCGTGGATGTAAATATGTTCCGCCGCCTTGGGGTAAATCTGACCTGCGAGGCAAAATACGAATAAATGCCATCTGCGGGGCTGATAAAAAGCTTGCTCATGGGAATCCGGCAGGATGCATGGCGACACTTTTTGCGGCCCCATCTTTTTCAGAAGGGGGCGATTGTGTGATTATCCAACAGAAGTTTTGCTATACACTTAAAAATGTGAATAGAACCCTTCATATCTATCTGCCCAATGATTACGATCAGTCTCAGGAAAAATACCCGGTTATGTATTTTTTTGACGGGCACAACCTTTTCCGGGATGGGGACGCCACCTACGGAAAGTGCTGGGGCATGGAAACCTTTTTGAATGGCTGGCAGAAGAAAATGATTGTGGTGGGAATCGAGTGCGGTCACGAGGGCACAGAGCGTTTGGACGAATACTGCCCCTACGACTGCAAGGGCAGCACCCTTGGGCAGATTCACGGGCTGGGGCAGCAAACCATGGAGTGGATTGTCCACGAAGTGAAGCCCTGGGTGGATGCCAATTTCCGCACCTGGCCTTTCCGGGAAGCAACCGGCATCGGCGGCTCCAGCATGGGCGGCCTGATGGCGATTTATGCTGCGGGAATGTATAATCAGTGGTTTTCCAAAGCGGCCTGCCTCAGCAGCGCCATTCGCCTGTGCCGGAAGCAGCTGCTGGGAGATATCAAATCCGTAGATCCCGATACCAGGGTGTATTTGTCCTGGGGGACAGAGGAATCCGGCGGCAAGCGGGTGGGGCCCTATAGTCCGGCAGCCCTTGCCAACCGGGAGGTGGCTGAGGCGTTCTGGAAGAAGGGGGCAATGGCGACCCTCTACTGCCAGGAGGGAGGCCATCATTGCGAAGCAGACTGGGAGAAGCAGATTCCCCAGTTTATGGAATATTTGTGGTTTTGAGTATTCCCCAGCACAGAAACGCGAAGACTTGATTTGCGTTTCGTTCAAAAAAGAATGAAGGAGTGTATCCGTTATGCGTAAAAGCGGTATTCTTATGCATATTACGTCTTTGCCTGGGCCCTACGGTGTGGGCACTATGGGCAAAAACGCCTATGCATTTCTGGAGTTTCTCCACAAGTCCGGGCAGCAGTGCTGGCAAATGCTGCCCCTGACACCTACGGGCTATGGCGATAGCCCCTATCAGTCCTGCTCTGCTTATGCGGGCAATCCCTATTTGATTGATCTGGATACCCTGGTTCGCCAGCATTTGCTGAAAAAGGAAGAACTCCTGGCGGTGGACTGGGGGGAGGATGAAAGCCGTGTGGATTTTGGAAAGCTCTACAATGGACGCACGCCTATTTTGAGACTGGCTTTCAGCCGCTTCCGCAATGATCGGGCGCTGGATGCCTTTATCAGACGCAATGCGACCTGGTTGGACGATTTTTCCCTATACATGGCTTTGAAGGAAACCCACGGCTTTACCCCGTGGTTTCAGTGGGAAGAGGAACTCAAAACCCGGGAGCCGGAGGCAATGGAAGCCCAGAAAAAGGCACTGGCGGAGCCCATTCGTTTCTATTGTTTTGTGCAGTATCTGTTCTTTAAACAGTGGAATGCCCTTCGGAAAAAGGCGCAGGAGTATGGCATCGAGCTGATTGGCGATGTGCCCATCTATGTGCCCTATGATTCCGTGGAGGTCTGGAAGGACCCCCAGCTCTTCCAGCTGGACGAGGATTTGACGCCCACCGCCGTGGCAGGCTGTCCGCCGGATGCCTTTACCGCCGACGGTCAGCTGTGGGGAAATCCGCTGTATCGTTGGGACGTTTTGGAGGAGAACGGCTATAAGTGGTGGTTGGATCGGCTGGCTGCTGCGGGAAAGCTTTTTGACGTGGTGCGGCTGGATCATTTCCGGGGATTCCAGGCCTATTGGTCTGTGCCCTATGGGGATGAGACTGCCCGGAATGGCAAGTGGGTAGAGGGCCCGGGAATGTCCTTTATCAATGCCCTGAAAGAAAACCTTCCTCACCTGAATTTTATTGCCGAGGACTTGGGATTCCTCACCCAGGAGGTTCTGGATTTGCGGGATGATTCCGGCTATCCCGGCATGAAAGTGCTGGGCTTTGCCTTTGATTCCAAAGATCCTTCGGAGTACCGTCCCCACCTCTATACGGAGAACACCGTATGCTACACCGGAACCCATGATAATATGACCATGCGGCAGTGGTTCGACGAATCCTCTGAGGAGGCTGTCAAGATTGCGGTGGACTATATGGCGCTGACCAAGAAGGAAGGCTATGTCTGGGGAACCATCCGCACGGCAATGGGCTCCGTTTCGGAGCGGGCAATCGTGCTGATGCAGGACTATCTGAATCTCGGGGCGGAGGCGCGGATGAATTTCCCGGGAAAGCCCAGCGGTAACTGGACATGGCGCGCAAAAAAAGGCTATCTTTCCGGCAGCCTTTCCGGCAGAATCCTGGAAATAACCCAGCGGTATGACCGCTGCTAAAAGAAAATGCTTTTCTTTTCCCGCACTGCAAATTCGGCAGTGCGGGAATTCTGGAAATATCCGGAAAAAAAGAAAAATAATGCTTGACAAAATGAAAACAAAATGGTATCATAGCAAAGCTGTCAGCGAGACAGCGGCTGTACCTTGTAAATTGAATAACGTTAAGACGAACTATTAACACCTTGGACAATGAATGGAATTGTTTAAGCGTAAGCGAAAAACAGCCAACGAAAATTCTTGAGTAATTATTGCT
>CAKTNN010000006.1 GCA_934589065.1 uncultured Oscillospiraceae bacterium
CCGAGTTCGTGGTGGCCGGCCAGATCGGTACCTACTACGTCTGCTGGAACATCAACGAGAACCTGCTGCCGTAAGGCTGTAGGGAACGCTGAATCCCATTTCTAAAAATTCCGCCCAGGCTCTTCGGAGCTTGGGCGGTTTTTGTATATTGAGCAGCGTAAGAACCATCCGAAAAGGATATTCCTTGGTGCTGGGAACAACTGCTTGACAAGCATCAGGAGATCTTGTATTATATTTTCAATGCAAAAAACGAGAAATTAAATACAAGAGAGGAAGAATGATAAGAAGATATGAGCAAAAAATATCAGATGGTTTTCGATGATCTGAAAGCCAAAATACAATCTTCGGAGTACAAAAATGGGGATAAGCTCCCATCGGAAAATATGCTGATGGATGTCTACGGTGTAAGTCGGCAGACAATACGACAGGCGTTGGCAATGCTTGAGAAAGAGGGAATGTTGGAAAAATCACAAGGGAAAGGGTCTTTTGTGCGAAAAAATGCTGCGCGGGTGCCCACAAAAAGGATAGCTGTCATTACATTGGATATTGGTTTGTCCGTCTTTCCTCCGGTCTTGAAGGAGGTGGAGGAAGTAATGTTTTCCCACGGCTACGCAACCATGCTGTTCTCAACACAATCCAGTGTTTTGCGGGAAAGACGAATCCTCCAACAGCTCGTCGAAAATCCGGTGGATGGAATAATAATGTATGCTACTATGGCTATTTTTGGATGTGAAAACCTGGATTTGTTCAGGGTTCTGATGGACATGGGAACAAAATTTGTGTTTATGGATACAAAGTATGCGGACCCGGAGTTGTCAGAGATCCCCTGTGTTTCTATGGAAGACAGACAGGGGGCCTATGAAGTAACAAGCAGGATTCTCCGGGATAGCCCGGCAAACTTGTGCTGTTTCACAACATATGCCAGCCCCCATATTGTTGAAAGAACCATTGGAATCAGAAGAGCCCTGCTGGATCAGGGATTCCGGTTTGATGAAACTGACTTTATCAGTGTATTCAGTGCTGAGAGACTTGATGAAGAAACTGTGGACAAGCTGTGTCAGGTAAACACATACGAAGTAGTGATTTGCACCTCTGGTGTATTTGCCATACCGGTTATTCAGGCACTGAATCGGAACGGAACGGGGAATGTGAAAAAGATTGTTGTTTTTGATGATCTCGAACTACCGCCAATAGAGGGAGCAACAATCTGGATCCTTCGCCATGCTGATCAGGAGATGGGGCGAATCTGTGCGCAAAAGCTCCTGAATCTCATTGACGGAAAACCGGAGGCATCCTGCCGCCTTCCCTGGAGATATCGGGAAGAGGGCAAATAACCCAAATAAGGAAAGCAGAATTCCATTGAAGCACAGCGTTTTTCGCTGTGCTTTTGTTATTAAATACAGGATGATTAAACTCGTATTTAAAGTTCCGTGTATAATATGTACAAAAATGAGGTGTTAAAATACAACATAGTCACGAAATTGTTATTTTATGAAAAAATGAGCTTGAAAATGGAATTATTACGGTGTATAATACAGACAAGTTCGGAACTTAAGGGGAAAAATAAATACAAGCTATTTGAACGTGTATTTAAAATATATGGAGGTTGTCAATGGAGAATGAGTTGTTGATTCGCTGCACCGATATCTGTAAAAACTTTGGTGCAACAAGAGCTTTGATCAATACGAATTTTGAGTTGTACCGAGGGGAAGTCTGCGGCCTGATCGGTGAAAACGGTTCCGGGAAATCAACATTAACGTCTATTATTGCCGGCGTCCAAGGGGCAACCAGCGGAGAAATGTTTCGCAACGGAGCTTCCTATGCACCTGCCAACATGGTTGAGGCACAAAAGGCCGGTGTTGCAATGATTGTTCAGGAGGCGGGAACACTTCCTACAGTGGATGTGGCATCGAATATTTTTGTTGGCAATTATGAGATGTTCCGAAAGCATGGCTTCCTGGACAAAAAAAGGATGCTGCAGGAAGCAGAGCGCATTCTCCAGGAGATTGGCGCGGCTGATATTCATGCGGACATGATGCTGGGGAACCTGAATTTTGAGGATCGAAAGATCGTTGAGATCGCGCGAGCCATGTATTTAAAGCCGGAAATCCTCATCATCGATGAATCGACTACGGCGTTGGCGCAAAAAGGCCGCCAGCTGATTTACCGTCTGATTACAAAAATGCGCAGCGAAAATAAAGGTATTATTTTTATCTCCCACGACCTGGAGGAACTGGAAACCGTATGCAATCGAATCACCTGCCTGAGAGACGGAGTAATGGTCGGAAATCTGGAGGGAGATCAGATAACGGTAGCAAATATGCGCCCTCTGATGGTAGGAAGAGAGCTCCAGGGAAACTATTACAGAGCGGATTACGATGGAACAGTGTCCGACGAGATTGTGCTGGATGTAAGGCATATTACTTCTGAAAATGGGTATATCCGTAATTTCAGCATCCAGCTGCACAAGGGTGAAATTTTGGGCTTTGGTGGATTGTCTGATTGCGGCATGCATGAAATAGGCCGTATGGTGTTCGGGCTTGACCGGTATATCACAGGTGAAATCTTGCACGTTCCGTCTAAAAGAAAAATCAAAAGCATTCAGGATGCCATTTCTTTGAAAATGGGCTATGTATCCAAAGACAGAGACAATGAGTCGCTGATTTTAAACGCGAGCATTCAGGACAACACACTGATGGCCGCTTATAAAAAGCTGGAAAGAATGGGCCTGATTCCACCGGATGCGGAAAAAAAGCTGTCAGATCACCAGATCGAGGTTATGCGAACCAAATGTGAATCAGGGAAACAGTATGTAAATCAGTTGTCCGGCGGAAATAAGCAGAAGGTCGCTTTTTCCAAGTGGCTTGCCGCAGATAGTGAAATTTACATTTTGGACTGTCCCACCCGCGGTATCGATATAGGTGTTAAAGCCGCAATGTATGATTTGATTTATCGATTCAAGAAAGAGGGAAAGGCAATCATTATGATTTCTGAAGAACTTCCTGAATTGATCGGTATGAGTGACCGCATGATCATTATGAAAGATGGACAGATAGCAGCGGAAGTGATGCGAGATCAATCCGTAACGGATACGCAGCTTATCGAATATATGGTGTGAGGGGGTAAAGAGATGTTAAAGCTGCAGGTATCGGGACACTCCAGCCCGGAAGACAGCGAACAGATTCAAAATGAGCTGACGCGGCGGGCAAAGCGCAATGAGAGGATCACATTTTTGCTGCCCTTTGCAGGAGTCCTGGCGCTGATTGTATTGTTCACGACGTTGACCGGCGGCCAGTTCCTGAGCGTTGATAATTTGAAGCTCTTGCTGAACCAGTGTTTCTCCATGGAAATTGTGGTAATTGGCGGTGCATTCCTATATGCCATTGGTGGCTTGGATATGGCCATTGGCTCGGTTATGGCTCTATCGGCCATGGTCATCACACTGCTGTTCAATGCGGGGCTATCCCTGGCTCTAAGCGTTCTGGCAGGAATTGCTGTTTCTGTGGGTAGTATGTGTATTACCGCATTTGTTCGTAACTATCTGAAGGTTAGCCCGTTTATTGCTTCTATGTGTGTTATGAACATTTGCCAGGGCTTGGTTTTGACAATCGTGGCAAAATTAGGAGTGATTACTTTTGCATACAGCAGAGCAGCATGGATTGATTCAACGTTGACAAAAATACTGACGCTGGTAATCATGGCGCTGCTTGGGTATGTCATATTTAATTATACCAGATTTGGCAAGTCATTGAGAGCTATTGGCGGTAACGAAAGAGCTGCACGGATTAGTGGAATCAAAATTGAGAAATATGTCTTTGGCGCTTATTCCATTATGGGATTTGCGTTGGCAATTGCCAGCCTTTTCAGTGTAATTCGGGGAGGAACCGCAGATACAGCAATCGGAAATGGCATGAACCTGAATGTGATGACAGCAATTGTTTTGGGCGGATTTCCCCTGTCTGGCGGCGCAAATGCCAAATTCCATGCACCCATGATTGGCGCACTGATGGTTACGATTCTGACCAACGGCCTTGGGCTGCTGGGATACGCAAACTCCATGGGGTATGCGATTAAGGGCCTTTTGTTTGTTACGGTGGTCGCCCTGACTTATGAAAAATCCAAGGGTAAGCTGATCAGCTGATCTTGGAAAAATATACAATGGAGGATAAACACTATGAAAAGATTACTGGCAATGTTACTTTCCTTTGCAATGGTTCTGGGGCTTTGCGCCTGCGGCAGTGCACAGCCGAAGGAAACCGAGGCAACACAGGCTGCAACGGTGAGTGCACCCGTTGTACTGGACGATTCCGGCAATTCCATTGGCGGCTACAAAATTGGTTTCTTCTACCTGCCGGAATCCGATGGCTTGAGCGCACAGTATCATCGGGCACTTAATTTCTGCGCAGAGCTCACCAATTGTGAGATGGAATACTATGACATGATGAACTGGAGCGCTGAGGATCTGAGCACTGCTGTGGAAACCCTGATTGCCAACGGATGCCAGGGTATCATTATGATTACGGGCAACTCTCCTGCGCTGTTCCAGTATATGAATGAAAAAGGTGTGTATTACACCGGTATGACTCGTTCCTATACGGATGAGGTCGCTCTGGTTGTGGATGGTTCTGAGTATAACTGCGGATGGTTGGATGAGAATTCCGGCCTGAATGTGGATATGGGCTATGGCGTTACCGCTGCCCTGGCTGAAAAAGGCTGCAAAAACATTGCTTATGTTGCGGGAGCTCCCGGCAACCAGATGCGGGACGACCGGGTTCTCGGAATTGAGAAGGCTGCCGAAGAATTCGGCATGAACATTGTTACCAGCTATCGCGGCTCTGACTTCGCTTCGGGCACCGCGGATATCCTGGCCACTCATGGCGCAGAGTTGGATGGCATGGTGGGCAGCATCAATGGCGATGTGTGCATCGCCGCTATCAATAGCGCCGGTTATGCAGATACAATCAAATATGCGCAGATTGATGCACCTTCCGCAGAAGAGACCGAGAGCTATTTCCGGACCGGACATATTGATGCGGTTACCGCAGGCAACAATGTTTTCATCGTGCAGTCTTATATGCAGCTGTTCAATGCTTTGTCCGGTGCAGACCGACTGTTCAATGAGGGAAACAGAGTATACCCCATGATCCCCAACTTTATTGTGTCTGACGAAGAGGGCTGGCAGAACACCGAAAAATACACTGCCGGTGACGTTCCCGCATTGACCCCCGACGAAATTCTGGCTCTGAATTCCCTGTACACTCCGGATACAACCGTTGAGCAGAAGGAGGCTCTTGTTGAAAAGTACTGCTCTTCTGAGTATTGGAATCTGGATAGTATTGTTGCCAGAGTAAAAGACTATCTGGGAGAGAATTAACCTGTTGCATGGTCCTGCCGCGTCAGCGGCAGGATCTATAGGAGGACAGACTGTGCGAAAGAAGTTAACTAATTTTGGAAAAGCAATGATTCTGCCGCTGTGCGTATATCTGCTCTTTACTGTGCTGACCAAGGGCGCATTTGGATCTCCGAAAAGCATGCTTGCCATTGTTCGCACTTCCATCGTTCCAATCCTGCTAGGCATGGCGCTGTCCTTCGGGATGACAATGGGAATGTGGAATTTCGCGTCTGGCGCAATCATTTATGCAGCAGCAATCTTTTCGGCGAATATTGCCAATGCTCTGCATCTGGGGATCCCCGGTGTTGCAATCATTTCAATTTTGATTGCAGTTGTACTTAATTCTCTGATGGGATGGGCTTACAATGTTTTCCGGGTGCCGTGCATGGTGCTGTCGCTGGGATTTGCTATGATCTATGAAGCGCTTCCCAATCTGCTGACACGGGATTTTACAGGGAAAATAAAAATGGCAGATGCATATCTTGCAGATATGCCCTGGTGTGTGATTATTGTCCTTATAATGTTCCTGATCTTTTACATGATCTACAATCACACGACCCTTGGAAGCAATATCAGCGCAATTGGCGCGAACATTTCCATTGCGAATAGCGCGGGTGTTAATATTGATTCTGTTAAGTTTTTCTCTTTCCTGATTTCCGGTGTATTCCTGGGCATTACCGCGGTTGTATTTCTTTCTGTGAATGTTTCCGTCATTGCGGTAACCGGGTTTGCTTCTTGCTCAATGATATTTGACAGTATGATGGGGATTTTTATTGCGGCCGTTCTGGCAAAGTACGTAAATTACTGTGTTGCTGTTGTGCTGGGTATTTTTACGATTCGTATGCTGGGTACGGCAATGGTCGCTATGGGAATGAGCTCCCAGATGCGCGGTGTAATGACAGGAGTATTCTTGTTGATTGTCCTGGTTTATTCTGCAAACGCAGGATTGCTTGATGGTCTGAAAAAACAGAAGGCAATTGCTCAGAGCGTCAATTGTGAGCTTAAGAAGGAACAGAATATGTTATAATACAGCCTGATGCGGGGCAAAAGTGGAGGTAGTACATGCTGCGGAAAAGCTTTAATGACCATTGGATATGTAAAAAAGAGCCGGATGATCGCAGATATTCAGACAGAGAAGAATATATTTCGTATCCTGTGACGCTTCCGCACGATGCGATGATCGCAGAAATGCGGAAGAAGGAGAATCCTGGCGGGCCGGAGGGCGGCTACTATCCTGGTGGAAATTACACATACACGAAGAAATTCTTTGTTCCAAAAGAACTGTGCGGAGGGGCTTTTTTCCTGGAGTTCGAAGGTGTATATCGTGCTTGCCTGGTTCACATCAATGACCACTTTGCTGGTTCGTGCCAAAATGGCTATCGATGCTTCTGCGTGGATATTTCTCCGTATTTGAATTATGGTGAAGAGAATCTTGTGTGCGTAACTGTATATAATGGTCCTCAGCCCTCAAGCCGATGGTATAGCGGCTCCGGGATATATCGGCCGGTATCCATGATGGTCGGCAGCACGATTCATATAGAGCCATATGGATTGAAGATTTCAACACCGGAGGTTGACCGGGATTCAGCGTCCGTTAAAACGATGCTTCAGGTGAGAAATCGGACGGGCGAAACAAGAACCGTTACCATCGCTACAGAACTGCGTGACTCGGCAGGGAATATTGCTGCCAACAGCCAATGCAGAATGACTTTGCTCCCGAACAGTACGGATTCCCTTTATCAGAATGTGTACATAAAAAAGCCGAAACTGTGGTCGTTGGAGAATCCGGAGCTGTATACCTGCCATATCAGTGTATATGAAAAGGATCAACTGCTTGATACCGTTCAGGAGACCTTTGGCATTAGAACCATCACTGTTGACCCCATACACGGCCTGCGGTTGAATGGCTTGCCTATTAAACTGAGAGGCGCTTGCTACCATCACGACAATGGTATTCTGGGTGCGGCAACGTTTGCTCGCGCAGAAGAACGTCGTGTGGAAATCGGGAAAAAAGCAGGCTTCAATTCTATACGGGTATCGCATAACCCGGCGTCCAGGGCGCTTCTGGATGCGTGCGATCGGCTGGGGGTTCTTGTTCTGGATGAATTGTGTGATACATGGAATTCTCCGAAAAGGGCTTACGACTATGCTGTAAATTTTGCTGACAACTGGGAAAAGGATGTAGTATCCCTTGTAAATAAAGACTATAACCATCCAAGCGTGTTCATGTACAGTATAGGCAATGAAATCCGAGAGGTTGCCAGTGCGCAAGGGGCCGTATGGAACCGCCTCATAGCCAATCGGATTCGGGAACTTGACAACACCCGCCTTGTAACAAACGCAATTAACGGATTGGTTGCACTGGGACATAATATTGCGCAGACCGCGCTTGATATGGGACTGGTGGACAATCAGTCTGTGGAAGCTGATGGCGATATAAATGATGTTATGACGGGAATGCTCGGCAGAATGAATGAAATAAGCGCTCATTCGATTATTGGTGAGCGAATTCAGGAATCCTGCGATGCCCTTGACGCCGTTGGTTATAATTATATGCGCGGACGTTACGAACAGGATATTCTCGCTTACCCGAATCGGATCATCTACGGTTCCGAAACACTTGCTCCGGATATTGACTTGAACTGGGAACTGGTGAAAAAGCATCCTCAGATTCTGGGGGACTATACATGGACCGGATGGGACTACATCGGAGAATCGGGAATCGGAGCGGTGAAATATAACGAGGTGTCCGGATTTAATGCTCCGTGGCCCTGCTACCTGGCTTACTGCGGTGATATGAATCTCATAGGCGATCGCCGTCCGGCAAGCTACTACAGAGAAATCATTTTCGGGCTGCGAAAGGAGCCCTACCTGGCAGTCCAATTGCCGGGACGATATTCCGATCGAAAAAATCTGACCCCCTGGGGAACGGCCGAGGCTGTGTCCAGTTGGACGTGGCCGGGATATGAAGGAAAGCCCTGTGTTGTTGAGGTGTACTCGGATGCAGAGGAAGTAGAGCTAATTTGCAACGCAAAGAGCTTGGGACGTAAGACTCTGGACCGGTGCAAAGCGTTCTTCAATGTTTGCTATGAACCTGGTTCAATTTGCGCAGTTTCCTACAGAAACGGGAAAATAGCGGAAACATATTTCTTGAAGACCGCGTCAAATAATGTACATCTGCTTATCGAGCCGGATAAATCTGTACTTTGTGCGGATGGTCAGGATATTGCTTTTCTCTCTATTTCTGTTGTTGACGATGAGGGAACCATTCACACCGATGCGGTACAGATTGTAACCATGCGTGTTAGCGGAGCAGGCGTACTGCAGGGATTTGGAAGCGGAAATCCCTATTCAGAGGAAAACTTCTGCGGCGATACGCACAGAACATTTGAAGGCCGACTTTTGGCAGCGGTTCGTGCCACTGAAGTAGGGGATATTTCAATTGAAGTAATTTCCAATGGCATTTCCAACATCTTGACTCTGACCGCTGAATGACACTTGCCGATACCGGCCCTTCGTCCGGTAAAGACGGCAGGAAAGACTATGCCCGTTCCGCTTTGCAAAGGAGATCTTTGCAAAGCAGTATACTCCTTAAGGCAGCTGCCATGCAAATCGCATGGCAGCTGTTCTTTGCTGCCGGAAGAAAGCGGCGGGCAGCAAATCATCACCGCTTTCAAATATTTCTGTGTGGGATACTTATAGTGGGGAAAAGTGATTGGTGCCGTATAGACAGCATTCACCATGTATTTTATCCATAGAGATTCTTCACGAGACAGCTCCTGTTTCTGTTGACAAAACAGAAACGTATGTTCTATAATAAAGAAGGGAAATCTTAATGGGGAGGTGTTACTCCGGTATGGACAGGCAGTATATCGCCATCGATCTCAAGTCCTTCTATGCTTCCGTGGAGTGCGTGGAGCGGGAACTGGATCCTATGACCACCAACCTGGTGGTTGCCGACGCAAGCCGGACGGAGAAAACAATCTGCCTTGCGGTGACGCCCTCCCTCAAGGCCTACGGGATTCCGGGCCGTGCAAGGCTTTTTGAGGTGGTTCAGCGGGTGGCAGAGGTAAACGCCCTGCGGCAGCAAAAAGCCCCCGGCAGAACCTTTGTGGGGGCCTCCTGGGACGCCATCGACCTACTGCGTCACCCGGAAAAGAAGCTGGATTACATCATTGCGCCCCCCAGAATGGCCTACTATATGGAGTACAGCAGCTATATTTACAAGATTTACCTGAAGTATGTTGCTCCGGAGGATATCCACGTGTATTCCATTGATGAGGTTTTCATCGATGCCACAGCTTACCTGAAGCTATATAACATGGATGCCCGCAGCTTTGCCAAGAAGCTGGTTTTGGAAATCATCAATTCTACGGGCATTACTGCCACGGCGGGGGTGGGCACAAATCTCTATCTTTGCAAAATTGCCATGGATATTGTCGCCAAGCACATCCCCGCAGATAGGGACGGTGTGCGCATCGCCTGCCTGGATGAAAAAAGCTATCGCCGGGAGCTGTGGGATCATCAGCCATTGACAGATTTCTGGCGGGTAGGGCCGGGGATTGCCAAAAAGCTCAGGAGCCGGGGAATTTATACCATGGGGGATATTGCCCGGCTGTCCCTGCAGCCGGGGCCCTTCGGCTGCGATAGCCTGTATAAGCTTTTCGGGGTGAATGCGGAGCTGCTCATCGACCATGCCTGGGGCTATGAGCCCTGCACCATTGCCCAGATCAAGTCCTATAAGCCCGGCAGCCGCTCGGTGAGCTCCGGGCAGGTGCTTTCCTGCCCCTATCCCTACGACAAGGCGAAGCTTGTGGTGCGGGAAATGGCAGATCAGCTGGCAATGGATTTGGTGGCAAAAAAGCTGGTGACCCAAAAGCTGACCCTGACCCTGGGCTATGATGGGCAGAGCCTGAAAAATGCCGACTATAAAGGCGCGGTGGATACAGACCGCTACGGTCGTCAAGTCCCCAAAAGCGCCCACGGAACCATTAGCCTGGATTGCAAGTGTGCCTCCGCAAAGCGCATTACGGCGGCCTTTATGGAGCTTTACGACCGGATTGCCGATCCGCAGCTTTTGCAGCGGCGGTTGACCCTTACGGCAGAGCTCTATACCAGGGAAAGCGCAGACAGGGAGCGGGAGAGCATGGAGCAGCTGAATCTGTTTGCTCCTGCGGATGATACGGACCAGACCCAGCTGCAGCGGGAGCAGGCTCAGCTGGAAGCAATGCTGAAAATCAAAGAGCGCTTTGGAAAAAACGCCATTTTCCGGGGCATGAACCTGGAGGAGGGGGCCACCGCCCGCCAGCGCAACGGGCAGATCGGTGGACACAAAGCCTAGGGGAGGGGGAGCACATGACCCATCGCTATGATGATATTTTGGATACGCCCTGGCCTCAAAAGAGTACCCGGGCCAGAATGAGTACGGAGGACCGGGCGGCGCAGTTTGCACCTTTTTCCGCCCTGACGGGGTACGATGCCGTCATTCAGGAGACGTCCCGGCTGACACAGCGCCCCATCTTCCTGACGGAGGAGAGCCAGGAGGCGCTGAACCGGCAGCTGAACGCCATTGCCCGGCAGCTGCCCCAGGAGCCAAAGGTAAGCATGACCATCTATGTGGACGATGCCAAAAAAGAGGGCGGCTCCTTCCGGACGGTGGAGGGACGGGTCAGAAAGGTGGATCTCTACGAGGGCGGCCTGATTCTCACCGACGGTCGGGAAATCCCGTTCTTCCGTATCTGCCAGATTGACGGGGTGGAAGAAGAATAATGGCATTTCCCATAAATGGAACGTGCCCGAAAACAATGACCTATTTCAATATGGGTCAGGTGCAATTTTTAAAAATTGCACCTGACTCCAAAAAGTCCTTTGAAAAAGTTGATACTTACCGACAAAAGTCCCTTGAAAAAGTTTTGCTTTCATGCTATTTTGAATCACCCGGAAAAATACCATGTGCAGAGCGCAATCAAGCTGGGCGATTATAATGTTGGACGCATGGGGCAGGTTCTAACCCTTCCGCTGTATATGGCGTTTTTGCTCAGGACATTATAAAGTCACTACTTTTCTACAAAAACACGGCAGCAGGCTGTTTTACCTGCTGCCGTGTTTAATGAAATCTGTAATGCGAATGAAATCCGCAAAGCCGGGGGAATTCCGATTCCATCCACATCCCTTAGGGGATGCGTCTGAAATCGGAGGGGCTCTCCCGCGGGCTAAAAAACACTCCACCGGAGTGTTTTTTACGGCAGCTTTCCTGCCGCCGCCCTTTCGAGTCCCTTCCGGTGTATATAGCAAAAATCAGGAAACACCTGATGGTGTTTCCTGATTTTTGGTACGCCAGAAGGGACTCGAACCCCCGACCTACTGATTCGTAGTCAGTCACTCTATCCAACTGAGCTACTGGCGCATACGTTTGCTCAACGCCTGGATATAATAGCACAGCGCCCCGGAATTGTCAAGCGCTTTTTGATTATTTTTGGAAATTCATAGCAAGCCCCTTTGAATAGCGGCTTATGCTGTGGCAAAATCAGGGCCGCTTTCGCAAATACAGGGCCAGAGTGACGGCTACCAGAAGCACGGGGGCCAGAACGAGAATCCAGGGCGTTTCCGGCTGAGCGGGGGCATCGGGCGACATCGGAAGGCCGGCGGCTTCTGTCTGGGTTTCCTTGCCGGCCTGCTCCAATCGCGCCTGTTCTTCCTGCCGGAGCTGCTCCGCCAGCTGTTCCTGAGCTTCCTGCCGTGCCAGGGCTTCCTGCTGGGCGTAGGGGGTAAGAGACTCAAAAAAATCCGTCTTTTCTGCGTCCGGCCCCACGGTGCTGCGCCAAAGCCCGTAATTGCAGGGGCTGTATTTGGGGATATCCGCCGCCCGGTCTATGCCGGACATATACCAGGCAAAGCCGGACTGCTGGCTTGCGTGGGCGGGAAAGCCCAGCTGCTTGGTCACCTGAAAGGCGGTCAGTCCGCCAAAAGCGCTGAGGGGCTGATCCCAGTCCAGGGTGATTTGGTTCTCTTCGTATAGGTGCAGGTATAGTTTGGGCGTCTGCCAGGGGCCGTATTGAGCGGCGGAGGCTTCAAACCGGCTGCCATCGGCAGCGGCATCCAAAGCCTGGGTCAAAAGGTCTGCATAAAGGCAATGGGCCCCGTGCCCATATTCGCCATTCAGGTCGTGCCCAAGGGCGACCAGGGGACGAAACCGGCGAAGCTGGGTGACCACAAATTCCAAAAGGGTATCCTGGCTGACACCGGCCTGGGCGTATTGGTTGATGGCATCCTGCTCTCTGCGGGAGTAGTAGTCACCAAAGCTTCCAAACACGGGATAGTGCCGCACCCCCACGGCCCACAGCCCATCCAGAGCCTCGTGGCAGCGGATGTTGGGGTCTTCGCTGAGATTCCGGTGGTTGGTCAGATACACAACCTGTACCCGATAGCCCAGCTGCCCGGCATAGTAGGGGAGCACACCTGCGAAAAACAGCTGCTCATCATCGGCGTGGGTGGAAAAGAGCACCAAATCGGCGCCGTTTTCCACCGGTGGGAGCCACTGCTGCACCCAGCTGGGCAGAGGGCCGTCTTCCAGGAGGGTCAGCTCCAGCAGGGGAACGGGGCCGTTGTCAAAGTGAAAAGTGACGGTTTCTGGCCTGTCGGGAAAAAGAGCCTGCAAGTCCACAAGGGTGTGGAGAAAGTTATCTGTGCCTGCGGTTTGCACTTCTCCGGTTTCCGCATTGGTAACGGTGAAAGGGCCGTATTCCGTATCAAAAATCAGGTAGGCATATCGGCAATCCTCGGGAAGGCGGAAGGTTATGCTGGCGTGATCCTGTCCTTTGGGGCCGTGCTTGGTATCGCCGTCAAACAGGGCGCTGAGCCGGGGAAAGCCCTGACTCTCGGTTACATAATCGGCGGCGCTGTCCATGTCTGCCCTTGCATACATTGGAAGCAAAAACAGAAGCAGCGCGGATACAATTAGAATTCGTTTGACCATTGAAAACCTCCCTTTCCTGGAAAGTATTATATCCCGCCGGGGGAGAAAAGTAAAGCAGCCGGAAAAATAGGCAAAAAAACACCGGAAGCATTGGCTTCCGGTGCTTTTTAGAACAAATTAGCCGTTGGCACGCATCTGAGCGAAGCACTCGCTGCAGAATACGGGACGGTCGGACTTGGGCTGGAAGGGCACCTTAGCCTCGCCGCCGCAGCGTGCACAGGTAGCGGTGAAGAACTCACGGGGACCACGAGCGTTGTTCTTGCGAGCGTCACGGCAGGCCTTGCAGCGCTGGGGCTCATTCTGGAAGCCGCGCTCTGCGTAGAACTCCTGCTCACCGGCGGTGAACACGAACTCCTTGCCGCAATCCTTGCAAACTAAAGTCTTGTCTTCGTACATTTGGAAATACCTCTCTTCGGTTTTTTGCCCCGTGAAAATCTACCAGGAATGGTTGTAACGCAGGGTGAATAAAATATGCGGCACTGACACACCGCATTTTGAATTATACACAAGGTGGGGCGTTTTGTCAATCCTTTATAGAATTTTTTTCTCAACAATTTCAGTTTTATGCAATATTTCCATAGCCCTGCCAGAGAATTTGGTAAAAAGAACCAGGAAAACATTTCAGACTAAATGGAGAAGGATGCCTGCCCCTCGTAGGGAATGTGCAGGTGATCGTAGGCAAGGGGAGTGACGCAGCGGCCCCGGGGGGTGCGGGTCAAAAAGCCCAGCTGCATTAGATAGGGCTCATACACGTCCTCCAGGGTAACGGCCTCTTCGCCAATGGTGGCAGCCAGCGTTTCCAGACCCACCGGGCCGCCGCCATAGTTGCGGATAATTGCGGTGAGCATCCGCCGGTCAATTACATCCAGGCCCAGCTTGTCCACTTCCAGCCGCTGCAAAGCCAGGTCGGCAGCTTCCTTGGTGATGGTCCCGTCTCCCATGACCTGGGCAAAATCCCGCACCCGGCGTAAAAACCGGTTGGCAATTCTGGGGGTGCCCCGGCTGCGGGAGGCGATTTCCATAGCGCCCTCCGGCTCGATGGACATTCCCAGAATGGTTGCGGAACGGGTGACGATGGCAGCCAGCTCCTGGGGGGTATAGAGCTCCAGCCGCAGAGACACGCCAAACCGATCCCGCAGAGGGGCGGACAGCTGGCCTGCCCGGGTGGTGGCGCCCACCAGGGTGAATTTCGGCAGATCCAGCCGGATGGAGTTGGCACTGGGGCCCTTGCCCACAATGATATCGATGGCGAAATCCTCCATGGCGGGGTAGAGAATTTCCTCAACCACCCGGTTCAGACGGTGAATTTCATCGATAAAAAGAATGTCTCCGGCATTCAGGTTGGTAAGCAGCGCCGCCAGATCCCCCGGCTTTTCAATAGCAGGGCCGGAGGTAATGCGGATGCCGGCGCCCATCTCGTTGGCAATGACCCCCGCCAGAGTGGTTTTGCCCAGGCCGGGAGGGCCGTAGAGCAGAACATGGTCCAGGGGCTCATTGCGCTGTCGGGCGGCTTCAATGTAAACGGACAGGTTTCCCTTGGCCTTTTCCTGACCGGTGTAGTCCGAGAGCATCTTCGGGCGCAGGCCGATTTCCCCTGCGTCCTGGGGGGTATAGGTAGGCAGAACCAGAGCATCCTCCGGCTCCTGAGAAAATTCCAGACTCATGGGTCATCATCCTTTCATAACCATGGCGCGCAAAGCGCGACGAACCATGTCTTCGGTACTGGCCTGGGGGTCCACACCCTTCAGGGCAAGGGAAATTTCTGCAGGGGAGTAGCCCAATTCCTGGAGGGCTGCAGTGGCAAGGGCCAGGTTGCTGCCCTGCTGCACGGGAGCGGCAACGGGCCCGCCGGAGAAATCCAGCTCCAGGCTGCTGCCGCCGATCTTATCCTTTAGCTCCAGAATAATCCGCTGAGCGATCTTCTTGCCCACGCCCTGGGCAGCGGTGAGCATCTTTTCGTCCCCGGTCATTACAGCCAGGGTGAAGTTCTGCGGGCCGCCGGCGGAAAGAATTGCCATAGCGGCCTTGGGCCCCACGCCGTTTACGGCGGTAAGGAGCTCGTAGCACTTTTGCTCTTCCCGGGAGGCAAAGCCGTAGAGCTCGTAGGCATCCTCCCGGATGGATTCGGTGATAAAAAGCTTGGCGGCGGTGTTCAGCTTCAGCTGGGCGGCGGTATAGGCGGTAACCCTACAGCCGTAGCCCACGCCGCCGCAGTCGATTACGGCAAGCCCCGGCTCCAGCACCGTGACCGTACCGGACAGATAGTATAGCATAATTGTGTTCTCCTTATTTCTGGGCCATGGCAAGCAGGGAGGTGGAGGAGCGGGCGTGACACAGGGCGATTGCCACCGCATCGGCGGCATCATCGGGCTTGGGCACGGCGGAAAGATGCAAAATCCGCTTGGTCATATCCATAACCTGGTGCTTGCTGGCATTGCCGTAGCCCACTACGGCCTGCTTGACCTGCATGGGCTTATATTCAAAAACCGGAACATTTGCCTGCTGAATGGCAAGCAAAATAACCCCACGGGCCTGGGCTACCTTAATGCCGGTGGTGACGTTGTTGCCGAAGAAAAGCTCTTCGATCGCCACCGCCTCCGGCTTTGCCAAAAGCATCAGCTCCGTCATATTGTTGTAGATCTCTCCCAAGCGCCAGGAAAAATCCGTGTTGGGCGGGGTGGTAATTGCGCCGCAGCGGAGCAGCTGGCACACGCCCCTTTGGGCCTCGATCAGCCCAAAGCCGGTAATTCCGTAGCCGGGATCAATGCCGAGAATCCGCATTACAGTCCACCCCGGCTGATGGCGATGATCTGATAGATGACAAACAGAATAAAAACCACCAGGCCGATCCGGGCCAGCCAGACCTCTTTTGCGGGCCGGGGGGTATAACTGTCTTGCTTGTCCTGCTCTTCGTTTTCCATATACCTTCACCTCAAAGAATATCATATCACATTCCCTTCCAAAAACCAACTTCTTTTCGGGAAATTTTCAAACGAAAGTTCAGACAGACGCCGCTGCCTTCTGCCAAAAGGGGAATATCTTTCCCGGATCGGGACATACTTCTCCCAGGAAACTCTGGGCGTGCCTGACAATTATGCCTGCATTTGGCGGATCGCAGGGATACCCCAGAAGAAAAGGCGGTGGGGCAATGGAGGATTTTCAGTGCGGAACCCGGATTGCTGCGGGGGCCGGAGCGGTAAAGGTGCTGGGGGAATTTAAGGCCAGGCGGGTATTTGTGGTGGCGGACCCCTTCTTTTACCGGAACGGCATGGCCCAAAGGGTGGCAGAGGAGACCGGGGCAGGGGAAAAAGAATTCTTTACCGACATTCAGCCGGATCCTACGGTGGAGCTGGCGGCGGCGGGGACGGCGAAGCTAAAGGCCTTTGGGCCGGACTTACTGGTGGCCCTGGGGGGCGGCAGCGCCATGGACTGCGCCAAGGCCATGGCCTATTTCAGCCAGGGGAGCTTTCCTCTGGCGGCGATTCCCACCACCTCCGGCTCCGGGTCTGAGGTGACGGATTTTGCGGTGCTGACCCACGGAGATACCAAGTATCCCTTGGTCGATAAGCGGCTGCAGCCGGACCTGGCAATCCTGGACAGCGATTTTCTCCGGGAGCTGCCCCCCGGCCTCATTGCCGACACGGGCTTTGATGTGCTGACCCACGCGGTGGAGGGCTTTACCGCTACGGGGGCAGGCACGTTTACGGATATTTATGCCCAGGAGGCTTTTCGGGTGGCCTATGGCTGCCTGCCCGCCTCCTTTGCCGGACGCAGCGATGTGCGGCTGAAGCTGCATATCGCCGCCACCATGGCGGGAATATCCTTTTCCAGGGCAGGGCTGGGGCTGTGCCATGCCATGTCCCACAGCCTGGGGGGAAGATTCCATGTCCCCCACGGAAGGCTGAATGCCATTTTGCTCCCTGCGGTAATCGGCAGCAATGCCATCGGCTGCCAGAAAAAGTATGCCATGCTTGCCAGAGCGGCGGGAATGAGCGGCAGTGCCGATGCCGTCGCGGTCAGGAATCTGCGCAACGGTCTTGTGCGATTGCGCAGGGAGCTGAATCTGCCCCAAACCCTGACGGAGGCCGGGGTTGCCCCGGGAAAGGTGTGGAATGCCATGGAGGAGATTGTAAAGAGCGTTCTGGCAGACCCCTGCTGTAAAACCAATCCCGTGCCGGTGGAGGATTTTCAGGTGCGGCGGATTTTGGAGGAGGTGACGGGTCATATCTGAGCTTTTGAGCGTGGGTTTGGATGTGGGCACGACCTCCACCCAGCTGATCGTTTCCCGATTGACGGTTCAAAACCGGGCATCCTCCTTTGCGGTACCGGATATGACCATTGCGGACAGGCAGGTGCTGTACGAAAGCCCGGTGCATTTTACCCCCTTGCTGGATGAAAGCCATGTAGATGGGGACAAGCTGCGGGAGCTGGTGCTCCGGGAGTATGCCGCCGCAGGAATCACCCGGGATCGGGTGGATACCGGGGCAGTGATCGTCACGGGAGAAACCAGCCGGAAGGAAAATGCCCGGGCGGTAACGCAGGCCCTTTCGGATATCGCAGGAGACTTTGTGGTTGCCACCGCCGGCCCGGATTTGGAAAGCATCCTGGCGGCCCGGGGTTCCGGCGCGGTGGACTACAGCGAAAAAACCGGGAAAACCCTGCTGCATTTTGACATCGGCGGCGGCACTGCCAACCTTGCCCTCATTGAAAAGGGAAAAATCACCGCAACGGGGTGCCTGAATGTGGGAGGACGCCTGGTAAAATTCCGGGAGGATGGAAGCATTTCCTATATTTCCCCGGTGCTAAGGGGGCTGTGGCAGGGAGAAGACGTGGAGGCGCTTTGCCACCGCCTGGCAAAGACTTTGCAGGCCGCAGCCGGGCTGGGGGAGGACCCCTGGCTGGAGAAACTGACCACCTCCGGTACGGCTTCCCTGCCCCTCAATAGGCCCGGAATGTCCGTTATCCCCTCCTTTTCCGGCGGCGTGGCGGACTGTATCCCCAATGCGTATCCCCCAAGGGCGTTCGGCGATATCGGCCCCACCCTTGGAAAATGTATCCGGGAGAGTAGGCTCTGTTCCGGGGAATACTACCTGGGGAAGCAAACCATCCGGGCAACGGTGATCGGGGCAGGCTGCCACAGCGCCATGCTCTCCGGCAGTACGGTATACAGCCAGAATGTTGCGTTTCCGCTGAAAAACCTCAGGGTGGTGCAGGTGGATGCCCGGGAGCAGGAAAACCTTTCCGGTGCGCTGCCGGAAAAGATTCGCGGACAGGAAGGGGCTTGGGTGCTGGCTCTGCCGGGATACAAAGCGCCGGACTATTCCTGCGTCTCCCGTTTGGCAGAGGAAATTGGGAATGCCCTGGGTGGAAGCCCCATGCTTATCTGCCTGGAAGCGGACATGGCCCAGGCCCTGGGCCATGCTCTGGCTCTGCGGGCGGGAAGAAATGCCCCAATTCTCTGCATCGATCGGGTACATTTGCCCGAGGAAAGCTACCTGGATGTAGGCGCCCCGGTGGGGCCTGCCTTTCCGGTGGTGGTAAAGACCCTGGTTTTCGGGGCGTGAAGAAAGGATGAAACCATGAATAAGCAGGAATTAACCGCCATGGTGGCGGAAATCCTGGCGGGGATGTCCCCGGAGCAGCCCCAGGTAAAGGGGGAGCATCCGGCAAGCTGCCCGGGGCCCCGGAGGGAACAGACGGACTGTGCCCCCGGAGACTTTGTGCCGGATGTGACAAAGCTGAATCTGCGCAAGCTCTATCTGACGGAGAATCCCCAGAACCGGGAGCGCTTTGCCGCCATGAAGCAGAAAACTCCGGCCCGCCTGGGCTGCGGCAAGGCCGGGGCCCGATACAAAACACTGACCATGCTCCGTTTCCGGGCAGACCACGCCGCCGCTCAGGATACGGTATTCAGCCAGGTGCCGGAGGACTTTGCCGAGAAAAACGGGATGCTTGCCGTGCAGACCCGGTGCCAGAGCAAAGACCAGTATCTGACGCGCCCGGATTTGGGCCGGAGCTTTGACGAAAAGAACCGGGAAATTCTCCGCACCCGGCTGCCTCAAAAGCCCAGGGTGCAGCTGGTGGTGGGGGATGGCCTTTCCTCTGCGGCAATCCTTGCCAATGCGCCGGACTGCCTGGCTGCCATCCGGGACGGGCTGAAGCTTCGGGGCATTGACCCCGGAAAAACCGTGTTTGTCCGCTATTGCCGGGTGGGGGCGGGAGACGCCATCGGGGATGTGACCGGCGCGGAGGTCGTGTGTATGCTGGTGGGGGAACGTCCCGGATTGGTGACGGACAAGAGTATGTCCTGCTATATCACCTATGGGGCCCACACCGGCGTGCTGGAATCCTGCCGGACGGTGGTCAGCAATATCCACGCCCAGGGAACCCCTGCGGTGGAGGCAGGGGCCCATATTGCAGGACTGCTGGAAACCATTTTGAAGAAAAAGGTTTCCGGCGTGGCCCTCTACGGGGAGGAAGGCGCATGATTCCCGTTAAGGTTCTGGCGGTGCGGTATCTCCCCAATGCCAGCCCGGCGCTGCTGGAAAAGCTGCAAACGGACTGCCCAAGCCTTGCCATTCTTACCACGGACTGTGACGATGCCACCTATATCGCCCTGGATGAGGCAACCAAGGCGGCCCGGGCCAAGGTGGTCTTTGCCAGAAGCTTTTATGCAGGGGCAGCCAATGCATCTCAGCCATACGCGGGAGAGGTGATCGGTATTCTGGGGGCGGAGACACCGCCGGATGCCGTGAGCGCTATGGATGCGGCCCTGAATGAGCTGGAGCGGGTGGGATTTGAAGCGTATCGGGGAGTCAGCTTTCTGGCCCATACCGTCAGCAGTGCCGGTTCTTTTCTGGCAGAGGAGGCAGGCGTCCCCATAGGAAGCGCCCTTGCCTACCTGATTGCACCGCCTCTGGAAAGCATTGTGGGGCTGGATGCAGCCATGAAGGCGGCAGATGTGCGGCTGTGCAAATTCTACGACCCGCCTACCCAGACAAACTTCGGCGGCGGGCTTTTAACGGGCAGCCAGTCGGCCTGCAATGCCGCCTGCCAGGCTTTCCGGGAGGCCGTTATGGAAGTGGCAAATCAACCAAGATGATTTTTGCATGATGAAAGGAAGTAACATTATGGATACCAATTCTCTGGGAATGATCGAAACGAAGGGCCTGGTAGGGGCCATTGAAGCGGCGGATGCCATGGTCAAGTCTGCCAATGTGCAGCTGGTGGGCAAGGAGCAGGTAGGCGGCGGCCTGGTTACCGTGATGGTGCGCGGGGATGTGGGGGCCGTAAAGGCCGCCACCGATGCCGGGGCTGCCGCAGCGGAAAAGGTGGGAGAGCTGATTTCCGTCCACGTAATTGCCCGCCCCCATGTGGAGGTGGACAATATCCTGCCCAAGGCCCGCACCTCCGGTACTGCCGCTCAGGGAAAATAAGGGATGCTCTATACCCTGGAAAATGTCCGGGCCAACATCCGAACCCGGCAGGGCGGGCGGGTCTTCTTTCTGGGGCAGGAAGACACCCTGACAAGCGCTGCCCGGGACTACCTGAATGGGGAGCGGATCCCCATCCTGCCGGCGTCCCAGGCGAAAATTACCCGTTACCGGGGCCTGGACGGCTGCTATTACGAAGAAAAGCCGGAACACATGACCCAGCTTACCGGGGAAATTCTGGTTCCGAAGACCCATCCGCGGATTCTCTTTCGGGGCAAATTGGATGCGTTGCAGAGTGAACTCATCCTTCTTGCCCTGGAGGAGCCGGGCCTTGGAAAGGAGTGCGGGGAAATGCTGGAATTTGTCCGGCAGATTCTGAAAAGCGAGGTGCTGGAAGAGCCCTTTCGGGAGGAAAAGCTTCTGGGGCTGACGCTGGACGAGATCCGCGTTTTCAGTCAGCAGCCCCAAAAATATTTGGGAAAGCCCCATTTTATGCCGGGGCCCCAGCATGGGCTGACCGTTGCACGGCTGAATGCGCTGCGAACCCAGGTGCGCCAGACAGAGCTGGCGGCGGCCCAGGCTTTTCCGGAACAGCGGCAGGACATTGTCCGGGGCCTGAACCGGCTCAGCAGCGCGGTGTATGTGCTCATGCTCAAATGCCAACATTAGGCCCCCTAGGGCCGGGAGGAAGGACTGCTATGAAACTCAAGACCACCCTATTGGGGAAAACATACCAATTTCGGGACTTAAAACAGGTGCTTGCCAAGGCAAACGAAGAGAAAACCGGCGACCTCCTGGCAGGTCTGGGGGCGGAAAGCGCCCAGGAGCGGGTGGCTGCCAAGGTGGTGCTGGCTGGGGTGACCCTGGAGCAGCTGCGGGAAAACCCGGCGGTTCCTTATGAATCGGACGAGGTGACCCGGATTATCCAGGACGACCTGAATATCCCCCAGTATGAAAAAATCAAGAGCTGGACAGTGTCTCAGCTTCGGGAGTATATCCTGGATGAAAATACCACAGGGGCGGATATCTCCGTCCTCAGCCGGGGACTGACGGCGGAGATGGTGGCGGCGGTATGCAAGCTCATGGGAAACCTGGACCTCATTTACGCCGCCAACAAAATCACTGTTACGGCCCACTGCAATACCACCATCGGCCTGCCCGGAACGCTGAGCTGCCGCCTGCAGCCCAACCACACCACCGATGACCCGGAGGGCATTACGGCCTCTACCCTGGAAGGGCTGAGCTTCGGGGCGGGGGACGCGGTGATCGGCCTGAATCCCGTGACGGATTCCCCGGAGCAGGCAGGGAAAATCCTGCGCAGATTCCAGGAAATTAAAGAGCACTGGAATATTCCCACCCAAATCTGCGTACTGGCCCATGTGACCACCCAGATGAAGGCGGTGGAAAAGGGCGCGCCCTGTGACCTGATTTTTCAGTCCATTGCCGGAAGCCAGAAGGGAAACGAGGCCTTTGGCTTTACCGCGAAGACCCTGGAGGAGGCACGGGCCCTGATGCTCCAGCGGGGCACGGCAGAAGGGCCTAACGTTTTGTATTTTGAAACGGGGCAGGGGTCGGAGCTGTCCAGCTCTGCCCATTTTGATACCGACCAGGTGACCATGGAGGCCAGGTGCTACGGCTTTGCCAAGCGCTATAGACCCTTCCTGGTAAACACCGTGGTGGGCTTTATCGGCCCGGAGTATCTCTACGATGCCCGCCAGGTCACCCGGGCGGGGCTTGAGGACCATTTTATGGGCAAGCTGACGGGAATCAGCATGGGCTGTGACTGCTGCTATACCAACCACATGAAGGCAGACCAGAACGATATTGAAAATCTGGCCTCCCTTCTGACCCTGGCTGGGTGCAACTATTTTATGGGCATCCCCCATGGGGACGATATTATGCTGAATTATCAGACCACCGGTTTCCGGGAAACTGCGGCACTGCGGGAGATTACCGGAAAGACTGCCATCCCGGAATTCCAGCGCTGGCTGGAAAAAATGGGCTTTGTGGAAAACGGTCACCTGACGGCAAAAGCCGGGGACGGCTCGTGCCTGCTGTATTGAGGAAATCGGAAGGGAAGGAGAAAACCATGATGGAATTGGATGAAGACCTTCTGGCCCGGCAGGAGGCCAGGGATTTGTGCCGCCGGGCAGGCAAAGCCCAGTCGGTGCTGGAAACCCTGCCCCAGGAAAAGCTGGATGCCATTGTAAAGGCTATGGCGGCAGCCTTTGAGCCGGAGTGCGCCGCCTTGGCAAAACTGGCGGTGGAGGAGACGGGCTTCGGAAATACCCAGGATAAAACGGAAAAGAATCTGTTTGCCTGCCGGAAGGTTTTGCAGGCCATAGCCCCCATGAAAACCGTGGGCATTCTCAAGGAGGATGCCGAAAAACGGCTGTGGGAAATCGGTGTGCCGGTGGGGGTGATTGGGGCCATTGTGCCCAGCACCAATCCCACTTCCACCGTGTGCTACAAGGCGCTGATTGCCCTGAAGGCCGGCTGCGCCATTGTATTTTCGCCCCACCCGAAGGCGGCTCAGTGCACCCGCAGGGCGGCGGAGATTCTCGCCCGGGCGGCCCAGGCGGCAGGGGCGCCGGATGGGGCGATCGGCTGCCTGACGAAAAACAAAATGGCGGGAACTCAGGAGCTGATGTCCGCACCGGAGGTGCGCCTATTGCTGGCAACCGGCGGCCCGGGTATGGTTCGGGCGGCCTATTCCTCCGGCAAGCCTGCCATTGGGGTAGGGGCAGGCAATGGCCCTGCCTATATCCACTCTACGGCGGACGTCAGCAGGGCCATTGGGGATATTGTACGCTCCAAGACCTTTGACAACGGTACGGTCTGTGCCTCCGAGCAGAGCGTCATTGTGGAAAAAAGCATGGAAAAAGCGGTGCTTTCCGAGGCAGAAAGGCAGGGCATTTACCTGATGCCCAAGGAGCAGGCAGGGGCCCTTGCCAGGCTTTTGTTTCAGCCCAACGGGAAGCTGAATCCCCAGGTGGTGGGGAAAACCGCCATTTATCTTGCGGAAAAGGCGGGCTTTTCCGTGCCGAAGGATACCAAGGTATTGATGGCGCGGGAACAGGAGGCCGGGCCCACCCGGCCCTATTCCATGGAAAAGCTGTGTCCGGTGCTGGCCTTTTTTGTTATGGACAGCGAGGATGAGGTGCTTGCCAAGGCTGTGGAGGTGCTGCGTCACGAGGGCAGCGGGCACACCTTTGCCATGCACGCCCGGGACGGGGAGGCGATCCGGCGGTTTGCAAAGTGCATTCCCGTGTCTCGCTTCCTGGTCAATGCCCCGGCAGCTCTGGGAGGAATCGGAGCGGAAAGTGCCCTTTTCCCCGCCCTGACCCTGGGCTGCGGCGCAGTGGGCGGCAGCAGCTCTTCCAATAATATTTCGCCCCTGGATCTCATCAACATTCGCCGGGTGGCCTGGGGAAATGGGGATACGCCCCAGGTTTTGCAAGCTCCTGACAGTGAACTGGTGGAACTGCTGACCCAGAAGATATTGGAACGATTGGGGTGACAAATCAGAAGATGTGCCCCGTTTATGCACCTTTTGGGACGATTTTGCCCACTTGAGGAGGAAGAAACATGGATGTAAGCAAGCTGACAGACGCTGTTTGCAGTCAGCTTTTTATAGAGCTGGAAGCCTCCGGGCGGCATGTGCATTTAACAAAGGAGCAGGCCCAAACGCTCTTTGGGCACGGCTTAACACCGGAGCGCCTCTTGAGCCAGCCGGGGCAGTTTCTGGCCCGGGAGCGGGCGACTGTCCGGGGGCCCAAGGGAGAATTCCGGGATGTAGCGGTGCTGGGGCCGGAACGGAAGGAGGCCCAGGTGGAAATATCCATGACGGATGCACGCGCCTTGGGCATTCCGGCCCCGGTCCGGCTCTCCGGGAAGGTAGCCGATACGCCCGGCGCGGTGCTCTCCGGGCCCCTGGGGAAAGTGCAGCTGAATCAGGGCGTGATCGTTGCCAAACGGCACATTCACCTGACACCGGAATCCGCCGCAAATTTTGGTGTGGAGGACGGACAGGCGGTAAAGCTCAAAACCTTTACCCGGCGGCCTTTGATTTTTGAAGATGTGGTGGTGCGGGTCAGCGATCAATTCGCCCCCTATGCGCACCTGGACTATGACGAGGCCAATGCCTGCGGCTTTCAAAAGGGAGACTTGGGGAGGATATTGCCATGACGGCGCTGCTGATCGGAAAAGAGCCTGGGGCGGCCCTGGGCTATACCTATGTCCGGGAGCCGCCCTACGATGCGGTGGTTATCGGCTCTTTAAGCCTGGGGGAGCTGCTGCGGTTTCGGGAGGAACGGGTGCTGAGCGCCCTGGCCCAGGGAAAAACGGTATATCTTTACACCCCGGGGCTGCCTCAGAGTGAAAAGAACCGGGCGCTCTCCGGCAGCCTGACGGCGGCCCAACGGGAGCTGAAAAACTGGGGCGTGCTTTTTACCGACGGTGGCAGAAAACGGCTCATCACCGCCGAGGAAGCCCGGGCCATGCGGGCCCAGGGCAAGCGCCCCACATCGGCATCCGTGCTGACGCCGCTGGCAAAGGAAATATTGGAGGGATCGGATTGAAAATCGGAAATGTGGTGGGCTCTATTTGGGCTACCCGAAAGGCCCAGTGCCTGCAGGGGCAGACCTTCCTGGTGGTGCGTTCCGGCAGCGAAGAGCTGGTGGCGGCAGACCAGGTGGGGGCAGGCCCGGGAGACCAGGTACTGCTGGCTACGGGCACAGTGGCATCCCGCTACTGTATGGATGCCCCGGTGGACGCTGCGGTGGTGGCGATACTGGACAGCGGGAAGGGAGAATAATGTCATTTGATGCCGTACTCATTGCCCTGATGGCAGTGTTTGCTCTGCTGGGGGGCCTGGATCGCATTCTGGGCAGCCGGTTTGGCCTGGGGCAGCGATTTGAAGAGGGCATTCTGGCAATGGGCTCCCTGGCCCTGGCAATGGTGGGAATCGTCTGCCTGGCACCGGTGCTGGCGGCGGTATTAAAGCCCGTGGTTGTGCCCCTTTACGGCGCGCTGGGGGCAGACCCGGCTATGTTTGCCGGAACCATTCTGGCCTGCGATATGGGCGGCGGGGCGCTGGCCCGGGAGCTTGCCCAGTCCCCCCAGGCGGCAGGGCTGGGAGGGGTGATTACCGGCTCTATGCTGGGGGCAACCATTGTGTTTACCATCCCGGTGGCAATGGGAATTCTCCGGGAGGAAGACCGGCCTGCCATGGCAAAGGGGATCCTTTGCGGTATTGTGGCAATCCCCTTTGGGGTGCTGCTGGGAGGGCTCACAGCCGGATATGCCCTTTCTCTGGTGCTGCGCAATCTGATTCCCATTGTGCTGATTGCGCTGCTCATCGCCCTGGGGCTGTGGCGGGCGGAACGGGCTATGGTATTGGCCTTTACGGTCTTCGGGAAAATCGTTGTGGCGGTGGTGACCCTGGGGCTCAGCGCTGCCATCGTGGAAACCCTGACGGGCTTTGTGCTGATTCCGGGGCTTGCCCCCATTGAAGAGGGATTCCAAACGGTGGGCACCATTGCCATTGTTCTGGCAGGCGCGTTTCCCCTGGTATATGTGCTGACAAGGCTTTTGCAAAAGCCGCTGATGGGGGTGGGGACACTTTTGGGCATCAACGGTGTGGCGGCAGGGGGGCTGGTTGCCAGCCTTGCCAACTCTATTGCCACTTTCGGCATGGTAAAGGATATGGACGAACGGGGAAAGGTTGTAAACATTGCCTTTGCCGTGCCTGCGGCCTTTGTGTTTGGCGACCATCTGGGCTTTGCCGCCGGTTTTGCGCCGGAGCTGCTGCCTGCCATGATTGTGGGCAAGCTCTCCGGGGGAATCTTTGCCGTGGTGTTCGCGCTGCTTCTGACGAAAGGTGAAGCGTCCCTAAAATCGGCCTGAGGGAAGAATCCGGGATATGCGTAGAAACCCCTTGACAAAGGCCGTTATTACAGGTTATAATGTCCAGTAATACCGGCTGTGATGGGAAGAGTACGCCTGAAAACCGCAAAGAGAGCCCCGTAAGGTGGGAGGGGGCGCGGGCAAGCAGGGCCGAACATGGTCCCGGAGCCGAGGGGTCGATAGGTAGGCCCTTCCGGGTGCGCCCGTTAAAGCGCGTTTGAGGCAGGGAGCAATTCCTGTGAATCAAGGTGGTATCGCGTCAATTCTTGTCGCCCTTGGGTTATCCAAGGGCGATTTTCTATTTTAGAGGAGGAATCACTATGTGTAATGCCTGCAAAGGAAAATTCTACATTACCACACCCATCTACTATCCTTCCGACAAGCTCCACATCGGGCACACCTACTGCACGGTGGCAACCGATGCCATGGCCCGCTACAAGCGGCTCCAGGGCTACGATGTGATGTTCCTGACGGGAACGGACGAGCACGGTCAGAAGATCGAGGATAAGGCCACTGCCGCAGGGGTTACCCCCCAGCAGTTTGTGGACAACATCGTAGAGGGCCCCGGGGGCGTGCTGGACCTGTGGAAGCTGATGAACATCTCCTACGACCGGTTCATCCGCACCACCGATGACTACCATGTGGAGGCCATCCAGAAAGTCTTCAAGAAGATGCACGACAATGGGGACATCTACAAGGGAACCTACAAGGGTAAATACTGCAAGCCCTGCGAAAGCTTCTGGACCGAGAGCCAGCTGGTGGACGGCAAGTGTCCCGACTGCGGCAGAGAGGTGCAGGATGCGGAGGAGGAGGCCTATTTCTTCCGCCTGAGCAAGTACGCAAGCCGGGTGCAGGATCTGCTGGAAAACACCGATTTCCTGGAGCCCCGGAGCCGGGTCAACGAAATGGTGAACAACTTCATTAAGCCCGGCCTGGAAGACCTGTGCGTTTCCCGCACCAGCTTTACCTGGGGCGTGCCGGTGGACTTTGACCCGGGCCACGTGGTGTATGTGTGGATCGATGCCCTCTTTAACTACATGACCGCCCTGGGCTTTGAAAATGACCGGTATCACGATCTGGAAAAGTTCTGGCCTGCGGATGTCCACTTTGTGGGCAAGGAGATTGTCCGTTTCCACTCCATTATCTGGCCTGCAATGCTCATGAGCCTGAACCTGCCTCTGCCCAAAAAGGTATTCGGTCACGGCTGGCTGCTCTTAGACGGCGGCAAGATGAGCAAGTCCAAGGGCAATGTGGTGGATCCCTACGTCCTGGCCCAGCGCTTCGGCGTGGATGCCCTGCGGTTCTTCCTGCTGCGCACCTTCCCCTTTGGCTCTGACGGCAACTTCTCCAATGAGTCCTTGATTTCCACCATCAATGTGGATTTGGCAAATGACCTGGGCAATCTGGTCAGCCGTACCGTTGCCATGGCCCAGAAGTATTTTGGAGCGCACCTGCCTGCCCAGCAGCAGGAGGACGCAGAAAAGGATGCCGAGCTTGTGGCAATGGCCTCCTCTCTGCGGGATAAGTACGAAGAGCAAATGGAAAAGTTTGCCTTCCAGAATGCTCTGGGAGAAATCTTTAAGGTCATCTCCCGGGCCAATAAGTATATCGATGAGAATGCACCCTGGGTGCTTGCCAAGGATGAGGCCCAGAAGCCCAGACTGGCAAAAGTGCTCTATAACCTTCTGGAAACCGTCCGGATCTGCGCAGGCCTGCTGCAGCCCTTTATGCCCGATACCGCAGCGGAAATCGGCAAGCGCCTGGGCGGCGCCGACCTGACCTGGGATACCCTGAATGTCTTCGGGACGCTGGATAAAGAGGCTGCCACCGTGGCAGGCCCTGCTCTGTTCCCCAGAATCGACATGGAAAAGGAACTGGCAGAGCTGGAGAAGCTGAATAAACCCGCCGTTCCGGCCCTGGAAATTGAGCCCTACACCGAGGAAAGCGTGGATTTCGATACCTTCTGCAAAAATGAGCTCCGGGCCGTAAAGGTTAAGGCCTGCGAGACGGTGAAGAAGAGCGACAAGCTGCTGCAATTCACCCTGGATGACGGCACCGGAACGGATCGCCAGATTCTCTCCGGCATTGCCAAGTACTATAAGCCCGAGGAGCTGGTTGGGAAGACCCTGGTTGCCATCACCAATCTGCCCCCCAGAAAGATGATGGGCAGAGTTTCCTCCGGTATGCTTCTGAGTGCTGTGCACAAGGAGCAGGGAGAGGAAAAGCTGAACCTTGTGATGCTCTCCGACAGCATCCCCGCCGGCGCAAAGCTGTGCTGATACAGAAAAATTAAAGAGAAAAGCCCACCGTGTTCACCCACGGTGGGCTTTTTAGGGCTTATTCCAGTTCAAATGCACCGGTGTAGAGCTGATAGTAGGTTCCCTTCTGGGCAATCAGATCATCGTGGGTGCCCCGCTCGATGATCCGTCCGTGATCCAGCACCATGATGCAGTCGGAATTGCGGACGGTGGACAGGCGGTGGGCGATGACGAATACCGTCCGGCCCTTCATCAGAGCGTCCATACCCGCCTGAACCAGGGATTCCGTGTGGGTATCGATGGAGGAGGTTGCCTCGTCCAGAATCATTACCGGGGGATCGGCGACTGCCGCCCGGGCAATGGCAATCAGCTGCCGCTGGCCCTG
Source organism: uncultured Oscillospiraceae bacterium (assembly GCA_934589065.1). Lineage (GTDB taxonomy): Bacteria > Bacillota > Clostridia > Oscillospirales > Oscillospiraceae > Faecousia. The sequence goes on from CAKTNN010000006.1 coordinate 29,351, forward strand.
GGAAAGGCTTGCACCGTTGGCGGTGAGCATGGTGTTGTAGCCGTCCGGCAGACGGGTGATGAAATCGTCGGCGTTCGCCAGCTTGGCGGCGTGGATGCAATCTTCATCGGTGGCATCCAGCTTGCCGTAACGGATGTTGTCCATAACGGTTCCCGTAAACAGGTTGGTCTCCTGGAGCACCACGCCCAGGGAGCGGCGCAGATCGGGCTTGCAGATCTTGTTCACATTGATGCCGTCGTAGCGAATTTTGCCATCGGCGATGTCATAGAACCGGTTAATGAGGTTTGTAATGGTGGTCTTGCCTGCGCCGGTAGCGCCAACAAAGGCAATTTTCTGACCGGGATGGGCATATAGCGTCACATCGTGGAGCACGGTCTTCTCCGGAACATAGCCAAAGTCTACGTGTTCCATGGTGATGTCGCCCTTGAGCTCGGTGTAGCTCACCGTTCCGTCAGCCTGATGGGGATGCCGCCAGGCCCAGTGACCGGTGTGCTCCGGGCACTCATGGACGGTGCCGTCTGCATCGATTTTGGCATTGACCAGGGTCACATAACCCTCGTCCTCCTCGGGCTCCTCGTCCATCAGGTCGAAGATGCGCTCTGCGCCTGCCAGAGCCATCACAATGGCGTTGATCTGGCTGGAAATCTGAGAGATGGGCATATTGAAGCTGCGGGAGAGCACCATAAAGGCCATCAGGCTGCCCAGGGTCAGAAGCCGACCGTCGGACTTGATGCACAGCAGGCCGCCGAAGATTGCCAGTATGGCATACTGCACATAGCCCAGATTGTTGTTGATGGGGCCCAGCATATTGGAGAATTTACCGGCGTTAAAGGCGTTGGCCCGGAGCTCTTCGTTCAGCTTATCGAAGTCCTCCTTGCAGACCTCCTCGTGATTGAAGATTTTTACCACCTTCTGACCGGAGATCATCTCTTCAATATAGCCGTTTACGGCGCCCAGGGATTTCTGCTGACCGATGAAGTAACCGGCGGATTTTCCAGCCAGCACCTTGGTCACATAAATCACCGCGCCAACGGTAAAGACCATAACAATGGTCAGAATCCAGGAGGTATCGATCAGGTTCCACAGCACCACAATCAGGGTCATGATGGAAGAGACGCACTGGGGCAGGCTCTGGGAAATCACCTGACGCAGGGTATCGATATCACTGGTGTAGCGGGACATAATGTCACCGGCGGCGTGGCTGTCGAAATACCGCAGGGGCAAGCGCTGCATATTGGAAAACAGGTTATCCCGGATGGCTTTCTGAACGCCCTGGGTGACACCCACCATCAGGTAGTTATAGAGGAATGCGGCAACTGCACCCACAGCAAAGATGCAGGCCATTTTCATCAGGTAGCTGAGCAGGGGGCTAAAATCGGTGGAGCCGCTCTCCACCATGGGCAGAATATAGTCATCTACCAGAGGGCCCAGGGCCCGGCTGCCCTGGGCCTGGGCAATGGAGGCAAGAAGAATGCACACCAGAACAAAAATCAGGGTGGGTGCATAAGGCTTCAGGTAGCTCATGAGCCGCAGCAGGGTCTGCTTGGGATTTTTGGCTTTGCGGCCGTCGCCGCGCATTCTGACAGGAGGCATTATTCCGCACTTCCTTTCTGCTGAGATTCATAGATGCCCCGATAGAAATCGGATTCCTTCATCAGGGTTTCGTGGTCGCCAACGCAGGCAACCTTGCCGTTTTCCATAACCAGGATGATGTCTGCATCCTGGATGGAGGAGATACGCTGGGCAATGATCAGCTTGGTGGTTCCGGGGATCTCTTCCCGGAAGGCCTTGCGAATCATGGCGTCGGTATGGGTGTCCACTGCGGAGGTGGAGTCATCCAAAATAAGGATTTTGGGCTTTTTCAGCAGGGCCCGGGCAATGCACAGACGCTGCTTCTGTCCGCCGGATACGTTGGAGCCGCCCTGCTCGATGTGGGTATTGTACCCATCGGGGAAGGAACGGATAAATTCATCGGCGCAGGCAAGGGTACAGGCGTGAACCATTTCTTCGTCGGTGGCCTGGGCGTTGCCCCAGCGGAGGTTATCCTTGATGGAGCCGGAGAACAGGGTGTTCTTTTGCAGCACCATGGCAACATTGTCCCGGAGGACTTCCAGGCCGTAGTCCTTAACATCTACGCCGCCGACCTTTACGGTGCCCTCGGTGGCGTCATACAGCCGGGGAATCAGCTGCACCAGGGTGGTCTTGGAGGAGCCGGTGCTGCCCAGGATGCCGACGGTTGCGCCGGAGGGGATGTGCAGGTTTACTTCCTTCAGCGCCCGGTGCTTGGCCTTGGCGGAGTAGCGGAAGGAGACGTTCTCAAAGTCGATGGAGCCGTCCTTTACGTCCGTTACAGGATCCTGGGGGGAAACCAGGCTGGGCTCCTCTTCCAGAATCTCGTAGCACCGGCGCATGGGAGCCCGGGCCATAATGGACATGACAAACACGGCGGAGAGCATCATCAGGCTGGTGAGAATCTGGGTGGTGTAGGTAAACATGGAGCTCAGCTCGCCGGTGGTCAGGCCCATGGCGGCATTGTTGCCGGAGGCAACCACCAGGTGCGCGCCCACCCAGGAGATAGTGAGGATGCACACGTATACGCAAATCTGCATTGCCGGGGCATTGACGGCAAGGATGTGCTCAGCCTTGCTGAAATCTCTGTAGATGGCCTGGGAAATGGCGGTGAACTTATCCACTTCCTTGTCCTCCCGGACAAAGCTCTTAACCACCCGGATACCGTGGACATTTTCCTGAACCACGTTGTTGAGCTTATCGTAGGTCTGGAAGACCCGGTCGAAGATTTTGAAGACCATGGGCACAATACCAAGAAGCACCAGGGCCAGAATGGGAATGGCAACAAAGTAAACGGTGCTCAGCTTGGGGCTGATCCGCAGGGAAGAGGCCATGGCAAGAATCAGCATAATGGGGCAGCGCACCGCCATACGAATGCTCATCTGGAATGCCATCTGCAAATTGGCAACATCGGAGGTCAGCCGGGTGACGATGGAAGCTGAGGAGAATTTGTCGATGTTGGCAAAGCTGTACTCCTGCACCCGGTAATACATATCGTGGCGCAGATTCTTGGCAAAGCCCGTGGCGGCCTTAGAGGCATAAGTGGCGGACAGAACGCCAAAGAACAGGGAAACCACGGCGCACAGCATCAGCAGCAGGGCCTTTTCCACCACGACGTTCATGTTTTTGGCGGCGATGCCGTAGTCGTACAGGTCTGCCATCACCAGGGGGATGGAAACCTCCATGGCAACCTCACCGATCATCGCCAGGGGACTGACCAGGGCCGTCCACTTGTACTCCCGGAGACACCGGGCAAGTCGTTTGATCATTTGGTTAATTCCTCCTTTGGAATGGTAAAATCCGGGGATACATTGTGCATGGCCCGGAGAAGATAGCTGCGGAACTGGGCGCTTTCCTCTGGGGTAAAGCCCTGCAAAAGTGTGGCATCACTCTGACGGATAACCTCCAGCATGGTTTCCGTGCATTGCTTCCCCTTGGGAAGAAGATAAACAAGCTTTCTGCGCCGATCCGCAGGATCAGAATCCAGCCGGACAAAGCCCTTCTTTTCCATCCGGGCCAAAAGCCCCGATATGGTAGGGTGGGTCAGCTGGAAAACCTCCTCCATGTCTTTTACACAGGGAATCTGGGAGCAGTGGGCCAGGTAGCCCAGTATATGCCCCTGAGAGAAGGTCAGCTCCATGCCGGACAGGGCCTGGTTCATGCTCTGACCCAGGGCACAGCTGATCGTCCGGAATATGCGACCATAGCCGATCAAGAAATCCCTCCTTACAAATTAAGTAGCAAGCTACGCAATATTCTACCACGATTTTCTGAAATTGCAAGGGGTTTTGGATATTTAACAAATCATTCAAAATTTGCGGGCAACACCGGACAATTGCAAAAAATTGCTGCGTATTTTGCACAAAAAATCCTCCTTCTGATGAAAATCGGAAGGAGGACAGTATAATCACCTTGTTATGGAATACGCCGGAACAATAGGCTTATGCCTTTTCCTTTCCGGCGGTATCGATGGAGGCACCGAAGACAAAGAAGCGCTGATACAGAAATTCCGTGGTGAAATTCAGCAGCATATTGATCACCGTCACCAGGTATTCATTCCACAGCAGCCTGGAGGCCAGGAAATTACCCAGCAGGGTGGACAAGGGGGTGAATACGGCGTAGTATGCAGCCACCTTTGCCATAGCCACCGGCACATTGGCGGCGGACTGGAAGGTGAACTTCCGGTTCAGGGTGAAGTTCCACAGCACGCTCAGGCACAGGGCAATCAGGTAGCAGGGCCAGTAGGGCAGGCCGGTAAACTCGTTGAGCAGGGCGAAAGCGCCCATTTCAATGAGTCCGGCACTGATGGAGAAAAACGTGAATTTGAGAACACGCAGAAATTCTTTCATGGATCATACCTCCTAAAACGTAAATCCCCCGGCCCGCAAATCGCTTTGAGGAACCGGGGGAAAGAAAATTTGCTTACTTTACGGTGACGGAGGTCACATGGGGCTGCAGGCCATTGTACCAGTACAGGAAGCCCTCTACATCGATCTTGTCGCCAACTTTCAGGCCGGCTACGGTCTGATATACGTCGGTCTCTTCGCCGCACAGGTAGCTCTCTACGGTGAAGGTGTAGGTTGCGGAGCCGTCGGAAACGTTGAAGTAAAGGTCGCAATTGTCGCCGGCCTTGCCGGAGCCATCATAGTTATACAGGAAGGCGGAGCCCTTGTCATCGGCGGCAACAACTTCCAGATCCTTGATCTGAACCTTCTGGTTCTGGGAATCAATCAGGTTGGTGGCAGCCAGAGTGCCGGTGATGTCGGTGGCGGGAGCAATATAGGAGCCGTCCAGAATTTCAAAGGTGGCGTCTACAATCTCCACTTCGCCGGACCACTCGGACTTAAAGCCGTTGACCCGGATATGGGTGCCTTCCACCAGCTTGGCGGCATCCTCTTCGGAGCACTCCATGTTGTACAGGAAGTAAGCGCCGTCCTGGCTCTGGGCGTAAACGGTGATCTTGTTGTCCCACCAGGACTGATGGGCCTGCACGTAGGTTTCGACGCACACGGGGGTATCTACCGGTGCGGCGGCATACTCTTCGTAGGTCATGCTATCTGCTTCGGGAGCCTCGGTAGCGGCCTCAGTTGCTTCGGTAGTGGGGGCCTCGGTAGTGGCCTCAGTGGTAGCGGGGGCCTCGGCTTTGTTGCCGCAGCCGGCAAAGGCAGCCAGCATAGAAAGTGCCAGCAGCAGGGCGATGAACTTTTTCATTTTCAATCTCCTTAAAAATTGGGAAGCGGAATTGCTTCCTTTTGATTTGCGCTTCTGCACCGCTTCATTATACCGGGTTCGTCCGGAAAAATCAATGACTTCCTTTGCTTTTTGCCCTGCTTTTCCGCTTTTCCCCCAAAAAGGCCAGAAGAATGCCTACCCAGGCAACGAGAAGCCCCGCCAGAAGGGCCTTGGATGCGCCCGGCAGAGGGCCAAGACTGGCCTGCCCCGGAGTGATGGCAATGCTGTCCAGCCGGTACAGGGCGCTGACGTTGGCATAGATGGCCTCCAGCCCCTCCGGGGAGGTATCCTGCTTCCGGCGGACGGCCTTGGCGGTGTCCTCAATCAGCTGTCCCGCCGCCAGACGCACCGAGGCAGAGCCGTTGAACACGGGGGTGACAAAGGTGTTTTCCAGATTGTCCAGCAGCAGCCGGGAGGCGTCAATCTTTATGGAGTAGTGGGTATCCTCATCCTCTCCGCTGCGGGAAAGATAGTCTATGTATTCGGGGCTCTGCTGGGCATCCAGGGTCACGGGGACATAGCCCTCCGTTTCCGCGTAGCCAATCTGCGCAGAGTTTGTCAGCAGGTACTGGGCAAAAAGCCAGGATGCCAGTACCTCCTGGCTGTCCGCCTTTTGGAACAGGCATACGGAAGGGCCCTGGGAGATCATTTTGGGATTTTCGGGATCATACTGGGGGATGGGCATTACCACCGTTTCAAACTCCACCAGGGCATCCTCACTGATGTCCAGCAGCGGGGCATGGGAGCCCACCCAGGTTGCACCGGCGGTGGAATCGATGGCAAAAATGCACTGCCCTGCATTGAAGAAGTTGGCAGGGTAGCTGGAAATCTTAAAGGTGGAGAAAGCCCCGCTCTTTACATGGCCTGCAATTTCACTGAGGATTTCTTTGGTGGTATCGTTCCACAGTTCCACCGTGCCGTCTGACCGGGAGTAGGGGGCGTCCAGCTGGGCAAGGCTTTGAATCATCATGTTGTCCGTGGACTTGTAGATGAAGGGAATCAGCACCTTTTGCCCGTTTACTTTGTAAGTTCCGTCCGGATTCTGCTCCATGGCCTTTTCGCTCACCTGCCAGATAAAGTCCCAGGTAAGGGTATCCGGCAGGGTAAAGCCCAGCTTTTCCACATAGTCCTTGTTGACGTAGCAGGCTTCCGTAGAGCGCATATAGGGCAGCGCCACCAGATTGGAACCAATGACGCACTCGGAAAGAAACTGGGGGACGATTTCCGTGGGCCCTTGGTAGCGCAGCTCTGTGCCGGAAAGACCGAATCGGGAATCCGTCAGGAAACTGTCCAGGGGAACCACCGTGTTTTCACCCGTCAGGTAGGTGGCAATGTGGTCGGGATAGGTGATGCACACATTGGGGGTGGTATCCGTTGCGATGTTGGTAATGACATCGTTGTAGATCCGGGTATAGTCGGTATACAGCCGCATATTTACGGTGATGTTGGGGTACAGCTTTTCAAAATCCCGGATGGCCTGCTCATAAACGGCGGTCTGCCGCTTGTTGGTATCGTTCTTGGCCCAAAAGGTGACGGTGTAGTTTTTGGTGGTATCAAAGCTTTCCGGCACGGGGTAGCTGTCTGGGCCGGAGGCAGTTTCCTCTGCCAGATGCCCATGGCAGCCGGTAAGCAGCAGCAGGGCGCAAAGGAGCAGCGCAAAGCATTTTTTCATCCCTTGGTACCTCCTCTGGCAACCCCTGCCATGATCTTCTTTCGGAAAATCAGGAACAGGATGATCAGCGGCAGGCTGATCATCACCACGGTAGCCATCATGGCGGGGATATTTTCCCGACCAAAGCCGTTTTCCCGGATTTCCTGGATGCCTACGGATACCAGAAAATAGTTCTGGTCATCGGTGATGAGCCTGGGCCACACAAAGCTGTTCCAGCACTCAATCACCTTTAAAATGGTGATGGTCACAATGGTGGGCTGGCATATTGGAATCATAACCTTCCACAGGTACTTAAAGTCGGAGGTGCCGTCTACCTTGGCAGCGTAGTACAGCTCGTCCGGAACCTGGGAGAAGTTTTCCTTTAACAGATAGATGTAGAATACCGAGGTCACCGAGGGGAGAATCAGTCCCAAAAAGGTATTGCGCAGGTTGAGATCCGTTACGGTGACAAAATTGGTAATCACCACCAGCTCGGTGGGGATCATCATCAGGGAGAGAAATGCGGTGAAAATCAGGTTTTTCCCCCGGAATTGCAGCCGGGAAAAGGCAAAGGCCGCCAGTACCGTCACAAAAAGCATCAGAGTGGTGGTGATGACGGTAAAGACAAAGGTATTCAGAAAATATCTGCCCAGGGGAACCTGGGAAAAGGCGCTGCCATAGTTTTCCAGGGTGGGGTGCAGGGTAAAAAGCTTGGGGATATACTCGCTATTGTAGCTGCCGTAGCTTTTTACGGAGGTCAGGAGCATCCAGTAGAAGGGAAAAAGCACGATAAGCGCCCAAAGGGTGAGAATGAGGCCTACGCCTGCTTTGCGCAAGACTCTCCGGCGCCTGGCCTCGGTTTCGATTTTTTCGTAATCCATTGGGAAGTACCTCTTTAAAAAGTCTTACACATAGTGGACGTGCTTTTTGCTCACCAAAAGATTGATGCAGGTGATGGTCAGCACAATGGCAAACAGCACGATGGCGGCGGCAGAGGCGTAGGAAGGGTATCCGCCGGATCGCCCATAGAGCATATCGTATACATAGCCCACAATGGTGTTCATTCCTGCGGCGTTGAGATCAATGCCGAAAAGGGCCACCGCATCAGAGTAGGCCTTAAACGCGCCAATAAAGCCGGTAATTACCAGGTAAAACAGGCTGGGGGAGATCATGGGCAGGGTAATGCGCCAGAAAATCCGGCTCCGGGAGGTGCCGTCTATCCGGGCGGCGTTCCGATACTGCTCGTTGACCGATGCCAGAGCGCTGGTGAGAATCAGAATCTTAAAGGGCATGACAATCCAGATGGTGTACAGGCACAGCACCAGCATCTTGGCCCAGTAGGGCCCGGAGAGAAAATCCACACTGGCAAAGCCCAGGGCATTCAGAAGCAGATTCATAAAGCCGTCGGAATAGGGCGTCTTTTTGAAGAGAATCATAAAAACCAGACCCACTGCCAGGGTGTTTGTCACGTAGGGCAGGAAGAAAACGGTCTGGAAAAAGTCCCGCAGCTTCTTTATGGAGCTCAGGCAAAGGGAAATCACCAGAGAAAGACCTGTGGAAAGGGGCACGGTGATGATTACCAGCAGGAAGGTATTCTTGAGGGCCTGGAGAAAGAAGGGATCTCGCAGGACATACCGGTAGTTGTAGATACCAAGACCGGTGTAGGTCTGGGAGGCAAAATTGTAGTTTTCCTGAAAGGAGTACGCAAATACATCGATCAGGGGATACACAAGAAAAATGCCCAGAAACAGAAAGGCCGGCAGCAAATAAAGGTAGCCTTTGGGATTATGCTTTTCCATGGGTGTCCCTCCTCAGCCGGTTGCCCGCTGCGTCAAACAGCAGCACCTTTCCGGGCTTCAGGTGGAAGCGCACGGTTTCCGGATGGCTCTGGGCAGTGCCGTCGGACTGGATAATGGCCCGCAGGGTTTCCGTCTGGCAGGCACTGTTCCGGCACACGATGCTTACGTCCCGGCCCATGATCTCCACCCGCTCCAGCTTGCAGGAGAGCTCCCCTGCATCACTTGGCTGAAAGCCCTCCGGACGGATGCCGACGGTAACGGTCTGGTCTGCAATGCCTGGGACAGACAGCACGGCCTCCTGCCCGATATAGAGCATTTCGCCCTGCACCCGCCCGTCAAACAGATTAATGGGCGGCGTGCCCAGAAATTTTGCAACGAAAAGGTTGCTGGGGTCATCGTAAACCTGCTGGGGCTTTCCCGTCTGCTGCACCACGCCCTCCTTCATCACCACGATCTGGTCGGAAATGCTCATGGCCTCCTCCTGGTCGTGGGTGACGAAGACGGTGGTAATGCCGGTTTCCCGCTGGATGCGGCGGATCTCCTCCCGGGTTTGCAGCCGCAGACGGGCATCCAGGTTGGAAAGGGGCTCGTCCAGCAGCAGAACGCTGGGCATTTTTACAAGAGCCCGGGCAATGGCAACCCGCTGCTGCTGACCGCCGGAGAGCTCGCTGGGCTTGCGGTCCAACAGGCCCTCAATCTGCACCAGCCGGGCGGCCTCTACGGCGCGGTTATGGATTTCTTCCTTGCTGGGGCGCTCCTTCCCCTTGAGATTTTCCAGGGGGAAACGGATGTTTTGCAGCACGGTCATGTGGGGATACAGGGCATAGTTCTGGAAAACCAGGCCCACCTTGCGGTTTTCCGTAGGCAGCTCCGTCACATCTTGATCGCCGAAAAGAATGCGCCCGGAGGTGGGGGCCTGCAGACCGCAGATCATATATAGGGTTGTGCTCTTTCCGCAGCCGGAGGGGCCCAACAGTCCAATCAGCTGCCCGTCGGGAATGACAAAGCTGAAGTGGTCTACGGCAGTTACCTCGCTGCCGGATTTTTTGTTGCGGCTCGGAAATATCTTGGTCAGGTTATCCAGGGTGACTTTCATAGCATCCCATCCTTTTTCTGTCATAAGGCCTATTATATTCCCTCAAGGGGGATGGAGTCAACCGCAATTGAAAAAAATCCCTCTGCGCTGAAGAAAAAGAGAAAATACGGTAAAAAAGCCTTTCAATAGCCTCGCAGAGTTTGGCGGCGTAAGCCGACAAATAAAATCAAATCATTTTCTGTCGGGGCGTGTACCTGACAGAAAATACATCTCAGGCTGTAAGTCTAGCGCCGCAGCGCTGTGCAGAGCGCAACCGCCGTAGGCGGCTCTTAGCGCGTCGCAGTGCGAGTTGTTCGCCTACGGCGAACAAGGAGTGCGCGCAGCAGACTGCAAAAGAAATGTCGGAAAAGCCCGTAAGGGATTTTTCGACACTTAAAAAATCCCTCTGCCCCGAAGGGCAGAGGGAAAAGAAACAGGAACAATCAGGGAGGGCGTATTTAGGCGATAAGCTTGGCGATAAGGCCTTCCACAATGCCCCACAGGGAGAAGTCCTGACCACCGTAAACCAGCATCCAGCTCTGGATGGTGTTGTTGAAGAAGTAAGCACCGAAGCCTACCAGCAGCACCATAACAATGCCGTTGACAATGGAAGCGATGATGCAGCCACGAACGCCGCCGTAAGCATTGGCAACGATGGCAGCACAGCCGCCTTCAAAGAAGCAGGTGAAGGCCAGAGGAATAACCACGGTGGGGAACACGTTCAGAGCGGTGCAGACCAGGATGGTCACAACGGAAGCAGCCAGGCCGCAGATGAAGCCGATGATCAGAGCGTTGGGAGCAACGTTGAAGATCACGGGGCAGTCCAGAGCGGGGATAGCACCGGGAACAACCTTGGTAGCAATGCCCTGGAAAGCGGGAACGATCTCAGCAATCAGCATACGGACACCCAGCAGCATAACGGTAACGCCCATGCCGAAGGTGATGGTCTTGGTGAAGTAGTAAGTGAAGGCACGGTCGTAGCCCAGAACCTCGGCGGGATTGTAGCCGTTGATTCTCAGCAGCAGAGCCATGACCAGGTAGGTAAGCAGAATGACGATGGAGCCGGTGATGGAAACCTCACGCAGGAAGTTGAGTCCCTGGGGGAACTTCAGGTCTTCGGTGGACTGCTTGGGGTCGCCGGTAACCTTGGCAACGCCGGCAGCAATCAGAGACAGAGTGGTTGTGGGGTGAGCGATGGAGAAGGAATCGGTGCCGGTAACCTTCTTAACCAGGGGATGCATCAGGTTGGGGGCAACGATCATGTAAACAGCGGTAAAGATGGCAGCCAGGATAATGAGCTTTGCGCCGCTCAGACCGGCATCTACACCGGCAGCAATGAATACGTAGGGGAACCAGTACAGCATGTGACCGGTCAGGAACACAGTCTTGTACTTGGTGAAGCGGGCAAACAGCAGGTTGATGGCAAAGCCGATGATCATAACAATGCCGATCTCGGTGCCGTACAGGCCGCCGATATCCACAGAGGTGGAAGGAATGGCCTTGGGCATAATGGTGCTGAAAGCAGTACCTACGTCGGTAACGGTACCGGACACGATGCTGACGCCCTGGTTCAGAACAAAGTAACCAATGGCGGTCATAAAGGTGCCGCGGATAACCTCAGATGCGGACTTCTTCTGGAGCAGCAGGCCAACCAGTGCAATCAGGGAAATAAAAATGGCGCCCTGTCCGAAGATCTCTTTGACAATAAAGTCAAGAACAGCGTTCATACAATTACCTCCTAGTTAATTTTTACCGGAACCCGGCAGAATTACTTGTTCAGCGAATCAAAGTAAGCCAGAACCTTCTGTTCCACTTCCTTGTCATCCATAAAGTTGTTTACGATGACAACGGGAACGGAGGCCCGATCCTTGATCCGCGCGCCCAACTCGGCGGAAATGAAGATAACATCGCAGTCGGCGGAGCAGCAAGTGCCGACATCACCGCAGAAGGTGCGGGCCTTCAGACCGTGTGCCTTCAGCACATTGTCGATCTTGATCCGCAGAAACAGCGAAGAGCCGCAGCCAAAGCCGCAGACAGCTTGAATTTTGATTTCTCCCATGTTTTTGTTCCTCTTTTCGCAGTATCATATATTTCGCGCATTCCGCACGGAATACCAGTTGTTATGGCTGGGGAAAAGAACATCATCCCAGGATGGATGCCATTTCCTCAACGGTTTGTGCCTGGGCCAGCTTTTCCATCACGCCGTCGCCGCACAGCACCTCTGCAACGTTCTGCAGGGCACGTACATGACTTTCCCGGTCGATGCAGGCAACGCACAGGATCAGGTTTACAGGGTCGTTGGGGCTGCCGAAGGATACGGGCTCAGCCAGGGTAATGAGGGCCAGATCTTCCTTGTGCACGGCAGGGGAAGGAGCGGCGTGGGCAATGGCAAAACCGGGCATGATCACCATGTAGGGCCCCAATTCTTTCACCGCCTGGATCATGGACTGGGTATACTCGTGGGTGATGCTCCCGGCCTCCTCCAGAACACTGCCTGCCAGCGTGATTGCCTCTTGCCAATCTTTGGCGTGAAGACCCACACGCATCTTTTCTTTTTCAATGATGCAACCCATGGGAAACATCCTCCTTAAGTAATGCATCGGACGGTGGAGAACTGCTGCCGATTTGACAGTTTGGAAATCTCCTCGTCACTGTTTGTTCACAGTATACCACTTGTTTTATTTTTTTTCAAGTACTTTGTACATTTTTCTAATATTTTTCTCTGGGGCGGGAAATGTTATTGAAATTTTCCAACATGTATGCTATAATCTAAACCAGATAAGGACAGATTGCTGATACCGCTTGTTATAATTTGTGCAGCGAAAGAAGGGGTCGTGTGGAAGAATCCGAAAAACGGGAGCCCAAATATGCCCTGCTTGTGCAGCATTTGACGGAGCTTATTCAGGAGATTTCCGTCCAGGAGGATACCTGCCTGCCCTCGGAACGGGAGCTGTGCGAGCGATACGGCGTCAGCCGGATCACTGTTCGCCGGGCCCTTTCAGAGCTGGAAAGCGCAGGGCAGATCTATCGCGTCCAGGGAAAGGGCGCTTTTGTCCGCAGTCAAAAGCTTTCCGGTAAGCTTTCCTCTCTTACGAGCCTGACGGAGGATATGCAGGATATTAATATTTCCTGCGGTTCCCGCATCCTGGTGCTGGAGACGATCCCGGCGGGGGCGAAGGTGGCAAAAAAACTCCGCATTGAAGAGAATACCCCGGTGGTTATGCTCAAGCGTCTGCGCCTGGCAGGCGGCAGCCCCCTGGCGATTGAAACCTGCTATCTGCACCCAAACCATGGGCCGGTGGTCAGCCGGTATATTGCGGATGATGTATCCCTTTATGCCGTCCTTCGGGAAAAATGCGGGGTAGACCCCGTGTATGCAGAGCAGAGCCTGGAAATTGGGCTCCTGCAGCCCTGGGAGCAGCGAATGCTGGGGGAAAACACACCGGTTTATGCCATGTTTACGGTTCGACTGGCCTTTGATGCCGACCACAACCCCATAGAGTATGTGGAAGGAAAATACCGGGGCGACCGCTACTCCTATCATATCAGTATGGCGAACCAGCACATTACCGCACGCCAAAAAAATTGACCGGCAGAGACCGAAACCGGGGAAGGATTCTTTCCCATATTTGGAGGTTAGTCTTATGTATTATCAGATGTATCGGAAAAATGTGGAAGAAACACTGGATGCCATCTTTACAAAGGAGACGGATGGCCTGGAGAAGGCGGGGCAGATGCTTGCCCAGGTTCTGGAAAACGACGGGCTATTGTATGTATTCGGCTGCGGTCACTCCCACATGCTGGCAGAAGAGCTCTTCTACCGAGCAGGAGGCCTTGCGCCGGTTTATCCCATTTTTGAAACCGCCGCTATGCTCCATGAGGGAGCTGCCAAGTCCAGCCAGATCGAGCGGATGAGCGGCTACGCACAGCACGTGATTGCCCGCTACCCCATTGGGCCCAAGGACTGTTTGCTGATTGCCTCCACCTCCGGCATCAATCCCTTCGGCATGGAAATGGCCCAGCTGGCGAGAGAACGGGGGGCCAAGGTCATTGGTATCTCCTCCGGCGCTTACGTGACCCAGCCTTCCCGCCAGAAGGACGGACTCCATTTGCCGGATTTCTGCGATATTTGCATTGATAACCATGTGCCCCTGGGAGATGCCACGGTAACGGTATGTGCCGACGGCACAAAGGCGGGCCCGGTATCCACCATTGCCACCCTGGCGATCGCCAATTCCCTGGTGCTGGATGCCTGCGAGATTATGAAGTCCCACGGTGTGGAGCCTAAGGTGTTCCACAGCGGAAACTGCCCCGGCGCAGACGGATACAATGCGGCGCTTCTGAAAGAGTATATGCCCAGAGTTCGCCACCTGTAAATATTTTATTGGAGGAAACCGATTATGAAAGAAGTTAAAACCACCGTCGTCAATCCCAATGGCATTCACGCCCGCCCCGCCTCCTTCTTTGTAAACGAGGCAAAGAAGTACCAGAGCAAGATCATGGTTGAAAACCTGAGCTCCGGCAAGGCCAAGGATGCCAAACAGATCCTGGGTGTTATGAGCCTGGGCATGACCAAGGGCACCGAGATTCGCCTCACCGCCGAAGGGCCCGACGAGGAAGAAGCCATCGCCGGTATGCTGCACCTGGTAGAGTCCGGCTGCGGAGAATAATTGCAAAGTTTTTGGGGCTGTCTCCTGCGGCATTTGCCGCAAAGGAGACAGCCCCCTTTTGCTGATTTGACATCCGCTTTTCTGCTGGGTATAATGGTGCAAAACAGAAACGCCAGACATTTATCTGCATAGACAGGAGAAGCCATGATTCAATTTACGGAAATAACGGAATTTGAGGCCCCGGAGCTGGATGTATTTGCCCGGCTGACAGAGGCGCAGCTATTGAACCGTTTTGAGCCCAAGAAGGGGATGCTCATTGCAGAGAGCCCGAAGGTGATTGAGCGGGCGCTGGATGCCGGGTGCGTGCCGGTTTCCCTGCTTGTGGAGCGGGGGCACTGCAACGAGGAGGCCCAGAGGGCCATTGCGCGGTGCGGCGATGTGCCGGTGTACACCGCCAGCATGGACATCCTCACCAAGCTAACGGGCTTTCAGCTTACCAGGGGGATGCTCTGTGCCATGCTGCGGCCCAAGCAGCCCGCTCCTTTGGAGATTCTGGCTGCCTCCCGCCGGGTGGCGGTGCTGGAAAACGTGATGAACCCCACCAATGTGGGGGCGATTTTCCGCAGTGCCGCTGCCCTGGGGATGGATGGGGTGCTTTTGACCTCCGGCTGCACGGATCCGCTGTATCGCCGCAGTGCCCGGGTGAGCATGGGCACGGTATTCCAGGTGCCCTGGGCGTATCTGCCGGAGCACTGGCAGGAAATGCTGAGGCAGCAGGGTTTTTCCACTGCGGCAATGGCCCTGACGGACAATTCCCTGTCCATTGAAGACCCGATTCTGCGTCAGCAGGAGCGCCTGGCGGTGGTGCTGGGCACGGAGGGAGACGGCCTGGCTGCATCCACCATTGCGGCCTGCGACTATACGGTAAAGATTCCCATGTACCATGGGGTGGATTCCCTGAATGTGGCGGCAGCCAGTGCCGTAGCCTTCTGGGAGCTGCGGGCCCGGTAAGGAGACGCTATGCTGTGTGACTGTCATATCCATGGAGTGCTGGACGGGAAGGATTGGCGCGCCGCCATTGCCCGCCACCGGGAAAAACCGGAAGACGGCGTCCTGCGGGAAATGCTCCAAACCTATAAAGACCTGGGCTTTACCTACCTCCGGGACGGGGGCGACCGCTGGGGCGTGGGAAAGCGGGCAAAGGAATTGGCGCCCGACTACGGCATTACCTATCGCACCCCCTGCGCGCCGCTGTGCAAGGCGGGGCACTACGGGAGTTTTATTGGGAAAAAGTTTACTTCCTTCCAGGAATACCGGGAGCTTATGGAAGAAAACAGAAAAAACGGGGCAGATTTTGTAAAAATCATGATTTCCGGCCTGATGGATTTTGACCGCTTCGGCGTCCTGACAGAGCCGGGGCTTCCTGAGGAAGAAATCCGGGAGCTCATCCATATCGCCCATGAGGAGGGCTTTGCCGTAATGGCCCATGCCAATGGCGCACAGACGGTGCTTGCCGCTGCGCGCGGGGGAGTGGATTCCGTTGAGCATGGGGCATACCTGGGGGAAGAAGCACTGGCAGCCATGAAAGAGGCCGGTACGGTGTGGGTCCCGACCCTCTCCGCCGTGGGCAATCTGCGGGGAACGGGCAGATTCCGGGAAGAAGCCGTGGCGCAAATTCTGTCTTCCGCCCAGGAAAATGTAAGGCGCTTTGCCGCCATGGGCGGGCTCTTAGCTCCCGGGACGGATGCAGGGGCCTGGGCGGTACCCCACGGCAGCCTGACGGAATATGCCCTTATGAAGCAAACCCTGGGGGATTCGGCGGAAGCCCTGCTGGAGCGGGGCATTGCCGCCATTCGGGAGAAATTTTAATATGGAAACAAAACTTGTCAGAAGCCGCCGGAAAACGCTTTCCCTGCGGATTACTCCGGAGGGCAATTTGGAAATCCGGGCGCCGATGGGGATGCCCGCCCGGGAAATTGAAGCCTTTGTAACGGAAAAAGCCCGGTGGATCGAAATCCATCGGGCTCAGGTATTGCGGGATTTTGCCCAGGGCCGGCAGGCGCCTCTGGAGGAAGAGGCAATCCGGGAGCTGAAACGGCAGACCAAAGAAAAAATAACCCCCATGCTGGCGTTTCACGCCCGGCGCATGGGGGTTAGCTACGGTAGTGTGACGGTGCGCTGCCAGCAGACCCGCTGGGGCAGCTGCTCCGGGGCGGGAAATCTCAATTTCAACTGTCTGCTGGCATTGGCCCCGGATAACGTCATGGAGTATGTTGCGGTGCATGAGCTTGCCCACCGAAAGCAAATGAATCACTCTGCCGCCTTCTGGCAGGAGGTGGCACGGGAATTCCCGGGCTATGCCCAGGCACGGGCCTGGCTCAAGCAAAACGGCGGTGGACTCTTGGCAAGAGCCCGCCAGGGAAAAGATCGGGGCTGACTATTTCAGCCTGGTTTCCAGCACTTCTCCCGTTTTTTCGTTCCGCACGATGGTGGCGGTGGCAACGTAGGACATGACCCCGTCCTCCGATACGGCCTTTGCCTTGGATTTGGACAGACCGCGGATGGTTTCCAGATCCTGGTCGTAGCCTGCAAGGGCTTCTTCGTCCACGGTGTAAACCGCTACGGTGTAGGTGGTTTCATCGGAGAGGAACTTTTTGTAGGCGCTTTCTATGGTGGTAACCGTGGTGTCCGGATCCATATCCTCCTGAGAGGCCAGGATCTTAGTCATATCCGTATTCTTTTCGTAACGCTCTTCGGCGGTGTATTTTGCGGAAAGGGAAGTGGTCTTGTAGTAGTAATTCAGGTATCCGAAGATGCACCCAACGCCGATAACAAACAGGGCAACAAGACCAAGCACCTGCTTTTTCGTAAAACGCAGCTCATTTTTTGCATCGCTGCCGGTGTAGGTCAGGCCCAGGCGGCAGGTGATGGGCAGCATGACGGACAGGAACAGGGCCAGCAGGAAGGACTCAATGGGGAACATCAGGATGTTTTTCACGATTCCGGGCAGAGCCATCAGGAAGGTATACTGCTTGCCGCCCATGTAGATGGAGTAGTACCACATCATAATGGGGGTTTGCAGCAGTACGTTTATCGCCAGGTTGATGGTAAACCGGCTGAGCATGACCCGCCCAGTGTTTACCTTAGCCCGGTAGAGGAACAGGGCGAACACCACGGAGCCTGCAACCTCGGTCAGCACAAAAGGCAGAAAATACACCCCGTCAGGCCGGATGATGTAGCCCAGGATATCGGTAATTACGGCGCAGATCGCGGCAACCACCGGGCCAAAGACCATGGCGCCCAAAGCATTGACAAAGTATGCCGTATTGATCCGCAGCGCCGGGGTGATGGGAATGGAAATCTGCTTCATCACCAGCCGGAGGGCAATCATCAGGGCTGCAAATACCAGTGTGTGGGTATCGGTCAGCTCTGCGGCGGCATCGTGCCAATAGGCCTTGGAAAAGGGATGGGGATAGAGTGTTGTGGATTTTTGTTTGTGGGACATAAAATAACCTCCTTTTTTGCAGCAGCCGAATGACCCATAACAAGGCAAAAGAAAACCCAACGGACATACTTCCGTTGGGGAGTGATATTGCCGAGCTTGCCGTAGGCCCTTACCGGTTGCCTAACCGAGCATCGTTGCTTCATAAAGGAGGAGTGCCCCAATATGGCGCAGCGGGTGCGGTGATCCCATCGCGGGCGCATAGCCCTTCGTCTGTCACACAACTCCCCATTCTGACAGCACTTCACGCGGGATCTCCTACTCTGTTCGTCATCAGTATACATGTGCTTTTACAAAAAGTAAAGAAAAATTTTCCTGTTTTCCTATTTTTTTATTTTTACGTTCCGTAAAAGGAATTTGGGAAGTTTCACACCAAGGTTTGTTTCGCGGGCTTTCCCCACAGCGGCAGGGTAGAATAGAACTATCTTTTACCGGGGGAGGAAGGGCAATGCAGTGCCAGAAGCTGAAAACCTATATGGAGACCGGGAGGGTGGTTTTCCTGCCCGTTCGGGGGATAAAGCCCAATCCGATGCAGCCGCGAAAGGTGTTTAGGCCGGAGGCGCTGGATGAACTGTGCGAATCCATCCGGCAGCATGGCGTGCTGCAGCCCCTGTCCGTGCGCCGCAGTCAGGGGGGCTACGAGCTCATTGCCGGAGAGCGGCGGCTGCGGGCTGCCACCCAGGCGGGGCTGACGGAGGTGCCCTGCATCATTTTGCAGATGGATGACCGGGAGTCGGGGATTGCGGCAATGGTGGAAAACTTGCAGCGGCAGGATCTGGATTTTGTGGAGGAGGCCATGGGCATTGCGGGGTTGATGCGGGCCCAGGGGCTCAGCCAGGAGCAGACGGCGCGGCTGCTGGGGAAAAGCCAGAGTGCCGTTGCCAACAAGCTGCGGCTACTAAAGCACGGGGAGCGGGTGCTTTCGGCGCTGCGGGAGGCAGGGCTCACGGAGCGCCATGCCAGGGCCTTGCTGCGGCTGCCCGGGGAAGCGGAAAAAATGGAGGCAATCGGGGAAATATCCCGGCTGGGGCTCAGTGTCGCGGCATCGGAAAAGTACATCGAAACCCTCCTTTCGGATCGCGCGCCCCGCAGGCGTCAGACAAATATCGGAAGCTTTCTCAACGGCCTTACGGATGCTCTGGCAAAAATGCAGCAGTCGGGAATTCCGGCAATTACGGAGCGCAGGGAAACGGAAAGCCAAATTGTTTTGACAATTACCATTCCCAAAGAGAGCCAAAAGCAAAAAAAGCCTTGACATACCGGCGCTTTTTGCGCATAATACAGATTAGATAAAAAGGCAGATTTTGCCGCTTTTGTCGAAAAATAACAAGGGAGAACAGAGTATGAAAAGCACCTGGACAAAGCGGATTGTGACGACGGTCGTCATAGTTCTGATCCTGGTTGTCGCGGCAGGAGCGTTTTTTACATTAGACCGGTTTGTGATTGTGGAGGGCCACCTTTATAAGCGGAACGAGCCGGCGCTGGATCTGCGGGAGCGGGAGGTTACCTGCACCGCATACGATAAGCTGAAGGAAAAGCTTCCCGGCTGCACCATCTTGTGGAATGTCCCCTTCCAGGGAGCTACTTATCAGAGCTTTACCGAAGAGCTGACGGTTACACAGCTGAGCCAGGAGGACGTGGTGCAGCTGGACTATTTCCCCCAGCTGCAGGTGGTGAACGCCATGGACTGCAAGGACTACGATGCCCTGCTTGCCCTGAAGGAGCGGCGGCCCAACTGCCGGGTGAACTACCGGGTGGAGATTGGCGGCGTGATGTACAGCTGCAACACCGTTTCCCTGACCCTGACGGAATTCAGCCAGGAGGATGCTTCCCGGCTGCAGTACCTTACCAAGCTGCAAAAAATCGATGCCAGCGGCTGCACGGAATATGGCCTGCTGCTAAAGCTGAAGCAGGAGCATCCGGAGTGGAATATCAGCTTCCGGATGATGGTCGGCACCCAGGAGTGCACCACGGAGCAGACGGCGATCCAGGCGGACAATGCTACCTATGAGCAGCTGCAGGGCGCAATGGCGGTAATGCCCAAACTGCGCACCGTGGAGCTGCAAAATCCCCAGGCAACGGCCCAGGAGCTATTGCAGCTTCGCCAGGACTACCCCGATGTGGAGCTTCACTGGTCGCTGGTGTTCGGTGATACGGTGATTCCGGAGGACGCGGAGGAAGTGGATATTTCCGGCGTCCAGGTGGAAAGCGTGGAACAGGCAAAGGCTTATGCGGCAATGTTCCCCAATATTACCAAGCTCATCATGACCGACTGCGGTCTGGACAACGAGACGATGGCCCAGTTCCGGGAAGAGATGCGGGACGCATATAAAGTGGTTTGGACGGTGTACCTTGGCTCCATTGCCAAGGCCCGGACGGATGATGTGAAGTTTATGCCCCTGACCCAGGGAGACGGCTATTTCCGGGACTGGAACGCAGTGGATATCAAATACTGCGAAGATATGGTAGCCATCGATATCGGGCACTCCCGGGTGCGGAATATCGACTGGGTGGCCTATATGCCCCACCTGAAATACCTGATTCTGGCGGATACGGACGTGCGCAGGCTGGACGGCATTGAAAACTGCAAGGAGCTTGTGTGGCTGGAGCTGAGCTGGTGCGCCATCGAGTCCTACGAGCCTCTGGTTGGCTGCACGGCGCTGGAGGATCTGAACCTGAGCCGCACCTTTGCGGATCCGGAGCCTCTCTACCAGATGACCTGGCTGAAAAACCTTTGGGTTATGGAGCGAGGGGACGCAGTCACCTACCAGCTGACCCAGGCCCTGCCGGATACCCACGTGGTGGGCGGAGCACACGATGCCATCAGCTACGGCTGGCGAAAGCTGCCCAACTACTTCAAGATGCGCGACGCGCTGGATATGTACTACATGGATTGATTCGGCATAGAGATTTCCTGACCGGAATGGCTGCTATGGTTGGGAATCCTCGAAGAAAAGCCGATGCTGAAAAGAATATGCTCCCTTTATGCTTTACGGTGCCTGCCTGTTCACCGCATTTCATAAAGGGAGCATTTTTGCGCGATTTTTCATACTGCCACTTTGGCTGCTGTAGGATCCCTGCGCCTGCAGCCTGGGCCGCCCGGAAGAAGGCAGCCAGAGAGCGGCGGGGATTTACCGGTCAAACTGGGGTTCGGAACACACAAGAGAGCCATCCTCCGGATTCCTGGAGAAACGCTTCAGGAAGGGCCAAGCCAAATCCATCATGTTGACGGGCTCGAAGTGGGGCATGTCTTCAATGAAAACATAGCGTATGCTGTCGATACCCTCCGCATCGGTGTAGTCCAGACAGTAATGCTTTTTGCCTGCCCATTCCCAGACCTTGGAGCGCTGGGCTTTCATGCCAATGCGCTTTTCGGCGGGGGTGCCCTGAGCCTGTACATAGACCCGATTCTCCTCTGCGGAATAGTAGGGGATATGATTTATCCGGAAAATCCGGTTAATCCAGCGCATTTTTCCTTCAGCGCAAAGCAGCTTTTCGATGAAGGGAGAGGTTGGATGATCCAGGGGATTGGTGCTGTAGAAGGGAGTGTGATTGCCCTTGTCGGACAGACATCCCACTGCAATCATAGGCATTTTGTATTTTTCGGCGTTTACGATTTCCTTTTCGTCATCAATCAGGTTAAAGGGAACGCCTGCCCCGATGAGCATGCCGGCGAAGATTTCCGGATGCCGCAGGCATACCCGGACGGAGCGGTCGCTGCCGGCAGAGTACCCGGTGGCATAGACTCTGGAGCGATCTACAGGGTAGTGCGCCACCAGATAGTTGTAAAGATTCATGATGGGCTCGGCATCGTGATCCTCCGGCATAGCCAGGATGAATTCTTCCTCGGCAGCTTTCCGGGCATAACCGGTGGATTCAGCCAGAAAAATGGGCTCGCCGGAGAATTCACCGGCGTCACCGCCGTGCAGGCCAAATACCAGGGGGTATTTCCGGTTGGCGTTTTCCGGCAGCTCCGAGGAAACGGGAGTAAAAATAGTCCACATATTCCATTTTTGGGGGCCGCCGCAAACCATTTTCTTTTTCAGTCCCTTTTTTCTCCAATATTCCAGAACCTTGGGATCCATGGGATCAGTGCTCAGGAAAAAAGGCTCCATTCCATCGATGATTTTTTGACCGTACTCGCTGCAAATCAACCGGTTTACGTCAAAGCTTTTATTGCCGGAAAAAATCAGTCCTTCTTTCAGGGTGTGCGGCTGCCGATCCTGCTCCTTTGGGGCAACCAAAGTGTCCCATCTGCGGTCGTATGCTGTTGCGTCCATGTATGAATCCTCCGTTCGTTTTGTCGGTTATGCAATAAAATTGCATTAATGTGTGAGAAAGTATTGAACGAGCCATCCATACAATAACATAAATGTGTGAGAAATGTCAATAAAAATCCTGCTTGATTTTTAATTATTTTGCATACTTGACAAAAAACGATGAATGCTATATAAATGAAGCAAGGCAAACGATTGCCTAACAAAACCAAATTATAGGAGGATAAAAATGAAACGGAAACTAGTTTGCTGCCTGCTTTGTGCAGCAATGTTGCTGGGCCTGCTTGCCGGCTGTGGCAGCAAGACCGAAACGAACACTACCCCTGCCAACAATGAAGGACAGTCCAGCAACGGATCCGACAACTCTGCGGCTGCACCTCAAGGAAAGACAAACCTGCGTGTTGCCGTGAACATGGACGCTCCCGGCTTTGATCCTTACACTTCCGGCTACAATATTTCTTCCGCGCTCATCTGCCGGAATGTGTATGAAACCCTTCTGAATCTGGATGCTGCAGGCAATCTGTATGCCGGTTTGGCGACTGACTGGCAGTGGGGTGCAGACAATATGTCTGTCATCCTGACGCTGCGTCAGGGTGTCAAGTTTACCAATGGAGAAGATCTCAATGCGGATGTGGTAATTTTCTCCCTTCGGGATTACAGGGGCAAGACCGCTGTGGGCGGCGAGGGTGAATCCCTGTTTGACTTCGACAATATGAAGAAGCTGGACGATTACAAGGTAGAAATTCCGCTTAAGCGCGCCGGCTCCGATGCCTTTATTACCCTGACCGACCAGATGTACTCCATTTGCTCCAAGAAGGCTGCTGAGGAGCTGGGGGATGACTACCCCAACAACCCCGTTGGCACCGGCCCGTTCAAGTTCGTCTCTTTCACCTCCGGTGTTGGCACCAAGATGGAGGCCAATGAGGACTACTGGGGCGGCGCACCTGCCATTAAAACCGTAGAAACCGTTCTCATTGCCGAAGGATCTCAGGCCGAGATTGAGCTGGAAAATGGAAACATTGACTGGGTTACCGGCCCTGATACGATGGATATCTCCCGCATTCAGAGCGGCTCTGTTTCCGGCCTGAAGACCATGGAGCTGCCCTCCGCACTGGTAAAGAATCTCTGGTTCAACTTCCGCAGTGAGCCCATGCGGGATGTCAACGTGCGTAAAGCCATCAGCTGCGCCATTGACAAGGAAGCCATTATTGCCGTTGCTTACGGCGGCTCCGCCACTGTTGCCAACCAGAAGATTGCCAATAACAACGGTGCATACGATCCTTCCTACGATGAGAATCCGATGTATCCTTACGATATTGAGCTGGCAAAGGAATACCTGTCCAAGTCTGCATATCCCAATGGCCTGAAGTTGACCATTTACTCCGATACGACCCCCACGGAGGTTCATATCCTGGAGTGCGTAAAGAATGACCTTTCCAAGATCGGTATTGATGTCGAGATTTTTAATCTGGACAGCAATGTTGCCGTACCCACTTTGATTGCCGGTGAAGAGGACGATATGTATGCCGCCATTGGCTGCACCTCCGTCGGTTATGCTCCCGGATACCTGAAGAACTGCAGCCCCGACATGGTTCCCAACTGGGGCGCATGGACTCTGGTGGAGTGTGACGAAGCAATTAACGATCTGTATGTTAAGTCTTTGGCTACTACCGATGTGGACGAGTGCAACCGCCTGGTCAAGGAAGCCATTCGTCTGGAGATGGAGAACGCCATGGCTGTGCCGATGTGCTACCCCATCAACTACATGACCTGCAGCGAAAAGCTTCAGGGTGTGACCATCAACGGCGGCAACTGCACGTTCCTGCTGGCAGATGCCTACTTTGACGCTTGATACGACTCCTGCATAATTTCTGCTTGTGCTGTGGGGAAAACCCCACAGCACAAATCTTCAAAAGACTGTAGAGCAGTGTTAAACACACATGATAGGAGACAATATGACTAGGTACATCTTAAAGAGAATCGGAATGATGGTCTTCGTCATTTTTGGCGTTCTCCTGTTCATCTTTGTCCTTTTGTATCTGACCCCGGGCGACCCTGCACGGCAGGTTTTGGGGCTCACTGCAACGGATGAGCAGATTGAAGCGCAGAGGCACATTATGGGCCTTGATCAACCGTTTTTTAAACAATTCGGCGATTATCTGTATAACCTGATTTTCCGGTTTGACATGGGCACGTCCTATAAAACAAACCTGAGCGTCATGGATGAAATCGCAAAGCGCGTCCCCGTAACGCTGCTGATCGGACTGCTGGGCGTTTTGCTGAGTCTGCTGATCGGTATTCCGCTGGGCATCCTCTCGGCGGTGAAGCAGTATAGTCTGGTGGATAATGCGGCGAATGTATTTGCGGTCATCTTTACATCCATGCCGTCGTTTTGGTTCGCACTGGAGCTGTCTCTGGTGTTTGCCTGGCGGCTGAAGGTATTGCCTGCTACCGGTTTTGATGGCTTTAAGTCCATTATTCTTCCGGCGGTGACCTTGGGACTTGGCGGTGCGGCTGCCAATTTCCGTATGTCCCGCTCCACGGTTCTGGATGAAATCCGGAAGGACTATGTACGGACAGCCCGGGCCAAGGGCACCAAAGAAAGCAGAGTGATCATACATCACGCGGTTAAAAATGCAATGATCCCCATTATCACCCAGGTCGGCAATGGTATCGGCGGCATCCTGGGCGGCGCTGTGGTTGTGGAAAATGTGTTTTCCATCCCCGGCATGGGAACTTACCTCCTGGGAGCAATCAACGCACGGGACTACCCCATCATTCGGGGCGGTGTGCTGGTGATCTGCGTGTTTGTATCCCTGTGCAATCTGTTGACGGATATCTGTTCTGCCTATATTGATCCCAGAATCAAGTCCTATTACAAGAAAATGGGTGGAAAATCCAAGAAGAAAAAGGTGGGGGAGGCAGCATGAAAAGCAAGAAACACGTTGACACAGACCTAACCAGATTCTGGAGAAGGTATCGCCGCAATCGGCTGGCAGTATTCGGACTGTGCTTTCTGTGTGTTTTAACGCTCTGCGCGGTGTTTGCCAACGTAATTGCACCGGAGGGTTACGATGTACAGAATTACAGGATTCAGTTCACCAAGCCCAACTGGGAGCACCTGATGGGAACGGATTACCTGGGGCGGGACAATCTGGTGCGTATGATTTACGGCGCCAGGATCTCCCTGTCCATTGGAGTGAGCACTACGGTGCTCGGTACTGCCATTGCAGTATTCATTGGAATGATGGCGGGCTTTTATGGTGGAAAGGCCGATAATGTCCTGATGCGGATCATGGATGTCTTCCTGTCCATTCCCTCCATTCTGCTGTCCATTGTGCTGGCAGCCGTTTTTGGCGGCGGCGTAGTCTCCATGATTTTTGCGTTGTCCCTGGGCGCAATCCCCGGGGTCTCCCGGTTGGTTCGGGCTATGGTAATCTCCGAGCGGGACAAAGAATACATCGAGGTTGCCAGAACCTCCAGAGCAAGCGATTTTCGGATTATGTTCCGGTACATTCTACCCAACATCTCCTCTTCGCTCATTGTCCTGTTTACCATGGGCGTGGCTGGCGGCATCCTGAATGCTTCCACCCTGAGCTTTTTGGGGCTGGGCGCTCAGGCCCCCATGCCGGAATGGGGAAAAATGCTCTCTGAAGGACGCAACTACATCCGGGACTACCCATATTTGGTGCTGGCGCCGGGCATGGTGATCATGCTTACCGTTTTCTCCCTGAATATGATCGGTGATGGCCTGCGGGATGCATTGGATCCCCGCCTGAAAGGTAGGTAAGCTATGGAACAAAAGGAAACGATTCTTTCAATTCGGAATTTGTCGGTGAATTACGGCAGCGAGGAAGGCGATGTTGAGGCGGTTCGGGATGTGAGCTTTGACTTGCAGCGGGGAAAGACCATCGGCCTGGTAGGCGAAACCGGCGCAGGAAAAACCACCATTGCGCTGGCTATTATGGGCCTGCTGCCGGAGCCTCCTGCGAAGGTCATCTCCGGGGAGATGGAATATAAGGGCATGGATATTCTCCGGATGCCCCACAAAAAACGCATCAGCCTGCGGGGAAGCCAGATGTCCATGATTTTTCAGGATCCCATGACTTCCTTAAACCCCATTGAAACCGTGGGGAGCCAGATAACCGAGGCAATTTTGAACCATAATAAAATCAGCCGGGCAGAGGCGCGGATGCGGGCGGTGGAAAAGCTGGAGATGGTAGGCATTCCGGGGGAACGTTTTGACGAATATCCCCACCAGTTTTCCGGCGGCATGAAGCAGCGCATCGTCATTGCCATAGCTCTGGCCTGTAACCCGGAGCTATTGATTGCGGATGAACCCACCACGGCGTTGGACGTAACCATTCAGGCGCAAATTTTGCAGCTGATCAACAAACTGAAAAAAGAGCAAAACACTTCCAATATTATGATTACCCACGATTTGGGCGTTATTGCCATGATGTGTGATGAGGTGGCGGTGGTATATGCAGGCCAGATCATTGAAAAAGGCACACTGCAGCAAATCTTCAAGCACCCGGCGCATCCCTATACGATTGGACTTTTTCGAGCGCTTCCGGACATCAACAGCCAAGGAAAGCACCGTCTGGAACCCATTAAGGGCTTGATGCCGGATCCTACGAAACTGCCGAAGGGCTGTGCATTTGCGCCCAGATGCTCCAAATGCTGCGAAGAATGCAAACAGCATGGGGTAGAGCTGAAGGACATCGGTGACGGTCACTTGGTGCGCTGCCTATTTCACGTGGAAGGGTTAAAACTATGAGTACAATACTTGAAGTAAAGCACCTGAAAAAATATTTTGAAACCAAAGCGGGGCTGCTTCACGCGGTGGATGATGTTTCCTTTACCGTTGAAAAGGGGGAAACTCTGGGCGTTGTGGGCGAGTCCGGCTGCGGCAAGTCTACTCTGGGGAGAACCATCCAGCATTTGCTGGATGCTACCGAGGGTACGATTCTTTTCAAGGGCAGGGATGTTACCCATCTATCCAAGAAGGAAACCCGGGATTTTATGAAGGAAGTGCAGATGATCTTCCAGGATCCTTACTCTTCTCTGAATCCTCGTATGACGGTAAAACAGATTATAATGGAGCCTCTGCTGATCGATGGCATGAAGAAAAGAGAAGCGGAAGAAAAGGTCCGGGAAATGATGAAAACGGTTGGATTGGACGGGCGCTTTGAAAATGCCTACCCAAACGAACTGGACGGCGGACGCCGCCAGAGAATCGGCATCGCCCGTGCCTTGATTCTGAAGCCGGACTTTATCATCTGCGATGAGCCGGTTTCCGCACTGGATGTATCCATTCAGGCACAGATTCTGAACCTGATGCAGGATTTGCAAGAGCAGATGGGTCTGACCTATATCTTCGTTACCCATGATCTGTCTGTCGTGAAGCATATCTCCGACAAGATCGCCGTGATGTATCTGGGGAACCTGGTGGAGTATTCCGAAACGGAGGAACTGTTTGCCAATCCTACCCATCCTTATACCCGGGCGCTGCTGGCATCCGTTCCTACCATCGATCTGGACAAGGCTCAGAAAATCCAGACCATTGCCGGAGAAATTACATCCCCTATCAACCCAAAGCCAGGCTGCCGGTTTGCAGCTCGCTGCCCCTATGCCACGGAGGCGTGCCATGTCAGTCAGCCCAAGATGCATGAGGTAAGAACAAATCATTTTGTTGCCTGCCATCTCCTTGACAAAAAATAAGAAGGTGGGTATTATGAAAACAAAATCAATTTGGAATCGCAACTATATCCTGGTCCTCTTGTGCAATATTCTGACGGCGTTTAGCTTTCATATTCTGACACCCACCATTCCCAAATATGTACTGGCTCTGGGCGGCGGAGTGGAGCTGGCGGGATTTGCCGCAACGGCTTTTTCTATTACGGCGATTCTTACCCGTCCTTTTGCGGGCTATTACATCAATATCAAGCGAAAAAAGGTTATCATGATTTCGGCACTTTGCATTGTAGCCGTCTCTGTCCTGGGTTATGCCCTGAGCAGCAGCGTGGCGATGATTCTTCTGTTTCGGCTGCTGCACGGTATTGGCTGGGGCATGGTAACCACATCAACCAGCACGGTGCTTGTGGCCTCCATCCAGGAGGATCAGATTGGCAGAGGAATCGGCCTGTTTGGCATTGCTTCTTCCCTGGCTTCCGTCTTTGCACCAAATTTGGGCCTGCAGCTGATTGATCACGTGGGCTATCGCTGTATGTTCCTGATTTCCTTTGCCTTGGCGGTGGTGGGTTGTCTGATGAGCTTTGGAGTGGATGAAAGTGCCATGCGAAAGTCCAAAGCACCTGAGGGAAAGATGAAGCTGCTGGATTGCTTGTTTGCCAGAGAAGCGGCTGTTCCTGCCGTCGTGATCCTGTGTGTCGGTGTGGGCATGGCAAGCATTACGAATTTTATTGCCATCTATGCGGAAAGCTTGGCGGTTTCCGGAATTGGATACTATTTCACCGTTGCCGGAGCTGTGATGCTGGTAATGCGGCCGCTGTTTGGACGGCTGTCGGACAGCCGGTATAGCCGAACCATTGTGTTCGTTTCTCTGGCGGGGTTCAGCATGGTGTTTCTCACCCTGGGATTGGCACGGACGCTGCCGATGTTCCTGGTAGCAGCTGTACTGTACGGAACGTTTTATGGGGCGCTGTGTCCTATTCTACAGACATGGTGTGTGAAATCGGTGGATGTATCCAAAAGCGGTACAGCGAACAGCACCTACTATACGGCGCTGGACATTGGCCAGGCACTGGGCGCTTCTGCAGCCGGGGTGTTGTCGGTGCGCTTAAGCTACAGCAATATGTATTTTACCGTTATGATTCCCCAACTCCTTGCCATTGTTCTGGTGGCTATCGTGACGGTGCGGGAAAGAACAGAGAAAAACAGTTGTTGATTTGCAGTCCGGAGGAATTCTATGGAAAAAATCACCATCCGACATATCGCGGAAGCGGTAGGTGTCTCTACCAGTACGGTTTCCAGAATCATCAATGGAAAGGGAAAATATTCGGAGGAAACAAAACAGGCGGTGTGGAGCGCGATTTCCACCATGGGGTATTCGCCAAATTTGATGGCCCAAACCCTTCGCTCCAACACCAGCTCTATGGTGGGAATTATGATTTCCAAGCAGTCTTCGCAGTATTTTTCCAATCTGTGTGATTGCATCGTCCACGAGGTGATGCAGGCGGGGTATACCCCTCTTGTGTGTGTTACCTTGTATGATGAGGAGATCGAAGCTGCCTACTGCCGTACGCTGGCATCGCTGAGTGCCGGTGCAGTGGTCTATCTCTTTAAGGAGACTCCGGTGAAAACTGGGGGAGAGAACATACCTGCCATCTTTGTGGGAACTGCTCCAACAGAATCGGAGGGGGCTGCAAAAATCCTCTTTGATGTGGTTGGGGGAGCAAAACTGGCAACGGATGAGTTGATTCGTTCCGGATGCCGCCGTATCCTTTATTTCAAATCCTCGCGGTTTCGCGACGGTCATTTGGGACGCTATTTGGGTTATCAGCAGTCCCTCTGGGAGAATGGATTGACGGCGGAGGAGGAACTGAATGTAGTTGTCGGCAGTGGAGAAGAGCATTCCGTTACCGAGACATTGGAAAACCTGATGCACAGAAATATTCCCTTTGACGGGATTTTTGCAAATACCATGACAAATGCTGTGGAGGCAGCCAATTGCCTGCGCAAGCATGGACTCCGTGTCCCGGAGGATGTCAAGGTGATCTCTTTGCAGAATAGCCCTCTGGCGGAAATGGTCAGTCCTACGATCTCTGCCATTGAGATGGATGCACAACAGACCTGCCAGTTTGTGGTGGAAGCGCTGAACCAA
The DNA here is from genome assembly GCA_934589065.1 of uncultured Oscillospiraceae bacterium. Taxonomy (GTDB): domain Bacteria; phylum Bacillota; class Clostridia; order Oscillospirales; family Oscillospiraceae; genus Faecousia. The sequence goes on from CAKTNN010000006.1 coordinate 59,412, forward strand.
ATTATCCGGCAGCGCGACACCCAGTGTGGTACAACCCGGATTCCCGCTGTGCTTTTTGCCCGGGAGAGTACCCAGATGGGGGAAGCGGAATAATCAGACGGTATCCGGATGACCGAAGAAAACGGGGAGTGCCACTATTTTCACGGTGGCGCTCCCTTTTCCTTGACGGGCAAATCCTTCTGCAATATAATGGTAAGAAACAAAAGGGGGTGAGGGCGTGAGCGCCGGGAAGCGGATCGACTGGGCAGACATGGCAAAGGGATACGGAATCCTTGCCATTATGGTTTCCCATGTGTTTACAGGCCATCCGGTCTCCCAGTGGCTGTTTACCTTTCACGTGCCCCTGTTTTTCTTTTTGTCCGGTTTTTTATTCCGGGAGGGGAAACCCCTAAAGAGCTTCCTAAAGGGCAAGCTGCGCCGGATGCTGATTCCCTATTTCGCCCTGGCGCTGCCGATTATCCCGGCAGAGGCGGCAATGAGCGTGCCCAGAGCCCGGTTTTGGAGCCGGGTGCTGGAGCTTGCCGGACAGGTGGTGATTCAGAGAAGGCTGTGGCCGATCTGGTTTTTGGCCTGCCTGTTTTTGCTGGAGCTGATGGGCTATGTGCTCATTCGATTTGCGAAAAAAGAGTGGCTTCTGGCGCTTCTGGCGGTGATTATGGGCGCGATCGGCGTAAGGTATGCCCAGTTGGGAGGGCCGGCCCTGCCCTGGAATCTGGATGCCTGCTTTTCGGTAATGCCCTTTTTTATGGCGGGGTATCTTCTGAAAAAGCGGGAAACCAAGCTGGAGGGCCTTTTGACCGGCTGGAAAAAAGGCGCGCTGTTTCTGCTGCTGGCCCTGGGAAATCTGGGCTTTGGCTGGCAGAGTATCTGCGGGGAAGTGCCGGTGCTGAATGTGTTTGCAAACCGGTATGGCATTGCGCCACTTTCTTATCTGTCCGCTTTTTGCGGCATTGGGGCGGTGATCCTGGTGGCAAAGCAGTGGAAATGGAAGCCGATTTGCTACCTGGGGGAAAACAGCCTTATCTATTTTGTGTGGCACCAGACCCCGGTCATTACGGCAATTTACTATTTTTTTCCCAGGCTGGGGATTCCTATGGAGAATTACCCTTCGACCCTTGTCATGCTGGGAGAAAAGGGGCTGGAGCTTCTGCTGATTCTCGGCGTTTTGACTCTGTGCAATGAGTGCCTGCTCCGCTCCAGGCTCAAATGGGTGCTGGGCAGGTAAGAGGCTGCACCCGCACTGCCTTTAAAATGTGCAACCGTCACAAATCCGGTGCTTCTTTTTTGTGAAGCCTTCCCGTTGCCGGGAGGGGAAAATCGTGGTATAGTCAAAATACAAAAAGGAAATACAGAAAACTGGGCAGGGCGGCGAAAACCTCCGTTTTAAATAGAGTTCATGGTTGACTTTCAAAATGCACTGTATCACGGAGACAGGATCTTTCCAGCACCGCCGCCCCCAAATCCGCAGAAAGAGAGGTTAACCACAGATGTTAGATAATAAGAGTGCAGAGAAATGACCCCTGACGGTGTATCGGAAACCGTCAGGGGTCATTTCTTTTTATGCTTTGCTCCACAATCTGTGGGCGGTTACGGCAAACACAAAGGGCCCGCCGCAAAAGATGCAATAGCTGTAGCGAAATTCGGAAAAAACTGGGGTGGCAATCAGCAGGGTCAGAATCACAGCCAGATAGGGGACGGTGAGAAAAACGCCGACTTTGTCCCTGCGCTGCAGGGCGGCAAAGCAGCACAGAATCATCAGCCAGACAAAGAGCCCAATGCTCACCAGTGGCTGCAGAAGCGGGCTGCTTTCAAACAGCTGGGCGTAGCCGGAAAACAGAGCCCGTGCCGATTCTACCGGGGCGGAAATGGAGATTCCCAGACCGTTTTCGTATGGGGCGGGGAAACGCCAGTAGGCATAGCCTCCGTTCCAGTAGCCTCTGGTCTGGTTCACCCAGGCCTGAATGTATTTTAGAGGATACCGCAAGCCCAGCTGTAGATACAGCTTTATGTATGCGCCTTCCTGCCCTGCAAAGGGCCGGGAATCCACCAGGGCCTTTACAGGGTCGGAGATATAGGGGAGAAACGCCTCTTTCACGGCATCCAAATCCACGCATTGCTCCAATAGGGCAGTCTGCTCTTCTGTAAGGGGGCACTCGTCCACAATCACCTGGGCAACCTGCTGCAAAGGAATGGACAGAGATTCCGTGATCCTGGGCTGAGGGATGTTTCTCATTTTCAGAACCGGCCCCGTAAGCAAGTAGGCTGCCGCTGCCACGGCGCACAGCGCCCAGAGCAGCTTTTTTTCCTTTTCCCGGAAGAAAAAGAAAAATACCACCAGGCAGACGGCAAAGGCAAACAGCCCGTTGCTCCGCAGCAGGCACATCAGCCCGGCAAACAGGAGCATGGCGGCCCGGTTTTGCCTGGGGTGGCTGCCTATGGCGTAGAATGTCCTAAAAAAGCTGACGGTGAACCCGGTGACGGAGGCTGCAAAGAATACATCCTTCCACATCGCAAAGCTGTAAAAAATGTGGTAGGGCATCAGTAGGTAGAAAAGAAACAGACCAACTGTCAGTCCCTTTTTCCCGGTGGATGCAAAAAGTGTTTCGATGCAGTAGGCAAAGCAGCCGGTCATTGCCAGAATGGAAATCTGGCTGTATAGCCCCACTGCCCGGTTGAGATCGTGAAAGAGCGCCAGCCCCAGCCGGAGAATCAGGGCAACGAGCTGGGTATCGTAAAAGGGATGATGGTTGTTGTAGGGCTGCAATCCCAGTATCTGGCTGAGCTGGTTTACACTGTCATAAGTCAGTACGCCGGGGTAGTAGCAGGTGTAAAACACCAGGCAATACACGCAGAAAAGGCAGCCCCAGGCAATAAGTCCCACCCGCGCACCGGAGACGGAAACATGAAAGCGGACATGGGAGCTGCCGGCGGCAGCGGTCAGATACAGGAGAATCTCCCGGAAAACCACAAAGCCGGTGCATAGCAGCGCCAAGGCCAACAGAAGCATTTTGGGGGAACAGGGGCGGATAGAACCGGAGGCGGGGTCAAACAGGGCGGCATTTGCCAGGTAGACCATACCGGAAAAGCCCAGGGCAAACAGGCAGACCCATCCCCGGGAGCCGGATTTCAGGCAAGGAGCCGCCCGGTGACGGTTGCAGCCGCAGCAGGCAAGGCTTGCTGCGGCTGTCAGTAGGTAGATAACATAATAGCTGTCTGTGCTGTGCAGAAGCAGGCACCAGCTCAGGGCGCACACAGGGACGAGAACCATGCTCATAGCTTAGTCCTCGGAGCTTTGGGCCTGCTTTTCCCGCTGCTGGGAACTTGCCTGGATCAGCGCCATTTCAAAGTCCTGCCGGTTCTGCTGCCGGATGGTTTCCAGAATCAGACCGGAAAACAGGGACTGCAGGGAGGCAACCACCGTAAAGCCGCAGACGATCAGCGTGGGGAAATTGGGAACCAGGCCGGTAAGGGCGTAGGTGCGCAGTACCGGAACAAAGAAGATAGCCGACAGAAGGAACAGAATCAGGCTGATGATCCCGAAAAAGCCCAGGGGCTTATAAACCCGGTAAAGCCGGGCAATGGTGCGCAGAACCTTAAAGCCATCGGAATAGGTGTTCAGCTTGGAAACACTGCCCTCGGGACGGTCCCGGTAATCAATAATTACATTTTCCAGGTGCATATTGTTTATGACGGCATGAATGCTCATTTCCGTTTCGATTTCAAAGCCTTTGGAGATAATGGGGAAGGTTTTCACAAACTGGTAGCTAAAGGCCCGGTAGCCCGTCATGATGTCCTTGATGTTGTTGCGGAACAGCAGCTGAATGCTGCTGCGAACCAGTCGGTTGCCCAGATTGTGGAAGGGGCGGGTATTCTCCGTGAAGTAGGTGGAGGAAAGCCGATCCCCCACCACCATATCGGCCTGGCGATTCAGCACCAGCTCTGCCATTTCCCGGGCGTTTTCGGCAGGATAGGTGTCGTCCCCGTCTGCCATGATGTAGCACTGGGCATCGATCTCCCGGAACATCCGGCGGATGACGTTGCCCTTGCCCTGCATATACTCGTTGCGTACCACGGCACCGGCCTTGGCTGCCAGCTCCGCAGTCCGGTCGGTAGAATTGTTATTGTACACATACACGGTGGCCTCCGGCAGTACCCGCCGGAAATCGGAAACGACCTTTTCAACGGTTTTTTCTTCGTTGTAGCAGGGAATCAGAACTGCAATTTTATCCATTTTCGGTTCCTCCGTTTTGAATCAGTGAAAAGCTAACAAAGCTTGAAAGCGCCATGATGGTAATGGAAAGGTTGCGGTGGGTCATCCAGTAGTGGACGCCGGAGTGGTTTTTCAGAACAAAATACCAAGCAAAGGGGATAAGCGCGACACCCAGAAATGCAGCCAGATTGCTTTGCACCGGTCTGAATCGGTAACCCTTGACCAGGATCAGGTATCCAACCAGAATCACCAGCCCCAGAAGCAGAAGAAGCCCAGCAGCATTGCAGTAGACCCCGATGTTTTTCAGGAGGATATCGCCATAGGTAAAGGTGCTGCCGCCCTCAGCGGAAACGGTCTGAGCCCCGGTGCGGTATTGCACCTTTTCCACGGCGTCGGCCAGAATGTTTTGCCCGGTAAGCAGGGAGCCTGCCAGCCATTTGCCACCCCACATTCCGCCGTAGCCGGTGCCCCAGGAAAAACCGGCGGCGATGGTATAGGCAAGCTTTTCTTTGCTACGTCCCTCCCGAAGGGCTAAGCCCAGAATCAGGCAAATGCCCAGAGCCGCAGGGGGATAGGTGAGAAAATCAAAGAATGCGGTGGCGATTCCCAACCAGAGGTACAAAAGCCAGCCATCCCGCTTGCGGTACAGCCCAAATTGCAGCTGGAGAATGCAGGCGATCAAGGTCAGAAGATAGATGCTGGAATACTGAAAGCTCAGGGCAGTGGACAGAGGGTTCAGGGATAGAATGGCAATCCCCAGGGGAATGACCAAGCGTAGGCCAGCCTTCCGGTATGCCAGAATCAGTAAGCTCAGAGCAAGCCCCCATTGGAGCACCATGTTGAACATCCGTATGTCCGAAAGGTTAAAAAACAGCAGCAGAGGCTTCAGGAAAAGCAGATACCCATGCCAGTAGCGACCGTAGGTGGTAATCTCTCCGTTCCGGGCTCCATACACATAATTGATAAGGGCGTCCCCGGGGTTCAGGTCGGCATTGGGGAAGATCATCCGGGGATTCAGCATGGCATCCCGCAGTTTATTTCCGGTTCCTTCAAATACAGCGGTCTGCATCATGATATTGTCGGTATATTCGTCAAGCCGCGCGCCGGGATAGCCGGGAGCCCAGTTGAAGCTGCTGCCCTCGGACGTAATGGATTCATATCCTTCGGAAAGGTTTGTGAGCATTCTGCCGGTGGGGAGGGCGTAAACGCAGGTCATCAGCACACAGCCGGCCAAAATGGCGGCTGCAATACTGGCAAATGCCATAAATAGAACAGTCAGTACGTTTTTGGAACGCAAAAAAATCAGTTCCTTTCTATGGAGAACTCAAATCCATTGTATCACAGAAAAAGGCTTGCTTCCAGGGAAAACACGAAAAATCACCCTATTTTTTCTTAACGGCCGTTAAAATGCAGCCAAAGTACCCCTGCTGTTTTAGGTATTGGGGCAGACAGCCCCCGTAAAAATCAGGGGAAACGGAATTTGTATAGGTGTTGTACCCAACAAAGCCCTGGGGCGTTGCCTGGAGAGCCACAAAATGCGCACCCATCCGCAGCCCCCTGCGCCAGTAGTAAAACAAAATGGCGGCATCTGCCTGACGGGCGAGGCCATCAAACCGGCTTACATCGGAGGAGATTGTCACGGGATAGCCCCATTTTTTCAGCAGCAGGGCAGGCCCCAGGCAGGTTGTCCCGGCATTGCCGTGGATAAGGGGCAGCTGCTTTTCCAGGGCACGGATCAGATATTCCGGTTCCGGCTGCTCTCCCAAAAGAAGCAGAGCGTTATACAGGGCAATCCAGCCGCAGCCTGTTTTTGCAGAGGCGCGGAGGCCGTAGCGCCACTGTTCCGGCGGAATGCGGGTTTGGTTCACAATGGGCTCAGCCATGGAGGGGATGCTCCTCAATAAATTGATCCAGGATTCCGGCGGCAGCGGCAACCATGCGGGCGCAGGGCCGAACCTTGTAAAATTCGGCGGTTCGGGGCGTGGGATTGGGGTCGGAAGGGGGATTTTTCAGAATCTCCCGGCAAACGATGCTGCCGCAGCTTTCCCGGAACTGTCCCGCCAGGGCCTGAACGTTTTGGTAGTGCGCCTTTTTGACGGTGTCGTTACCCGGCTCGCTGTAGCCATAGAGCAGCCCCAAGACGATCATCATGCCGCTGACCGCGCCGCAGACCTCCCGCAGCCGCCCAATGCCGCCGCCGAAGGAGGAAGCCAGCCGTGCGGAAAATTCCTCACTGAGTCCCGTCACATCGCAAAAGGCAACGGTAATTGACTGGGCGCAGTTATAGCCCCGGCAGAAGAGCTCTGATGCATATTCTCTGTGATCCATGCTGATGCTCCTTTTTCTTTTCATTATAGCATACTGCACACAAGGTTGCAAGAAAGGAAAAAAGGCTGCTAAAAAACGCAGTCCATTTCATCCGCCTTGGGCGGGGTCAAAAGAAAACGTTTTTTAGCAGCCCTGGAAAATAGGCGTTACTTCTGAGCGCGGCTGCCGAAGTTTACAACGGCGGTATCGCCCTGCTCGTTGGTGCCGAACTCATAGTCCTTGCCGGGGAGAACGGCGTTCATCAGAATGCCGACCAGAGCGGCAACAGCCAGACCGGACAGGCTGATGGTCACAGAACCAAGAGGAATCTGGATGGAGCCGGCATAGCTGACGCCCACTGCCAGACCCATGATCATGGCGGCAATCAGCACGTTGCGGCTCTTGGTGAAGTCAACCTGGTTCTCCACCACATTGCGCACGCCCACGGCGGAGATCATGCCGTACAGCACCAGGCTGACGCCGCCCATGGTGGCAGCGGGCATGGCAACAATCAGAGCGGAGAACTTGGGGCAGAAGGACAGGATGATGGCAAACACGGCAGCCATCCGCACGACCTTGGGATCGTAAACCTTGCTCAGTGCCAGCACACCGGTGTTTTCGCCGTAGGTGGTGTTTGCGGGAGCGCCGAAGAGAGAAGCCAGAGTGGTAGCCAGACCGTCACCAACCAGGGTGCGGTGCAGGCCGGGGTCGGCAACGAAGTTCTTGCCAACGGTGGAGGAGATGGCGCAGATATCACCCACGTGCTCCATCATGGTTGCCAGGGAGATGGGCATGATGGTCACAATGGCGGTTACCAGCAGGCCGGTATCCAGGCTGCTGCCGAAGACGGAAAATGCGGTCTTCTCCCAAACGATGGGCAGGCCGATCCAGTCGGCCTGGCTGACCAGAGAAACCAGGTTTTCCCGGGATGCCGGGTCAATGATCATGGAGAAGACATAAGAGCCGACAACGCCCAGCAGAATGGGGACGATTTTCACCATGCCCTTGCCCCAGATGTTGCAGCCAACCACAATCAGGATTGCCACCAGTGCCACCCACCAGTTGGATGCACAGTTGGTAACGGCGGAACCGGACAGGCTCAGGCCGATGCAGATGATGATGGGGCCGGTTACGATGGGCGGGAAATAACGCATGACCTTCCGGGCGCCGAACTGCTTAAACAGAAGTGCCATGACGAGGTACACAAGACCGGCGCAGGCCACACCGAAGCAGGCGTAGGGAAGCAGCGCGTTACCGTTGTCGCCGCCCAGAGCACGGATGGCATTGTAGCCGCCGATGAAGGCGAAGGAGGAACCCAGGAATGCGGGAACCTTGCGACCGGTGATCAGATGGAACAGGAGGGTGCCCAGACCTGCAAACAGCAGGGCGTTGGCGACGTCCAAGCCGGTCAGAGCGGGAACCAGCACGGTGGCGCCGAACATGGCGAACAGGTGCTGAACGCCCAGCAAAAGCTGCTTGGGCACAGCCAGGGTAGAGGCATCGTACACGACATCGTTATTCGTTTCGGGAGCTGCCATAGAAAAAACATCCTTTCTCTACTGTGGAGCCGCCCGGGGTTGCCGCGGCAGCCGGAAAAGCACTCTATATAATAAATAGTGTGCTTTTCCGGCATTGCAGACATACGAGGGAAGCTCCGGTTTCCACAAAGAAAAAGGGGACTGTAAAACCCTAAAGTTTCTACAGCCCCCTTTTCCGTAATCGATCTGTGTCAGTATACCCCGCAGAATGTCAAAATGCAAGAGAAAAATGAAATAATTGCATCCAAAATGTGAACGTCCAAAAACCGCGGTTTTTGTGTATGTTGATCATTTGCAAATATTAATCTGAAAATGCTGCGCAACTTTGCGGTGAAATGTGGGACAAGCAGCGGGCCGTACTTGCGGTATATGCACAACCGGTTTTTGAACCTTGCACAATGCCGTAAATCTTGCAAAAGACCGCAAATAAAAAATACACCCCAGGAGTCTGCTTAAATTGTAGAAAACACCGACTGAAAAGCTTACACAACTGTGCAAAATGCCGAACAGAAAACGCAAAAATACGGAAAAACCTGTATAATTACGGATTTGAATACAAAAAGGCCGAAAACAATTGTCCGCGCAGCAAAAAATCCTGCAATTCCACTATTGCAAAAATGCAAAACCTGTGGTATCATACGTCCATAAAGTTTTTGGAATAGCCAAAGACAAAGAGGAGGAAATCATCATGAAGAAAATGAAGAAGCTGTTTACCCTGGCATTGACTGCTGCCTTGACGCTTTCTCTTGCCGCCTGCGGCGGGGCCTCCGCTGCAAAGATGACCATGGGCACCGGCGGTTCTGCCGGAACCTATTATGGCTACGGCGGCGTGCTGGGCCAGTACATTAAGAATAAGGCCGGAATCGATGTGACCGTAGTTGCCACCGACGGCTCCAAGGCCAATATCCAGGGCATTGCCGCCGGTGACTATCAGCTGGGCACCGTTCAGTCCGATGTTATGGCCTATGCCTGGCAGGGCACCCGCGCCTTTGAGTCCACCGGCAAGATCGATTCTTTCCGGGTGGTTGCCGGATTGTATGCAGAGTCCGTGCAGCTGGTGACCATGGATCCCGCCATTAAAAGCGTTGCCGATTTGAAGGGCAGAAGCGTTTCCATCGGTGCTCCCGGCTCCGGCGTTTACTTCAACGCAATGGATGTCCTCTCCGCCGCCGGCCTGTCCGAGTCCGATATCAACGCACAGTATCAGAGCTTCTCCGACAGTACTGATGCCCTGAAGGACGGCAAGATCGATGCAGCCTTTATCGTTGCCGGTGCACCCACTCCCGCCATTACCGAGCTGTGCACCACCAACTCCGCTTACCTGGTTCCCATTGACGGCGCGGTTGCCGATGCCATGATGGCTGAGTGCCCCTTCTATACCACTTATGTGATCCCCGCCGGTACGTATCCCGGACAGGATTCCGATGTGACCACCGTTACCGTTAAGGCTACCCTGATCGTATCCGCCAGCGCTTCCGAGGATGATGTTTACAACCTGACCAAGGCCATCTTCGACAACGCAGCCGATATCGCCAAGGAAAACGGCAAGGGCGCAGAGCTGAGCATTGAAAACGCTACCTCCGGCATGACCGCTCCCTTCCACAAGGGCGCTGCCAAGTATTTCGCAGAAAAGGGCGTTACTGTAGACGCACAGTAAGCTGTCATCTCTCCCGCCCCTCTTTATGAGGGGCGGGAAGAGAGAAACGCTGAAGAAATCGCCTGGATGGACGACTTCTTCAGCGCTTCCAATTATTACCGGATAAGGGAGGAACCCATGATGAGCCTTTTTAAGAAAAAAGCAAAAGTAGAGGAGCCAATGGATCTGGATTCCGTTATGAAAAAATACGACCAGGAGTCCAATGTCCGAATCTGGGAAGGAAAGCCCCGGATTGCGGTCAATGTGATCCTGGCAACCTTTTCTCTGTTTTGCCTGTACGTTACCCTCTTTACCAGCTGGCTGGAAGAGCTGCGGCTGACTACCTTCGTTGCCTGGATCGTTTTTCTGGGCTTCCTGGTGTTCCCGGCAAAGAAGAGCCACCAAAGGGTAAACCACATTCCCTGGTATGACATTGTTATGATGGTTCTGGGTACCGGGGCATTTTTATACTACTCCTTCAATGCCATCACCATTATTCAGCAGGGAAGCATTTTCCAGCCCTATCAGATTATCATCGGCGTTGTGGGCATCCTTGCTCTGGCGGAGGTTTGCCGCAGAAGCGTGGGCCTGCCCATTCTGATTGTTGCCGGGTGCTTTTTGGTGTATGCCCTGACGGCGGGGCTGTCAAACCCCTCTTTGTGGGGCAAGCTCAACTACACCATCCGTTACCTGTTCTACGGTAAGGAGGGCGTGCTGTCCACTCCCATTAACGTCTGCTCCAAGTTTATCGTGGTGTTCATCGTCTTCGGCGCGTTCCTGGAGCGCACCGGCATTGCGGATTACTTCATCCAGATGTCCAACGGACTGGTGGGCCGGTTCTCCGGCGGTCCCGCCAAGGTGGCGGTGGTAGCCAGCGCTCTGGAGGGCGTTGTCTCCGGCTCTTCCGTGGCGAATACCGTGGGCTCCGGAGCCGTAACCATTCCGCTGATGAAAAAGGCGGGCTACAAGCCGGAGTTTGCCGGGGCTGCGGAAGCCGCCGCCTCTACCGGCGGCCAGATCATGCCCCCCATCATGGGTGCTGCCGCTTTCCTGATGGCGGACTATGTCCAGCTCCCCTACGGTCAGATCGCGCTGAAGGCGGTGCTGCCTGCGCTGCTGTACTTTACCGGTATTTTCATCTCCGTCCACCTGGAGGCCAAAAAGGTTGGGCTGAAGGGCCTGCCTAAGGAAGAATTGCCGAAGCTGAAGCCTCTGCTGAAAAAGAGCTATCTGCTGCTTCCTCTGGTGCTGCTCATCTACCTGGTCAGCACCAGCCAGAAGAGCATTCAGTACGCTGCGGCTCTGTCCATCGTTGCCTGTATCGTGGTCACCCTCTTTAGCGCCGAGACTCGCATCACCCCCATGCGGCTGCTGGAAGCTTTGGCAGCCGGTGGCCAGGGCTCCATCACCGTGGCGGCGGCCTGCGGCATTGCAGGCATTATTGCCGGAACCATCACCATGACGGGCCTTGCCAATGTGATCATCAACGCCATTGTGGTTCTGGCGGGCAACAGCGTTTTGGTTGCTCTGTTCCTGACCATGCTGTGCTGCATCGTTTTGGGCATGGGCGTGCCTACCACCGCGACCTACTGCATCATGGCTGCCACCTGCGCCCCGATTCTGGTTCGTATGGGCGTACCCCTGGTGGCTGCCCACTTCTTCGTATTCTATTTTGGCATCGTGGCAGATCTGACCCCGCCGGTGGCTCTGGCCGCCTATGCCGGTGCTGCCATTGCCCAGGCAAACCCTATGAAAACCGCTTTGGAATCCACAAAACTGGCTATTGGCGCGTTCATCGTGCCCTATGCCTTTGCCCTTAGCCCCTCCATGCTGCTCATCGACACCAACGCGGTAGAGGTGATCCTGATCGTCATCACCTCCCTGATTGGCATTGCGTCCGTCTCTGCGGCGTTGGAAGGCTACATCATGGGCTCTCTTAACTGGCTCCAGCGTGGGCTGATGCTGGTAGGCGGCCTGATGATGATCTATCCCGGCACAACCACAGACTTTGTGGGCATTATCCTCAGCGGCGCAGTGGTTGTTATGAAGGTAATTGAAAACAAAAAGGCCAGCGTAAAAACGGCTTGACGAAACACCCCCTCCGGCTTTTCCCGGAGGGGGATGCTTGTTCTTCCGGTGTAAGCGGCAGGAAGGGTGACTTTTCGGGAGAATCTGCTATACTATACTCAATTTTTGTCCTCAAAAAATAGGACGATAGATGGAAGCTAAAACAGAAATACCGGCAGCCTTGTGCTGCCGGTATTTTGTAGCTTGTCAAAAAAGCCTCGCAGAGTTTGGCGGCGCAAGCCGACAAATAAAATTAAATCATTTTCTGTCGGGGCGTGTACCTGACAGAAAATACATTTCAGGCTGTAAGTGTGCGAGTTGTTCGCCGTAGGCGAACAAGGAGTGCGCGCAGCAGACTGCAGAAAATTTGTCGAAAAAGCCCGTAAGGGGTTTTTCGACAGCCTGAGAAATACCGGCAGCCTTGTGCTGCCGGTATTTTGGACGATTATAGGGAGCTTTTGCTGCATTCCGCCAGAAATGCCTGCTTCCACTCCGGAAAGTCCGGGGAGGGATCCTTTGCACGCCGATTCCATTGGACCAGGTGCAGCTCATAAAGCTCTCGTTCTCCGGCGAGGACATCCTGCCGAATCCGTTCCGCCAGCTCGTTGCATTCGGAGCAAAGGCGAACCTGGCAATTCCCGTTTTTTTGGGTATAGAACATATCAAATAACTTTTTGGTTTTTCCGCAGCAGTCACATTTCATAGGCATTGCCCTCCTTTTTGCCATCATAGCACAGAAACGGACAATTTGCAATCGGCGATTCCGGCAAAAAAATGCCCCTCCGAAAAATTCGGAGGGGCACTTGCTTGTAAGGGAAAACTTACTTTGCAGCACCGGCAATCTGGGCGGCGACTTCTGCGGCGAAGTCATCAGCCTTCTTTTCAATGCCTTCGCCCTTCACATAGTGAATGGCGTCTACAAAGGTCACCTTGCCGCCCAGCTTCTTGGCGGCATCGGCAATGTAGCCTTCCACGCTGCCCTGGAACAGGTCAGAGCGGACGAACTCCTGCTGCAGCAGGCAGTTATCCTTGAAGAAAGCGTTCATCTTGCCGGCAGCGATCTTTTCCTTGACCTGAGCGGGCTTGGAAGCCATCTTGGGATCGTTGTCCATCAGAGCAACCTGAACCTGCAGCTCGTGGTCTACGTCAGCCTGGGGAACCAGGGACTTATCCCAGTACTTGGGGTTCATAGCGGCAATCTGCATAGCAACGTTCTTGCCGATTTCGGTGGCATCGATGCCGCCTTCCACAGCCAGATTCACCAGAACGCCGTGGGTGCCGCCTGCATGAACGTAGGCAACGGAGGTGTTCTCGGGGAAGCGGGCAAACCGGCGGATCTGCATATTCTCACCGATGGACATAACCTTCTCCTGCATGATCTCGGTAACGGTCAGGTTGGAGTCGGGGTAGGTGCAAGCCTTCAGAGCTTCCACATCGGCGGGGTTCTGCTTGGCAACGACCACAGCCAGGTTCTTTACCAGATCCATAAAGGCATCGGTCTTGGCGGCAAAGTCGGTCTCGGAGTTCACCTCGATCACGACGCCCACACCGTCAACCACGGTAGCGAAGGCAACGCCCTCGGCAGCAACGCGGTCAGCCTTCTTGGCAGCTTTAGCCAGGCCCTTTTCACGGAGCCAGTCTACAGCCTTGTCCATGTCGCCATCGGTAGCCTGAAGGGCCTTCTTGCAGTCCATCATGCCAACGTTGGTCATTTCACGCAGCTTCTTAACATCCTGAGCGGTAAAAGCCATTTTGGTATCCTCCTAAATCTTTACGGATTATTCAGCAGCTTCGGCAGCGGGGGCAGCGGCTTCTTCAGCAGCTACGTCCTCACCCTGACGGCCCTCGATGGCAGCGTTTGCCATGGCGGCGGCGATCAGGCGGATAGCGCGGATAGCGTCATCGTTGCCGGGGATCACGTAGTCGATCTCGTCGGGGTCGCAGTTGGTATCCACGATTGCCACGATGGGGATGTTCAGCTTGCGGGCCTCAGCAATGGCGTTGCGCTCCTTGCGGGGGTCAACAATGAACAGAGCCGCGGGCAGCTTCTTCATTTCCTTAACGCCGCCCAGGTACTTTTCCAGCTTTTCGATTTCGGCCTGATGCTTGATAACTTCCTTCTTGGGCAGCATTGCGAAGGTGCCGTCCTCTTCCATCTTTCTCAGCTGAGCCAGACGGTCGATACGGGTACGCATGGTGCGGAAGTTGGTCAGCATACCGCCCAGCCAACGGGCGTTGACGTAGTAACCGCCGCAGCGGGCAGCCTCTTCCTTGATGGCGTCCTGGGCCTGCTTCTTGGTGCCCACGAACAGGATGTTGCCGCCGTTGGCAGAGGTGTCGCGGACGAAGTTGTAAGCCTCTTCCAGCTTCTTAACGGTCTTCTGCAGGTCAATGATATAGATACCATTGCGCTCGGTGTAGATGTAGGGGGCCATTTTGGGGTTCCAACGACGGGTCTGGTGACCGAAGTGAACGCCTGCCTCCAGCAGTTGCTTCATAGATACGACAGCCATTTTTACAGTTCTCCTTTTGTTTTTTCCTCCACCCCGATCATCCCGCTGTGCCCGCCCTTTTTACGGGGTACGGGGGCATCCGGTCCCCGGGTGTGTGGTTTTTATAAGCTATGGGCGCAAACCCACGCCGGAATATTATACCCAAAAGGAGAAAATATTGCAAGAAGTTTTTTCGGAAAAGGGAAGAAAATTTCCGCTTTTTTGGATTCCGGTTTTGTGGAATGCATACAAGTTCTACAGCGGAAATTTTCCCTTGGGTCTGGGAACCCGGCAGTCGTGGGGCTTGATGTCCACAAGGACAATATCGGGCCCAACTTTTTTGACGCAGCTCCAGGGAATCACATAGTCGTCCTTCCGCCCGGCGACGCCCATAAATTTGCAGGGCCCCGGAACCACGATGGCGGCAATGATTCCCTCCGGCACTTCTGCAACAATATCGGAAATAAAGCCCAGCCGTTCCCCGTTGCAGACGCAGATAACCTCTTTGCATTGCAGCTGGGTAAATTTTACACCCATAGACCATCCCCTCCGTGGGGAATGTATGCCGGTTTCGTGCAGGCTATGACGGCATTACACTGACGGATCGGCGCATGGCGCTGATTGCCCCCTTCTCCAGCCGGGATACCTGGGCCTGGGAGATGCCCAAACGGCTGGCAACCTCCATTTGGGTTTTGCCGCTGTAAAACCGCAGGGTCAGAATTTCCTTTTCCCGGGAGCTGAGGGCGCGGAAGGCACTGGCAAGGGTGATGTGCTCCATCCAGTTGCCTTCCGTATTCCGGGTGTCCTGCACCTGATCCATCACCGTCAGCGGGTCGCCGCCGTCGGTATACACACTGTCATACAGGCTGACGGGGGCACATACCGCGTCCAGAGCCTGGCTGACCTCCTGCCGGGGCAGCTCCAAGGCCTTGGCGATTTCCTCCAGAGACGGCTCCCGCCCCAGCTGGGCGGTAAGGCTTTCCTTACACTGGAGCACCCGATAGGCAACGTCCCGTATGCTCCGGGATACCCGGATGGCGCTGTTGTCCCGCAGATACCGGCGCACCTCTCCGGCAATCATGGGAACGCCGTAGGTGGAGAACTTCACCTGCTTACTGGGGTCAAAATTCATGACGGCCTTCATAAGGCCGATGCAGCCCACCTGAAACAGGTCGTCCGGGCTTTCTCCCCGTTTGTCAAAACGCTGGATGACGGACAGCACCAGACGGAGATTCCCTTCGATCAGCCGGTCTCTGGCGGCAATGTCTCCGTTTCGGGTGCGGATCAGCAGCGAGTGGGTCTCCTCCGGGCTGAGCACCTGGAGCTGCGCGGTGCTGACGCCGCAGATATCTACTTTTCCCTGCATTTGATTTCCTCCTGGCAGAAAAGATGGCAGAGGCTGGGAGCGCTTAGGCCCAGTATTTCCCGGGAAAGGGAAAATGATACCCGAGAAAAATTGGAGGATGTTACAAAAATTTTTTCCGCCGGGCGAAAAATGGGGAAGCCGTTTCAAATAGACGGGAAGGAATCGAAACCTTTTGCCCTTCGTTTTCCAGGTTGCGCTTTTCCTGCCTGCCGGGGGACGTGTTCGCCATTGACGGATGACTGACCGCACCTTACGTTGTTTTTACACAGGCGCCGCCCAATGGGCCCGCCGGGAAAAAGACTGTGGAAACAATTGAGTTTTCCACATTATCCACAGGTTTTTCCACAGAAGTTTTCCACAGCCCGGAAAGGGTGTGAAAAAACACGGGAGGATTACATAACATTTTCGGGACTTGGGAGCCTTTTTCCACTTTTTGGGTCAATGGTCATTTTGCCATAGTTAAAATTTTTGTGAAAAATGAAGGCCTTGACAAGCCTGCAAAAACGGGAGCGGAGGGAAAAACCTTTCTTGTTAAGATTTTTTTCAAAAAAGGGTTGATTTTACTTTTATTTTCCGCTATAATACTGGACTGTATGAAATACTGGCGTGAGGAGGTGTAATCCATGCCCAACATCAAGTCCTCTAAGAAGGATGTCATTTCTTCCAAGATTGCTTACGAGAAGAATAAGGCTGACAAGTCCGCTCTGAAGACCAACCTGAAGAAGTTCGAGGCTGCTGTGGAAGGCGGTGACAAGGCCGCTGCCCAGGAAGCCTACACTGTTGCTGTTCAGTCCGTGGACAAGGCTGTTGGCAAGGGTCTTCTGCACAAGAACAACGCTGCCCGGAAGAAGAGCAGCATGACCCTGAAGCTGAACAAGCTGGCCTGAG
>CAKTNN010000007.1 GCA_934589065.1 uncultured Oscillospiraceae bacterium
TTGTTTTCACCTTTCCTTATCATCTCGCTTTTTATCAATATCTTCAATGACCGTTACTTGAAGTTTTTTTGCTTCAAGCAATGTTTCTTGTTTACACTTCGGACAGTATAGAGGAAAATTCAAAAGAACCGTATCTTCTCTGATTTGATTACGAGTTTTATTGCCACAAACAGGACAGAGTACCATTCGCACTTCTCAGCACTCCCTTCCTGGACTGAACTGTCCAAAATTTTCGGATAGTTAGTACGGATAGGACGTAAGATTTTACAGCGCATCTTTTGGACAATTCTTTACACATTCCATGCAAAGAATACATTCTGTTCCATTTTTTCGTTTTCGAGAATTGTCTGTTACGTCTACATCCATAGGACATACTCGTTTGCATTTCCCGCATGAGATGCATTTGTCTTTATCACATTTTATCCAGAGAAGTGCGAAGTAACTCATCGGCTTCAAAAATACAGTGATGGGACATATATATTTACAAAAAGCTCTATTATCCTTAAACGCAAATGCGAGTGCAATACCCACTGCATAATAAGCGAGATTTCCGACAATAAATGCCCAGAACATAATCCGTTCAATATTACCAACCTTAGCAAGGAACAGCGAGGCAACAAATACCAGTGAAGCTATAAATGTAATGTACCTGATCCATCCGAGCTTCTTTCTTGGTTGTGATGGAGATTTGTAAGGAAGAAAATCTAAGACCATCGCTGTCCAGCACGCATATCCACACCATCCTCTGCCGAACAACAGTGGCCCGAAAATCTTTGCAACGGCGTAATGGATCGTAGCAGCCTCAAATACTCCGGTGAATAAGTAATACCAGAATCCCTCGATCTGCATATTTTCATTGCAGATAAGCCCCAGATATATCAGCATATATAAGCCAACAAGCAACTGAACGATACGCCTTGCATGCTTATATTTTTTGATAAACAGAAAAACTCCCAAAGATACCGAAAGCCCGATGTAGCTGAAATTGAAGAGGTAAAAAATATTATCCTTTGTAAGCCATAATGTAATTGCAACCGCTTCAAAGATTATTAGCATAAAAAGCGGTGTCATATATTTCTTCAATCTATCGCCTCCATTCGACTTTCTTGACATCTATCTCACAGCCACAACTACCCGACATCTAACTTGACAACTCAACTTTCACACTTTTTGAGCCTTTTTGCCTTTTGATAAGTTACCGAGAAGCGTTTGTACTGCTTGATGCCAAGTTTGCCCGATTGCCTAAAAACCGCCGTATTACCGGGCTTTCGCGGCTATTTTCCTTCAATCCTTGACATCAAGACTACCGTCTCAACGTGGCACGATACCTTCTGATTGATGTCTGGTTTTGTGCCCGTTCGCGGAAACATAGCACTCTCACATAGTCAAACTTTAGTCTTCAGATAATGAGGAAAGGAAGCACTCTACCGCTATTTCAAATAGCAGCAGGGCACCTCACGCAAGGGACTTAAATTCGACGAGCCTATAGGCTCAGCTAGTAATAGGCCCTAAGGGGGCCTGTGCAAACCACCGGCACAGCCGGTGGTTATGATTTATACGAGTTTTCAGATAGACCCTAAGAAATAGTATTATGGACGCGCCCCGTTCCCACCGGGGACAGGCGTGGCGGATGACAGCTTCTTCGCCCGGTAATATTCCTGTTTCTGGGCATACATGGCAAGATCCGCTTCCTTGGTGAGCCGCTCCACGGAAAAATCCGGATGGTCGCTGGCAAAGGCGCACCCGGCGGAAATACTCAGCGTCTTCACCTTCGTCCCGAACCAGGCCGCCGCAAGCCCTTGCAGCGCCGCCAGAATTTCCCTCGCCTGGACTTGTGTCATTTGACCCAGCACCACGAACTCATCCCCGCCGATGCGGAAGATTTTCCCCCGATCTCCCACCGCCTGGGTGATACATTGGGCAGCGCCGCATATCAGCTCGTCCCCCGCCTCGTGCCCCAGGGCATCGTTGACCCCCTTTAGGCCGTTGATGTCCATGAGAAAGGCGGTCAGATCTTCCGGAACGGCATCCGCGTACTGCCCCAGGCACTCATGGTACGCCAGTCGGCTGAATACGCCGGTCAGAGGATCTACGGAGCTTTTCATGCGCTGCTCCATCAGCTTTTTGTCCATCCGAAGCTGCCGCACCGTATAATACTCGTAGATCCACTGAAACAGGATGCTGACAACGCCAAAGAGCGCCAGCAGAGCCACCAGGGCTTGCAGCAAAAAGACGGTGATATTTTGATGCAGATCTTCGCTGATATCGATGCCTTGCAGGTACAGCTCCTTGAAGATGGCCTTTCGCAGAAACAGGATGCACAGAATGCCCACCACCACCGCGGCGGTTTCCGAATAGAACAGCCACTTCCGGTTTCCGGACTCCTGCATGGCCGGAGGACAGTCGCATAGCTCCGACAACCGATTTTTCACCGACTTCCGGGACAGGCCCCAATGGACACCGCAGCAGGCGACCATCGCCAGAAGATAGGACAGCCAGTCCCGGAACATGGGATAGGAAAACAGATTCTCCAAAATCATTTGCCGAAGCATGGGAAAGCCGCAATATAAGGCGGCAAAAACGCACAGCCCATGAAGTAAGGTGCTGGCAGCGGCAACCCCCGCAATGCCCAGATAGACATGCCTGCGGGGCTTCCGGAAAGAAAGGTCAAAGAGCCAGCCGGCTCCCGCGGCGAACAGCACCCGGGCAAATGCCAGCATGATGGAGCCAAGGGGCATTCCGCTGGCAAAGGGAGAAAATACCCGATCCAGCGGGGACAGACTGTAGGTGCCGACCCACATGGACGTGACCGCAAAAACACATGCCACCGGCACACTTCCCTGGGCTCCCAGCATCATGGCCGACACAATCACAAGAATGTGCAGCGTGGTGGTGGAAATGGTCGGAAGCTCAATGTATCCCAGATAGGAAAAGGCAAACACCGCCTCCCAGGCCATCAGCATCAGGATGACCTCCTGCAATTTCCTTTTCGTCAGAGCGATCCCATATCGCTGTCGAAAACGTTCCATATATATGAGTTCCTCCTTGTATCTCTTTTTGGGGCAATATCGCCTTGCGTGCTCTTACGAATGCGCTTTGGTTAAACCGCAGTCCGCGGCTTTGTTTCCCTGGTTAGGAGGCATACCGTCTCCACATGGCTGCATCTTGGGAAGAGGTCGGCTGCAAGAGCTTTTTTCAGCGCAAATCCCTTTTCCTTTAATAGCGCCACATCCCGGGCCAGCGTTGCCGGGTCGCAGGAGATATACACCAGGCGCTTGGGATTCATTTTGTCAATGGCCTCGATGGCATCCTTGCTCAGGCCCTTCCGCGGGGGGTCTACGGTAATGATGTCCGGATGGATGCCCTGTCTTTCCAGCTCCAGCGCCGCCTGGCCTGCATCGGCGCAGAAAAAGTCCGCATTTTCAATTCCGTTGCGCCTGGCATTGTCCTTGGCATCCTCCACCGCCTGGGGCACGACCTCTACCCCCAGCACCTTTCCGGCTGCCGAAGCCATTGCCAGAGTGATGGTACCCACGCCGCAGTAGAGATCCAGCACCAGGTCTTCCTTGCTGATTTCCGCCAGAGAGATGGCAGCCTCGTATAGCCGCTGGGCCTGGTCATGGTTCACCTGGTAGAAGGACCGGGGAGAAAGGCGGAAGGAAAGGCCGCAAAGGGTATCCTCAATATATCCCGGGCCATAGGCGGTGACAAATTTGTCCCCCAGCACCGCGTTTCCCTTTTTGGTATTGACGCTGAGCACCAGGGTGGTAAATCCCGGCACGGCCTTTAACGCGTCCACAAGACCGGAAAGCTTGGGCAGGCCGTCCCCGTTCACCACCAGGCACACCAAAATCTGCCCGGAAACCGCGCCCCGGCGGACATAGATATGCCGCAGCAGCCCCCGATGGGTCTGCTCATCGTAGACGGGTACTTTGTTTTTGTTTACATAATCTATCACAATTTCCTTAACCCGATCACTTTCCTCCGGCAGGATCAGGCAACGGGCGTTTTCCACCACCTGATGGGTTCCGGCTTTAAAAAAGCCCGCATAAGCCCTGCCCTTCTGGGCCGCCACAGGGTACTGGGCCTTATTGCGGTAGCCCAGGCAGCTGGGGGCCTCCAAAATGGGAACCCGCTCCAGGGTTTCCCCGCCGATGCGGTTCAGGCAGTTTTTCACCCGGTCGGCTTTCAGGCGGCACTCCTCTTCATAGTCCATGTGCCAGAAGGTGCAGCCGCCGCAGAGCTTGGCAACGGGACAGGCCCGGTTGACCCGATGGGGGGATTTCTCCACAATCTCCACAATTTTTCCGGCGGCCCAGGTTTTTCGGGCAATTTCAACGCGCAGCTTTACTTTTTCTCCCACAACGGCATTGGGCAGAAACACCACGCACCCCTCCACATGGGCAACCCCTTGGCCCTCATCCGTATAGTCTGTAACGACAGCCTCGTAAATCTGATTTTTCAGAAGCATTCTGTTCTCCTTTGTATCGCAGCGGTTTTGTCGGGAAGTTTTCAATTTGGGTTATCATACCACACTTTCCCTTTTAGGTAAAGCCAAGGCTTGCGGAATTTCCCCGAAGGTGGTAAAATCATTTTACTTTTCTCCGAAAGGAGCCCAACATGGATTATCGCAATTGTACCCTCTGCCCCCGGATGTGCAGAGTAAACCGCCAGGCAGGGCAGGCTGGCTTCTGCGGCTGTCCGGATACTGCCCTGGTTGCCAAAACCATGATTCACCACTGGGAAGAGCCCGCCCTGGCAGGGGAAAACGGCAGCGGCGCGGTCTTCTTTGGCGGCTGCACCCTGAAATGCTCCTTCTGCCAGAACGGGGCCATCAGCGCCCGGCCTGTGGGTACCCCCATGGACGATAAGCAGCTGCGCCGGGCCTTTGAAGCGCTGATTGCCCAGGGCGCAGAAAACATTGATCTCGTCACCCCCACCCAATTTCTTCCCACCCTGATTCCCGCGTTGACGCCAAAGCTTCCCGTGCCCGTAGTGTACAACTGCGGGGGCTACGAGCGGGTGGAAACAATCCGGGCCCTGGAGGGCCTGGTGGACATCTACCTGCCGGATATGAAATATATGGATCCGGTGCTCTCCAAACAGCTTTCCGGGGCGGCGGACTACCCCCATATTGCCCGGAACGCCATAAGGGAAATGGTGCGCCAGGCCGGCCCCATCGTCTGGGAGGGAGAACGGGTAAAACGGGGAACCGTCATTCGCCACCTGATTCTTCCCGGTCACATTGAAAACTCCCTGCGGGTGCTGGACTGGATCGGCGACACCTTCCGGCCCGGAGAGGTACTGGTGAGCCTGATGCGGCAATACACCCCTGTGGGCCATCAAGCGCCCCCTATGGACCGCAAAATCACCGACGAAGAATACGACTCCGTGCTGAGCTGGATGTTCCTCAATGACCTGGAGGGCTTTACCCAGGAGAAGGATTCCGCAGATACCGGCTTTATCCCCACGTTTTGAAACAAAAAGCAGGCTGCCAAACGCAGTCTGCTTTTTCTCTTTAGTATTCAACCCCTTTTCGGGCATGGATTCCACGATCAAAGGGGTGCTTCCGCTTGACCATTTCCGTTACATAGTCCGCCCGTTGGAGAAGAGCCTGGCTGGGATTGCGCCCGGTAAGGACGATTTCTTTTTCCCTTCCGTACCGTTCCAAAAATTCCAGGATCGGCTCCAGGGGGATTGTCCCGTGGTTCAGGGCGGAAATTGCCTCGTCCAGCACCAGCAAATCCGCATCCCTTCCCTTTTCCAGAAGGGTATGCAGGTAAGCGGTATAGTCCTTTTTTGCCGTCTCCCGCTGCTCCTCCGTCAGGCGGCTGTATAAGCCGGGGACGGTGACGCAGTGCAGGGTTTCGATTCCCGGAATTGCAGACAAAACGGCAATTTCCGAGGAGCTTCCGTTTTTGAAAAACTGACCGAAAACAACGTTCTTCCCCGCCCCCGCCATCCGCACGGAAAGGCCGATGGAGGCGGTGGTTTTTCCCTTTCCGTCACCGCAATAGATGTGAATCATCTTATACCTCCCGGTTCAGAACCCGGTAGACAAACTCCATGTTAAGCCCCTGCCGGACGCCCTGGGCCAAAAGGTCGTACTGCTGCTGCTTGTATTTTTCCGGGTCGAAAGATTCCAGTTCTTTGGTATCCAGGCCCTTCTTTTGGCACAAATCGGAGACAATTGCCTGGGCAATGCCCGCCTCGTCAAAAATGCCGTGGATATAGCTGCCGTAAACGTCCCCGTTTACGCTCAGGGCCGGAAGTCCTGTCTCGCTTCTGCCCATGTGGATTTCATATCCCCTGTAGGCAAGCCCCGACAGGCTGCTTAAGGGGCCGGAAACTGTGCCAAAGGTGCCGGAGGTCTGCTTTTGCACCTTTTGCCCATGGAACACCGTTTCCATGGACAATAGGCCCATGCCGTCAATTTGGGTCACACCGGCGGCCTCCACCTGGTCCGGATCGGAAACCGAAGTGCCCAGCATCTGGTAGCCGCCGCAGATACCGAAGACGATGCTCCCCCGGTCATGGGCATGGAGCACCGCCGCCTCCAGGCCGCTCTGGCGCAGCCACATCAGGTCGGCAATGGTGGACTTGGTTCCGGGGATGACGATCATATCCGGCTCCATCAGCTTGTCCGCCCGGTCAATATACCGCACGGACACATTGGGGAATCGCTCCAACGGGGCAAAATCCGTAAAATTGGAAATTCTCGGCAGCTTGATCACCGCAATATCAATGGCCTTTCTGCCGTTATCTCCTGTAAAGCGGGTGGAAAGGCTATCTTCATCATCGATGTCCAGGTGCATATAGGGAACGACTCCGGCAACGGGCACACCGCAAAGCTTTTCCAGGATTTCGATTCCCGGCTGCAAAATGGCCCGGTCGCCCCGGAACTTATTGACAACGGTTCCCTTGATTCTTTTCCGCTCCTGCTCTTCCAGCAGCGCCACCGTGCCATACAGCTGGGCAAACACGCCGCCCCGGTCGATGTCCCCCACCAGCAGCACCGGCGCATCCACCAGCTCTGCCAGGCCCATATTGACGATATCCTCCTGTTTCAGGTTGATTTCCGCCGGGCTGCCTGCGCCCTCAATGACGATGATGTCGTTTTCCGCCGCCAGAGAATCATAGCTTTCCAGCACCTGGGGCACAAACTCCCGCTTCCGGCGGTAATATTCCATGGCCCGCATATTGCCCATTGCCACACCGTTTACGATCACCTGGCTGCCCACATCGGTGGTGGGCTTTAGCAGGATGGGATTCATGCGCACATCGGGCTTTACCCCTGCCGCCTCGGCCTGCACCACCTGGGCCCGGCCCATTTCGCCCCCGGCCTCGGTGATAAAGGAGTTCAGGGCCATATTCTGGCTCTTAAAGGGGGCTACCCGGTAGCCATCCTGTTTAAAAATCCGGCACAGTCCCGCAGCCAGCATACTCTTGCCTGCATTGGACATGGTGCCCTGAATCATAATATTTTTTGCCATCGCGTGCTCCTTTTCAGCCCAGAATGCCTTTTAACGTCTCCAATAGAAGCCGGTTCTCCTCCGGAAGCTTCACGGCAATGCGGTACCACCCCTGCCCCAGGCCAATGTAATTGGCGCAGGAACGGATCTGGATTCCCTTTTCCAGCAGCGGCTCCCGAATTTCCTTTGGGGAATAGAAGAGAATGTAATTGGTTTTGGAAGGGATGACCGCAAGACCCAGGCCTTCCAGCCCCTGATGCAGCACTTGCCGCTGCTCCATAACGGTCTTTTTTGCCTTTTCCAGGAATTCCCCCTCTCTCAGCGCTGCAATTCCTGCATTCTGCGCCGGGATGGATACATTCCAGGGCTGCACCTGCCGCCCCATCTCCTGCAAAAGCGCCCGGTTGCCGCTGAGGCAGTAGCCCAGCCGCAGTCCCGCCATGCCGTAGCTTTTGGTAAAGGCCTTTAGCAGCAGCAGGTTTTCGTTCTCTTTCAAAAACGGCTTCATGCTAAAGGCTTCCCCATTTTCCGTCAAGTCCAAGAAGCACTCGTCAATAAAGAGGAAGATTCCCTTTTTCCTGCACAGGGCCAGAATCTCTTCCAGCAAGGGCTTTCCCGTCACCTGCCCCGTGGGATTATTGGGATTGCACAGCATCACCATTTCCCCTTGGTAGCTTTCCAGAAAGGGAAGGAAGGCTTCTGTCAGGGCAAAGCCATCCTCCCTGTGCAGCAGGTAATGGTCTACCTCTGCGCCAAACACCCGAAGGGCCGTTTCGTATTCGCTAAAGCACGGGGAGAGCACCAGGGCCTTCCGGGGCCGCAGGGCCATGCAGCAGGAAAAAATCAGCTCTGCCGCGCCGTTGCCGCAGAAAACCTGCTTTTCCTCCACCTGCTCATACGCTGCAATGGCGGAGACCAGCCTCCGGCAGTAGGGGTCCGGGTAGTGGCACAGCTCCGATACGCTGCCCGCCACCGCATCCTTCACAGCCTGGGGCGTTCCGTAGGGATTGATATTCGCAGAAAAATCCACCAGAATTTTTCGGGAGTAAAGATCCCCGCCGTGGGGATTCTGGGTTTCAAATAGCATGCATGATTCCTCGATCGATTAAAATAGAAGCCGGCAGACCGCGCAGACGGCGAGCATCAGCATCGCCGTGGCATACATCAGCTTGCAGCTTAACGGGATATCCTCCGGCGAGATGGGACGCAGGGCGTCCCCAATGTATTTTTTCTTGTGGAGGACGCCATGATAGTATGCGTCTCCTGCCAGGCGCAGGCCCAGAAGACCGGCGCACACCGATTCCGTCTGAGCGGAATTGGGGCTGGCGTGGTTGTAGCGGTCACGCTTGAAGATTTTCCAGCCGTTGGAAAAATCCAGCCCCAGCAGCCCCCCTGCCAGCAGCATGGCAATGCCGCTGATCCGGGCAGGGAGAAAATTGAACACGTCATCCATTTTCGCCGGGACACAGCCGATGTTCTTATAGGGCATTTCCACATAGCCCAGCATGGAATCCATGGTATTCACCGCCTTATAGGCAAAGGCCAGAGGGCCGCCCCCCAGGGCAAAGAAGAGCATGGGGGCAATCACCCCATCGGAGCAATTCTCCGCCACGGTTTCCACTGCCGCCCGGGTGACGGCATCGCCGTCCAACTCCTGGGTGTCCCGCCCCACGATCATGGAAACGGCCCGGCGGGCATCCTGGATGGTGCCATTTTTCAGGGCGGTGTATACCTTCATACTCTCGGTTTTCAGGCTCTTGGCTGCCAGAATCTGCCAGCAGAAAATGCTCTGGCAGGCAAGGCGCAGCCAGGGGCTCACCAGGCCAGCGCAATAGAGGATTCCAAAGGGCACCAGGAAGCTGACTGTAACCGTCAAAATCCAAAGGATTGCCCCCGCCGTAAGCTCTCCCCCCTTGTTTTTGGGCAAAAGCCTTCTCAAAAGCTTTTCCAAAAAGGATATGAGCTTGCCGATGGCAATCACCGGGTGGGGAAAGCCCTGGGGGTCACCCAGGATGCAGTCCAGCAGAAAGCCCAAAAGGAGGGCATAGAATATCTCGTTTTTCATGGTTCCGTTCCTTTATATTCCCCGGAATCTTCCTTTTTCCCGGGGAAGGTGAAGAGGTAAATGGGATTCTGCCCCTGCATCAGGGTATAGCTTCCCAGGGCGCGGGTCTGGGCTGCCGTCAGGCAGATTCCTTCCCCGCCGTAGCGCTTGGTGCACCTTGCCAGCTCTCCAACGGTTTCCAGGGCCACCGCCGTGGCAACGATCCGGGCCTGGGGATTTTTTTGCCACACCAGGTTCAGAAGCTCCTCCATTTTCCCGCTGCTGCCGCCGATAAACACATGGGTCGGGGCAGGCAAATCGGCACAGCTGTCCGGTGCAAGCCCCGCCACCGCCGTCAGGTTGGCAGCATGGAGCCGTGCCGCATTCTCCTGCAAAAGCGCCAGGGCTTCCGGCTTTTTCTCAACGGCATACACATGGCCCAGATCCGCCTGCATCGCCATCTCAATGGCAACGCTTCCCGTTCCGGCGCCGATATCCCAGCACAGGGAATCCCGGCGCAGCTCCAAATGGGACAGGGCCGAAGCCCGCACCTCCCGCTTGGTCATGGGTATGGGGCTGCCGCCGACATGGCTCCCCCGCTGGAAAGTCTCATCCGGAAGGCCATGGGTCACAACGCCCGCGCCACCCCCTTCAATCAGGGCAACGCTCAGGCTGTCAAAACACTTATCCGCCAATTCTTCTGCAGAACCAACGGTAATTTTCTCCTGGGGATAGCAGAGCCGCTCTCCCACGCTGAGCTTCAAGCTGCCAAAGCCCGCCTGATTCAGCTCCTTCGCCAGCTTGCCCATGCCGTTTTCGCCCCCTACCAGGACGAACACCCGCTTGTTTTTCCCAACGGCTGCAAGGATATCGTTATCCCTGCCGTGCAGGCTCACGGTTACCACGTCCTCATAAGAGGTTCCCAGCTTGGCGCACAGGCAGACCAGGCTGCTGAGTCCCGGTTCCAGGGTCACCTGGCAATCTTTTAGAAGCGGCAATAGCTTTTTCGTTCCGCTGTAAAAGCCGATATCCCCCGCCATCACCACCGCAAAGCGGCGGCATTCGGGGTGCGCCTCAATGGCAGAAAGGATTTTCTCCGGTGCAATGGCCTCCTCCCGGATCTGACCGGGGGACGCCACACTATCCAGCATCCGCTTTGCCCCAATCAGGCAGTCCGCCTGGGCAATGGCATTGGCGGCAGCCAGAGTTCTGTGGCTCCGGTCCCCGGGGCCAATGCCCACCACCGTTACCTGGGGCCTGTTCTTGAGTCCCAGCTCCCGGCACAGCACCGCCGCCGTCTGAGAAAAGCTGAGCCCCTGCACCGTATCCGGGCGGCCGATGACCAGCAGCGTTGCGCCGGTTTTCCGGGCCGCTGCTGCCTTTTCCCAGAAGCCGCCCTTTTGCCCGGTCTGCTTGGTCACCAGCACCTGGGCAGCGCAGGCCCGGAGCATGGCGATATTCAGTTCCTCCGAAAAAGGGCCCTGCATGGCGATGGTTCTTGCCGTGGGAAGCCCCGCCTCCCGGCACACCGTGAGGCTGCTCTCCACCGGCAGCACTCTGGCATAAAACCGCTCCCCGAACCCGGGGATATCCTTGTAGCAGCTCAGCTCCTTGCTGCCCACGGTGAGAAATACATTCCCCTCCGTGCGGCTGAGCCACTGCACCGCCTCCTGGGTGGAGGTGACGAACACACATTTTTCCGGCAGCCCTCCATCCCGCAGCAGCCGCAAATAGGGCGTTGCGGTTTTTTGGCAGGCAGCGCGGATGTTATCCGTTACAATGGGCGCATAAGGATGGGTGGCATCCACCACGTAGGAAAAGCCCTCGCTTCTGAAAAGGGCCTCCATCTGCTCCTCGTCCAGCCGCCGGGCAGACACGGTAACGCCGGGAATCTCTTCCAATAGCTCCCCGCCGTACTCCGTAGCGGCGCAGGCGGTAACCTGCACCTGCTCCTGCTGGGATAGCCAGCTCACCAGTTCCCGGCCCTCGGAAGTTCCGGCAAACACGCAAAGCTTATACATCCCGGTATCCTCTGGGGGTGACCATATTTCCGGCAATGCACTTGGTCTGGGCGTTTCCAATGAACACGGTGCAGAACATATCCGCATCAAAATCCCGGAGCTCCTTCAATGTCAGCAAGGTTCTGTGCTGCCCCTCTCTGCCGATGTTGCGCACCACGCCGCAGAGCCTGTCCTCCGGCAGGGTTTTCAGCAGAATATCGCAGGCCTTTCTCAGGTGGTCGGGCCGCCCGTGGCTCTTGGGGTTATAAATCACAATGGACAGGTCTGCCTTGGCGGCATAGTCCAGTCTTGTTTCGATTTTCTCCCAGGGAGTCAACCGGTCAGACAGGCTGATGACGGCAAAATCGTGGGTCAGGGGCGCGCCCAGCACCGCGCCGCCGGAGCAGGCGGCAGTCAGGCCGGGGATCACCTCCACTTCCACACCCGTTTCCTCTCCCAGAATTTCATAAATCAGGGAGGCCATGCCGTAAATTCCGCTGTCGCCGGAGCAGACCATGGCAACGGTTTTGCCCTTCTGTGCCTCTTCAATTGCCATACGGCAGCGGTCTGCCTCCTGGGTCATGGGGGTAGAAAGCAGCTCCTTGCCGGGATAGCGATCCTTAACAAGGTCTACATACACAGGGTAACCCACAATCACCTGGCTTTCTGCCAGGGCCTTGTCCGCCCGGATGGTCATATTCTCATAGTTTCCTGGGCCAATGCCCACAATATACAGCTTCAAAACGAAACCTCCCAATCTTTCCGGCTTACTGCCACGGTAACCCCCTGACAGGCCGTTTTTGCAACAATCAGTTTTCCTCCGGCCTTTACAGCCGCCCGCTCACACACATTGTCCACCCCGGTAACAGACCGCACAAAGGTAGACTGGGTGAATTCCCCGGCAACCTGCCGCAGTTCCTCCGCCGAATAAAAGCGGATGGGGATATTGGCCTTTTCGCAGTAGGATCGCAGCCCCGGCTCTTCCGCCTTCAAATCGATGGAGGCCGCCCCGGCTACCCCTTCCAGCCTTAGGCCGTGGGCGGAAAATACCGAGTCCACAGCCTCTTTTATGGCTGCTTCCGGCGTACCCTTGCGGCAGCCCAGGCCCAGCGTCAGGAGTCTGGGCGTCAGCACCAGGGTGTTTTCAAAGGGTTTTGCTCCATCCAGCCCCACATAGATGCCCAGCGGGCCGGTATTTCCCGCCACCAAGCCTTTGGGCAGCGTCCCCGAAATGGGATACTGGCTGCATAGGGGGATGTCCCCTTCCAAAATGGCGGCAGATACCGCCTTGCACAGCTCCATAGAGCCGATGTGCAGGTTTTGCCCCACCGCCCAGCTATCCACGGAGAATTTCTTTTCCACATCCGTTGCGGTTGTAACCACACTCTGGGCCCCGATGGCCTTTGCCAGGGAAACGGTCAGGGCGTTTGCCCCGCCGATGTGCCCGGACAAAAGGGAAATGACAAAGGTTCCCCCCTCGTCCGCCACCAGCACCCCGGGGTCGGTTTTCTTATCCTTCACCCAGGGGGCAATGGCCCGCACCGCCATACCGGTGCTGCCGATAAACAAAATCTGGTCGGCCCAGGAAAAATACCCGCCCATGCAGGCGCTTAAAGGAGGCCGGTAGGCTTCAAAACCGGAAAAGCAAAACTTTTCCATGGTCACCATCCGGCATTCCTCCGGGCGCAAAGCCTCCCGGCACCGTTGGGCCAGGCAGCAGCCCTTCCGGGTGAAGGCGAAGATGGCAAGCTTCATTTGGTAGCAGCCTCGTGGAAGGGGCGCTCATAGCTGGGGTCATACAGGAAGGACTTGGCGTACTTTTCTCCCATGCAGTCCCCCACAATAATCAGGCTGGTGCGGGTCAGATCGTTTTCCGTAACGGTCTTGTGGAGGGTATCCACCGTGCAGTGGTAAATCCGCTCATCGGGCCAGCTGGCCTTAAACACAATGGCTACCGGGGTAGAGCCGGGATAGCCGCCCTCCAGGAGCTCCTTTTGCAGCTCCTCGGTAAGCCTTGTGCTGAGGTACAGGCACATGGTTGCCCGGTGGGCCGCCAAAGAGCGGATGCTCTCCTTCTCCGGCACCAGGGTTCTGCCGGACTGCCGGGTGATAATCACGGTCTGGCTGACATCCGGCAGGGTAAACTCCTGCTTTAAGGAGGCGGCGGCCCCGCAGAAGGCACTGACGCCGGGGGTTACGTCAAACTCGATGCCCCTGGGAATCAGCTCGTCAAACTGCTCCCGGACAGCGCCGTAAATGCTGCTGTCGCCGGTATGGAGACGGACGGTGGTTTTGCCCTCAGCCTCCGCCTTTACGATTACGGCAGTGGTTTCCGCCAGAGTCATTTTTGCACTGTTATGAATTTCACAGCCGGGCTTGCAGTAGTTCAGCAGTTCCGGGTTCACCAGAGAACCGGCATAAATCACCACATCCGCTTCTCCCAGGAGTCTTGCCCCCCGGACGGTAATGAGATCCGCTGCTCCGCAGCCTGCGCCCACAAAATGTACCATTTTCTATTCCTCCGTTTTTCGTTTACTTGCTGATGTTCATTTACGGCATTTGCGTTTCCGTCCCGGCAAAGGGGGCTAAAAATTCCCTTGCCTTCTCCGTCTCTCCCAAAAGGCCGTATACCTTGGAAAAGTACATACATTCCACTTTCATATTTTCCCCGGCCCGATACTGCAAATTCTTCTGGATTCTGCCCGTCAGGCGGTGCAGCACGCCCCCGCGTTTTTCCTCCGGCAGAAGCCGCAGCATTTCATCGCAGCTGACGCAGTCCAGCATTCTTTGGATGATTTCCGGGGCTGCCCCCTCGCAGCCCGCCAGGGCGCAGAGAATCTCTCCCCGGCAATCGCCGTATTTCGAGTGGGTGTTCATCATGTTTCCCGCCAGCTTTACAAGCTTGCCGATATGGCCCACAAGAATTACCCTGGTAAATCCCAGGCTCTTGCACATATCCAGAGCGTCCCCAATAAAGTTGCTCACCTGCACCGCTCTTTGGGGGTCCACCCCCAGGCCGTCCTTCAGATAGTCGCAGCCATAGTTGCCGGGGGTGAGCAGAACGGAATCCCACTGGGTGCGCTTTTGCCGCAGCTCCACGCCGATGGTATCCAGCAGCGCCCGCTCGCTCATGGGCTCTACAATGCCGGTGGTTCCCAAAATGGAGATGCCGCCCACAATACCCAGCCTGGGATTGAAGGTCTTTTTTGCCAGTTCTTCTCCCAGGGGCACGGAAATTTCCACCCGGAAGCCCCCGGAATAATCCAGGGTTTTTGCCACCTCTGTCAGGTTTTCCCGGATCATCTTTCTGGGCACGGAATTGATTGCCGCCTGTCCCGGCTTCTGGTCAAGGCCCGGCTTGGTCACCCGGCCCACGCCAAAGCCTCCGTCTATTTCCACCCCAGGGGTTTCCAGCAGGCTCACCTTGGCATAAATCAACGCTCCGGCGGTGATATCCGGGTCGTCTCCCCCGTCCTTTACAATGGCGCAGGAGACAAAATCCGTTCCTTTTTGGATATCCTGCACTTCCAGATTCAGATCGATTCCCTTCGGGGTATGCAGGGCAATGGTTTCCTTTCGGGCGCCCGTCAGCAGCATCCACCCCGCCGCCTTGGCTGCCGCAGCAGCACAGGAGCCGGTGGTGTAGCCCAGACGCAGGCGCTTGCCCTCTTTTACAACAAACTGCTCCATATCAGCGGGTGATCTGGTAGAGCATGGCGTTGCAGATTGCAGCGGCAACGTTGCTGCCGCCCTTTCTGCCCCGGGCAACGATGTAGGGAGCCTTGTCGGACGCAATAATCAGCTCCTTGCTCTCCACCACGTTTACAAACCCCACCGGCACGCCGATGATCAGTGCCGGGTTCAATTTCCCGGCATCCATCAGCTCTTTGATGCAGATCAGGGCCGTGGGGGCGTTGCCAATGGCAAAGATGCAGGGCTTGGGGAGCTCCGCCGCCCGCTCCATGGAGACAATGGCCCGGGTCACTCCCCGCTGCTTTGCCTCGGCAGCAACGCTTTCATCGGACATAAAGCAGTGCACCTGCCCGCCCAATTTGCCCAAAATGGTTTTATTGATGCCGGCCTTCGCCATCTGGGTATCGGTGACAATATCGCAGCCGGAGCGCAGGGCCTCAATTCCCTTGGCAACCGCTCCCTGGGAGAAAACCAGATTCTTGGCATAGTCAAAATCCGCAGAGGTGTGAATCACCCGCTTTACCACCAGCTCGTTTTCCGGTGCAATGGGGGTATCCCCCAGAATTTCCGTAATGATTTCAAAGCTGCGCTTTTCAATATCCATGGGCTTTACAATTTCAAGCATGGTTTTTCTCCTTTCGGCACGCGTTCAAAAAGTTTGCAGCCATCTCCGGCTGGGCATAGAAATGGAAATGGGGAAACCCCGCATAAAGGGTATCGCTGACGATTCCGCACTCCCAGCCCCGGCCGTCGGCCTTCTGGGCATGGAAGCCCTCCCCATTGCAGGTGGTATCGTAATAGTGAAATTCGTGGGCCGGGATGTGCTCCCCCGCCCTGCACAAAAGATTGTCTTCCCTTGCCGTCAGGGTCACATAGCCGAACCGGCTGAGCTTTCCCGTGTTGCGGCCCTCTCCCGGGAGAAGCCCCACCATGGCCCTGCCGTCCAGCTCCTTCTGCAGATACAAAAAGCCGCCGCACTCCGCGATACAGGGAAGATTCTTTTCCAGAGCGGCGCGGATGCTTTTGCGCATGGATTCGTTCCGCTCCAACCGGTCTTCATACAGTTCCGGGTAGCCGCCTCCCAGATAAAGGCCCTGGATATTTTCCGGCAGGGAAGGGTCTTCCAGAGGCGAAAAGGGCACGATCTCTGCCCCCAGGTCTTTTAGCAAATCCAGGTTGTCCTGATAGTAAAAGCAGAAGGCCTTATCCATGGCAACCGCCACCCGGACGGGGCTCCCCTTTGGGGGAAGCTTCGGTTCTTCCCAAGTCAGCTTGGGCGCGCGGGATGCCAGGGAAAGGATGCCGTCAATATCCACGCTTTTTTCCATCTGCTCCGCCAGTCGCCTGAGCTTTTCCTGGAGATCATCCATCTCCTGGGCCGTAATCAGGCCCAAGTGGCGGCTTTCCAGGGTGATTTCCGGCATATTGGGCAGGTAGCCCAGGGGCTGGATTTCCCCGTGGAAGTGCTCTAAGATTGCCGTCTTCAGTTTCGGGTACAGCATGGGGGAAACCCGGTTCAGCACGACCCCCTTCACCCCGCTGTCGGGGTACAGGTTTGCAAAGCCGGAAATGACCGCCAAAACGGAGTGGGCCGCCCCCCGGGCATTGATTGCCAGAATGGTGGGGGTGCCGGTGGTCACCGCCACGCGGTAGGAGCTGGCCTTTGTGGTAAGCCCCACCCCATCATAGTAGCCCATAACCCCTTCGGTAACCGCGAGAGAAAAGCCCCGGCTGCCCATGGCCATGCGGTAGCGGAGCATATTTTCCTCCAAAAACTGCAAGTCCAGATTCCGGCAGGGGGTATGCAGCGCAGAGGCGTGAAACATGGGATCAATATAGTCCGGCCCGCACTTGAAAGAGCATACCTTCTCCCCCCGAAGGGAGAGCGCCGTCAGAAGTCCCGAAACCAATGTGGTCTTTCCGCAGCCGCTGTTGGTTCCGGCAATGAGGATGCGATTGAGTGTTTTTTCCATACCATACCCACAAAAACCGCCGCAGCCAAAGTGACCGCCGCGGTTTTACTTTCAAAAAATGGGGGAAGAGACACCTTCCCCCAGGGAATAAGACACGCAGACATTCCTTTTCGGAGGGCAATCTGTAGGGTGGATAAGGGGGAAACCACATAAACAGCACCGAAAAAGAAAATGCGGCAGCACGTATGCTGCCGCAGCCGTATTTCTGCGTCAAAAGCCGCCGGACGCCCGTACTTGCAGGGTGCGGCAAAAGAACCATTTCAGCAGGTATCCTGACTTGCGCATCTACAGCACACCCAGGGTCTTCTCGGCATTTTGCACGAACCTGATTGCCTACAGTCAGGAGCGCACAATGCAGCCAATGACCGGCTTTCGCCTTCTGGGGGCCTCCGCGTTTACAGTGGCGGTACCGTCCGGGAGTTGCACCCGATTCCCTATTCTCTTTCCAAACCCGAACCGGTCTGGGAAGCACTGAAACCGTTATTTACTTTCGGTTTTCATTTTACCACAGCCCCCGTACAATGTCAACAAAAGAAACGGCTTTGGGCTCTATAATTTGCGCAGTTGGGCCAAGGTTTTCTTTTGACTTTCCCTGTGTTATTTTGTATAATAAGGTGTTAAAATTTGGGTTAGCCCACCTTTTGGAGGACAAGATATGCGAATGCGAAGAATGAAGAACCTGGAGCCCCGGATGGAAAAGTGCGCCGCCCTGCGCGTCCAGGAGCCCCAGGCCATGCTTGGGCACTGGCGGGACAAAATGCCCGGCTGCTCCCAGCTGTGGGTGGAGGTCGGCTGCGGCAAGGGGAAATTCACCGCCGAAACTGCCCAGGCAAACCCCGATGTGCTGCTGGTTGCCGTGGAGCGCTGCCGGGAAGCCATGGTAGTCGCCATGGAAAAGGCCCAGAGTATGAATCTGACGAATGTACTCTTTATCGATATGGATGTAGCGGAGATCGAGTCCGTCTTTGCACCGGGGGAAATTGACCGGCTGTTTATCAATTTTCCCGACCCCTGGCCCCGGAAGAAAAACGCCAAGCGCCGCTTGACCCACCGGAGCTTTCTGGATAAATACTGCCGCGTTGTGCGGGAGGGCGGCGAATTCCACTTTAAAACCGACAACGCCCCCCTGTTTGCCTTCTCCCTGGAGGAGTTTGCCGCCTGCGGTCTGGAAACCAAGAACGTCACCGATGACCTGCACAAAGACGGCATTACCGGCATTATGACCGGATACGAAGAAAAATTCCACGCACTGGGCACCCCCATCCACCGGTGCGAGGTGGTATGCAAGCCCTTTACCCTTCCCAAGGAAGAAAAGAAACCCGCCGAGGAGGCTTAAACCATGGCCTATTTTGCAGGCAGCTGTGAAGTTGCCGTCATCGGTGCGGGCCACGCCGGAATCGAGGCCGCCTTGGCCTCCGCCCGGCTGGGACTGCACACCATTCTCTTTACCATTAACCTGGATGCCGTGGGCAATATGCCCTGCAACCCTGCCATCGGTGGAACGGGCAAAGGGCACCTGGTGCGGGAGCTGGATGCCCTGGGGGGCGAAATGGGCGTAGCCGCCGACCACAGCTGCATCCAGTACCGGATGCTGAACCGGGGCAAGGGCCCTGCGGTGCACTCCCTCCGGGCCCAGGCCGACCGGCGGCGCTACCAGGAATATATGAAGCACACCCTGGAATTGCAGGAAAATCTGGAACTCAAGCAGGCCCAGATTGTGGATATTCTTACGGAAGAAAACTGCGTTTCCGGTCTGCGCACCAACCTGGGGGCGGAATACAGGGCAAAGGCCGTGATCATTGCCACGGGAACGTACTTGGATTCCACGGTGATCATCGGCTCTACGGTGCTCTCCTCCGGCCCGGATGGGATGCACCCCAGCATCGGGCTTTCCGACAGTCTGCGTTCCCTGGGGCTGAATCTGCGCCGGTTTAAAACCGGTACGCCGCCCCGGGTGAACCGCCGGAGCATCGATTTTTCCAAAATGGAGGTGCAGCCGGGCGACGAGGCCATAGAGCCCTTCTCCTTCCGCACCGCCGGGAAGATCAACAATTCCGCCGTGTGCTACCTGACCTACACAAACGAGGAAACCCACCGGATCATCCGGGAAAACCTGAGCCGCAGCCCCATGTACGATGGCACTATCTCCGGTGTTGGCCCGCGCTACTGCCCCAGCATTGAAACCAAAATCGTCCGTTTCCCGGATAAGAGCCGCCACCAGCTTTTTGTCGAGCCCTGCGGCCTGAACACCGAGGAAATGTATATTCAGGGCTTCTCCTCCAGTATGCCGGAGGATGTGCAGATTGAGATGCTCCATACCGTTTCCGGCCTGGAGCACGCAGAAATCATGCGCCCAGCCTACGCCATTGAATATGAGTGCGTAGACCCTACCTCTTTGAAGCCCACTCTGGAAACCAAAACGCTTTCCGGGCTTTACGGCGCGGGGCAGTTTAACGGTACCTCCGGCTATGAAGAGGCCGCCGTGCAGGGTCTGGTCGCAGGAATCAACGCCGCCCTGAAAATCAAAGGAGAGCCCCCCATGATCCTCACCCGGGACACCAGCTACATCGGAACGCTCATTGACGATCTGGTGACCAAGGGCACCCAAGAGCCCTACCGCATTATGACCAGCCGCTCGGAATACCGGCTGCTGCACCGGCAGGACAATGCCGACCAGCGGCTCACCGCCATCGGGGCAAGAGTCGGCCTGGTTTCCCAGGAGCAGCTGAACGCGGTGGAGGAAAAATATGCCCTCGTTCGCCGGGAGATTGCCCGACTGGAAGGCAGCGGCATTCCCGGAAGCGAAAGTCTAAACCGGATGCTTACCGCGAGGGATACCGCGCCTGTGGAAAATTCCGCCCGTCTTGCAGACCTTCTGCGCCGCCCCCAGGTCAGCTATGAAGACCTGGCGTCCTTTGATCAGGAGCGCCCGGAGCTGCCCCGGGCCGTAACGGAAGAAGTGGAAATCCAGCTGAAATACGCAGGATATCTGGCCCGGCAGGAAAAGCAGGTGGAGGAATTCAAGAAAGAGGAATCCCGCCTGCTGCCGGAAAACCTGGACTACGAAGCCATCTCCGGCCTGCGGCTGGAGGCCCGGCAAAAGCTATCGGAGATCCGCCCCCTCTCCCTGGGGCAGGCAGGCCGGATTTCCGGCGTCAGCCCGGCAGATATCGCCGTGCTGATGATCTATCTGGAGCAGAACCGGCTGTAAAAAACGTCACCTCTTTGGGGCGTCCTGCATATCCTGATAAGAGTATGATCAGGAGGTGCCAGTATGCCCATTGTCAAAACGGATGTTCCCATGACCTACGGCCTGATGCAGCAGACGATTGCCGAACTTTCCGCCGCTTACCCGATTTTAGGCAGCAGAAGCCTGACCGTCACTGCCTTCGGTCGGGAGGTAATGGCCCTGAACCTGGGCTCAGGGGGGCGAACGGTGCTCTTTTCCGCCGCCCACCACGCCAACGAATGGATCACCGCCACGGTGCTGCTGAAATTTGCCGAAGAGCTTGCCAAGGCCATTACGGAGGGCGGCACGCTTTTCGGCATTCCCAGCAGGCTCTTTGAATACAACTGCCAGATTTTTCTGGTTCCCATGGTAGACCCGGACGGGGTGGACCTGGTTACCGGGGCAATTTCAAAAGGAAGCCTGCAATGGGAGCATGCCGCCGCTTTGGCAGACAACTACCCAGGCATCCCCTTCCCCGATGGGTGGAAGGCCAACCTTTTGGGGGTAGACCTGAATTTGCAGTACCCCGCCGGTTGGCTTCAAGCCAGGGAGATTAAATTTTCCCAGGGCTATACCCGCCCCGGCCCCAGGGACTATGTGGGCCGGGCTCCCCTGACCCAGCGGGAGAGCATCGCCATGGCGGAATTCACCCGCTATCTGGACCCAAGCCTGATTCTTTCCTTCCATACCCAGGGAGAAACCATCTACTGGAAGTATGATGACATTGAAGTGCCCGGGGCTAAGGAACTGGGGGAAGAATTTGCCCGTTTGTCCGGCTACGCTCTGGAAACCACCCCCTATGAATCCGGCTTTGCCGGCTACAAGGACTGGTTTATCAAAACCTTTCGCCGTCCCGGCTACACCGTTGAGGCCGGTTCCGGCGTAAATCCCCTGCCTTTAAGCCAGTTTGATTCCATCTACAATGCCTGCCTGGGCATTCTCACCACCGCCGCCCTGGGGCTGCCCGGAGGCGTATAAATACAATACAAAGGAGAAACCACCATGCCCTGTACGACCATTCTTGTAGGCCGGGCCGCCAGCTGCGACGGCTCCACCGTCATCGCCCGGAACGACGATGCAGGCTCCTTCCACTACACCGCGAAAAAAGTGCAGATCATCCCCGCCCGGAAAGAACCCGCCACATACAAAAGCGTTCTTTCCCATGCAGAAATTCCCCTGCCCGGGGATGCTTTGGCCCACACCGCCGCCCCCAACGCCCTGGAAGGAGAGGGGATCTGGGCTGCCAGCGGCATTAACGAAGCCAATGTTTCCATGACCGCCACGGAAACCATCACCTCCAACCCCAGGGTGCTGGGAGCAGACCCCCTGGTAAAAAGCGGCATCGGGGAAGAAGACCTGGTAATGCTGGTGCTGCCCTACATCCGCTCCGCCCGGGAGGGCGTAGAGCGTCTGGGCACGCTGCTGGAAACCTACGGAACCTACGAAATGAACGGCATTGCCTTCCAGGATGAGCAGGAAATCTGGTTCCTGGAAACCATCGGCGGTCACCACTGGATGGCCCGGAAGGTGCCGGATGACGGCGTGGTGGTCATGCCCAATCAGCTGGGAATCGACCGGCTGGATTTTAAGGACAGTGCAGGAAGGGAAAACCTCTTTTCCAAGGATCTACCCCAGTTTGTGGAAAAACACCACCTGGATCTGACCATGGAAGGGCCCTTTGACCCCCGGGCAGCCTTTGGCTCACACGAGGATTCTGACCATGTGTACAATACCCCCCGGGCCTGGTTCATGCTGCGCTATCTGCTGCCCCACAGCTTCCAGTGGGACGGACTTGATGCCGACTATCGCCCCACGGATGACGATTTGCCATGGTGTGTCCGTCCCGAGCGGAAGGTCACCATTGAGGATGTAAAATACCTGCTGTCGTCCCACTATCAGGGCACCCCCTACGATCCCTATGCCACCTACGGCGACAGCAAAATGCGGGGCGCCTACCGCTCCATCGGCATCAACCGGACGGATTTGCTGTCCATCAACCAGCTGCGCCCCGGTATGCGGGCGGACTGTGCCGCCGTG
Source organism: uncultured Oscillospiraceae bacterium (assembly GCA_934589065.1). Taxonomy (GTDB): domain Bacteria; phylum Bacillota; class Clostridia; order Oscillospirales; family Oscillospiraceae; genus Faecousia. The sequence continues at coordinate 22,449 of CAKTNN010000007.1, forward strand.
CAGTGGATCAGCTTCGGCTCCAATGCCTTCAATGTCAGCCTGCCCATGTATTCCCGTGTGCCGGAGGTGCCGGAATACCTCTCCAATACCGGTGCTCATGCCACCACCGACAGCTTTTACTGGGTCAGCCGCATGATCGCCGCCATGGCAGACGCCTCCTATAAAACCTGCCTTGCCCACATTGAGCGCTATCAGCTTGCCGCCGCCTCCAAGGCCCACGAAATTCTGAACCGGTACGATCACTTGCTTCTTGCCCAGGCGGACGAGGAAAAACGCATACAGCTCCGGCTCAGCGCCAATCAGGAGCTATCCGACATGATTCAGGAGCTCTCCCAGGATACCCTGGATAAGGTGCTCTTTGAGCGCAGCAACGGCATGAAGAATGCCTACGCAAGAGCAGACGCATAACGAAATCACCACAGAAAGGAACCGAAATGGTAGTATTTTTTGACATAGACGGCACAATCGTAGATGAGGAAACCCAGGCAATCCCCGCTTCCACCATTGCCGCCGTAACGGAAATGCGGAAACGGGGGCACATCCCGGTGGTCAACACCGGCAGGCCCTTCTCCCACATCGATGCCAGAGTGCGGGCCATGGATTTTGCTGCCTGGGTCTGCGGATGCGGAATGGAAATCCGGCTGGATGACCGTTGGCTCGCCCACAGTGCCCCGGAGGAAAGCCTGTGCCACTACGTCAGCGCCCAGGCCCGGCGGTTTCACGTCCGGCCTCTGTACGAAGACGACGACGGCTCCCTCATCTATGACCCCCAGCTTTGCGGGAATCCCAGCCAAACGCTGGAAATGACCCGGATGCTCCAGAAGGGATTCCCCCTTTGCAGCATCGAGGCCCACCCCACCTTTCTGAAATTCGTCACCTGGGATGGCGACCCTGCCGGAACGCCTCTGTTCCACCAGGCCATGGCCCCTTACTTTGAAATCATCCACCGGGGCTCCGGCGGCTTTACGGAGTATGTCCTGAAAGGCCACTCCAAAGCCAAAGGGATGCAGACTCTTCTGGACCACCTGGGTGTTTCCCGGGAGGATACCATGGCAATCGGCGACAGCACCAACGACCTGCCCATGTTCTCCGTAGCCGCCCACACCGTATGCCTGGGCGAGGGTATGGAGGAGCTCAAGGCCAAAGCGGAATACATCACCGCCCCCGTAATGAAGGACGGCATTGCCAAGGCTCTTTCCCATTTTGGTCTGATTTAAAATGCGGTAAGGAAAACCTTCCGGAAGACTTTCGGGAAACGGTAATTCCCGGCGGCTGTCACGCTTATTTTGGAATGTACGGCCCGCAAAAAGGGGACGGAACGCCAAGCATTTCCAATACCCGGCAGATTCAGCAAACCGCCCAGGCAGCCCTCGCGCTCATGGGCGCACGATAAAAAAGCGGCAGGAGACTGCCGCTTTTTTATGAAGAAATGAAGAAATTTATTGTGCCCCTCAACCGCTCTGCATCATTCCGGCACGTTTATTTCAGCTTTCTCAGGTATACCGCCGTCTGCTTCAGGGCCTCCTCCTTGGGAATCCCCGCCAGGCGGAGCTTGTGGGCAAAGGCCAGAGCCTGAGAAAACCGACTGTCCGGGACAAAGCCCATCTGGGCCAAGTCCCTGCCCATAACATAGGGCTTTGCCATCGTTTCCCGGTAGCTTTCCAGCCGGGCCCGGAGAAAGGCGGCCTCCTCGCCGTAGGGTTTCCCCTGCCCCATCCGGTCGGCGTTTGCCAGCAAAATCAAATCCTCCGGGCAGACGCTTTCGTCAAACAGCTTGTTGGTGCTCTTTATCCCGGCATTGCTCCCTGCCAGGGCATTGGGCCGCATGTGCAGACGCACCATGTTTTCCACATACTTTTTTTCCTCTTTGGGTGCACCCAGCCGTTCCAGGAACGTCGCCGCAAGGGGAACCCCCGCCTCCTCATGACCGATGGAGCGGATCCGGGCTCCCTCCACCCTGGTGGTTTCCGGTTTTCCAAAATCATGGCACAGGGCCGCCATCCGTAACCACTCGGGCTTTTGGGCAGCGTCCCGCAGCCTGGCCGCCCCGTCCAGCACCCCCATGGTGTGATTCCACACATCTCCCTCCGGGTGATGCACCGGGTCCTGCGGCACACCAATCAGCGCCTGCACCTCCGGAAACCAGATTTGCAGCTGCTCCTCATGACGCAGCACCTCAAAAAATATGGAAGGCCGCTCTGCTTTTCCCAGGGCCTTGCAAACTTCTCCCAGCACCCGCTCCCTGGGAAGAGCGGACAAATCCATGGTCTTGCACAGCGCCACCGTCTCCTCCGCCACCCGGAAGCCAAACCGGGCGGCAAACTGAGCCCCCCGGAGCACCCGCAGGGGATCTTCCGGGAAGCTATCCCCGCACACGTGGCGCAGCACCCCCGCCTCCAGGTCCCGTCTTCCGCCAAAGGGATCTTCAATTTCCCCGGTGAGTACATCCTCCATCAGGGCATTCACCGTAAAGTCCCGCCGCCGGGCCGCCTTTTCTATCCCCAAATAGGGGTCGGTATCCACGGAAAAATCCCGGTGTCCCCGGCCCGTGGCCTGCTCCCGCCGGGGCAGGGCAATATCCAAATCGCAGTGCTTCAGGCCGTAAACCCCAAAAGCCTTGCCCATTTGGGTGGGTTCGCCCAGGGCAGCAAGCAGCTCCTCCAACTTTTTTGCCGGGATGCCGTGTACCTCTACATCCACATCCTTGCTTTCCGTACCCCGGAGCTTATCCCGGACGCAGCCCCCGACGAAAAAGGTTCGCCCTCCGGCTTTTGCCACCTGCTCCGCCAGAGCGTGGGCAAGCAGAACACTATCGGTCATGCTTTCACCTGCTTTTCCTTTGTGTTTTCCTTATCTTACACGGATTTTTCCCCGGCGTCAATTCCGGGATTCCTCCGTTATATGGCAAAACACCGCAGATTGGCCCCCGCGCAAGGGGCTATCTGCGGTGTTTTTTCCGTTTTATCATTGGTGTACCACGCCTGAGAATGACGCAGGCAGGGCGTGTGTGGGCTGCGCTGCAACAGCGCGGCGCCTTGCCCTCCCTGCACGGCATTATTCCTTTTTCCCGAAGTGCAGCTCCCGAATGCCCTCTACCTCGTCGCAGACCTTTTTCAGGCTGCACACGTTGCAGTCCGTCATGGGAGCGGTCATGGCATGGTCGATGGCTCTGGTCACATCCTGGCACATTTTCACCGTCTCGGCAAGCTTTTCTCCCCCTTCGCTTCTTCCTTTCCACTGCGGAACGGAGTCTTTTCTTATTCTATCACACGGATAAGCGCCTTATCATTCGTTTTTATTCACAAATTGTTCACGTTTTCGGCATAATAAAATCGATATTTTTGGTGCTATTGCTCATAATTGAGGGATTCTCCGCTGCCGCCCCTGCATTATTGCACTTTTTAAAAATCAGCGGAAGGAAAAGCGGTTCTTTTTGTGGGTTTTCCACTATTTTTGGGCATTTGGCAGCGTGGTGTGCAATTGACATTTCTATACCCATCGTGTATAGTTATGAGTGAAAGAGGGGGTATTCCACCGTTTTACGGAGGAATGCGATGCAATTAAGGAGGATTTCATGGATTCGTACCGCGTAATTGAGGTAAAGCAAAGCGTCTTTGCCGACAACAATAAAGATGCAGACAAGCTGCGCCAGGAGCTGAAGGCGCAGGGCACTTTTCTTGTGAATTTGATGTCTTCTCCCGGCTCCGGGAAAACCACCACCCTGACAAAGCTTCTGGCTGCCCTGCCGAAGGATGTAAAAACCGGCATTATGGAGGCAGACATTGATTCCGATGTGGATGCCGGAACCATCGCCGCCACCGGGACCAAGGTGATTCAGCTCCATACCGGCGGCATGTGCCACCTGGATGCCGACATGACAAGGCAGGGTGTGCGCCAGCTGGGCACAGACGGCCTGGATCTGGTGATTCTGGAAAACGTGGGCAATCTGGTTTGCCCCGCCGAATTCGATACCGGCGCCGCACTGAATATGATGATTCTGTCCGTACCGGAAGGGCACGACAAGCCCCTCAAGTATCCCCTGGTGTTCCAGGTGTGCGATGCCATGATCGTCAACAAAATCGATGTGCTGCCCTACTTCGACTTTGACATGGAAAAGGTTACGGAGTACGCCAGAATGCGCAACCCCAATATCCGCATTTTCCCCATCAGTGCCAAAACCGGCGAAGGGGTGCAGGCCCTTGCCGACTGGCTTGCCGAAAAAGTCCATAACTGGAAACAGGATTAATAGAAAGGAACAGGAAGAACTTCATGATTGATAAGGAACTGCAGAAGAGGGCCCTGGAGCCCGCAGCCAAGGGTGACCCCGCCCCCCGGGAAAAGGTGCTGAAGGTCGGCAAGATGATTACCGACGTGATTGAGCACAAGCTGGGAAAGGTCACCTCCAACGATGCCGAATACTGGGGTCTGGAGGCCGTCCTCACCGACGAAATGTGCGACATCATGCTGGCAATGAAGGTTCGCAAGCCCCACACCGTGCCCGAGCTGTGGAAGCTGTGCAAGGTGAAAGAGGAAGACAAGGCACACTTCCAGGAGGTTCTGGATCAGCTGAGCTTCCTGGGCCTGCTGGAGTATGACTACGGCTACCACTACGATCACAACGGGCGCACCGCTCCCCAGTCCGAGCGGCGGTACTTTGTGCCCATGTACGTCCCCGGCTCTGCAGAGCTGCTGAACATTGATGAAAGCGGCAGCGGCGAAAAGCCCTGCTACGATGAGCGGGGCGAAATCTCCTACAATACCCGCCTGCAGGAGCATCCGGAGCTGGCTGCCTTCTTTGAGCGGATGACCTACGTGCCCCTGGCCGGTAAGACCCACCTGATGCCTCCCGGCGGCGGCGGCGTTGGTATGCACGTCATTCCCGTAGAAAAGGCCATCCCCATGGAAAACCAGAGCCTGGATATCGAGCACCTGAGCTACTGGCTGAAGAAGTATGAGGGCCACATCGGCGTTGCCCAGTGCTCCTGCCGCGCCAGCCGCGGTGTGATGGGCGAGGGCTGCGCAGACGATCCCGCCTCCTGGTGTATTGGCGTGGGCGACTTCGCCGACTACTGCCGGGAAACCGGCAAGGGCCACGATATCACCTACGAAGAAGCCATGCGGATTCTGCAGAAGGCAGAGGACAACGGCTTCGTCCACCAGATCACCAACATTGACGGCGAAAACAAGATCTTCGGCATCTGCAACTGCAACGTGCAGATCTGCAACGCTCTGAGAACCAGCCAGCTGTTCAATACCCCCAACCTTTCCCGCTCCGCATACACCGCCGAGGTGGAGCGCGAGAAGTGCGTGGCCTGCGGCAAGTGCGTAGAGTACTGCCCCGCCGGTGCCGTCAAGCTGGGCCAGAAGCTGTGCGATAAGGAAGGCAAGGTCGTGGAGTATCCCAAGCACGAGCTGCCCAACTCCATTTCCTGGGGCCCGGAGCACTGGGATCCCGACTACCGGGACAACAACCGGAAAAACTGCTACGACAAGGGTACCGCTCCCTGTAAGACCGCCTGCCCCGCTCACGTTGCCGTTCAGGGCTACCTGAAGCTGGCTGCCCAGGGCAAGTATCAGGAGGCCCTGGCCCTCATCAAGAAGGATAACCCCTTCCCCGCCATCTGCGGTCGTATCTGCAACAAGCGCTGTGAAGAGGCCTGCACCCGCGGCACCATCGACGAGGCCGTCGCCATCGATGCCGTCAAGAAGTTCCTGGCTGAACAGGATCTGAACAGCGAAACCCGCTACATTCCCCCTGTGGTCATCGCCTCCAACCGTCTGGAGCACTGGGCACAGAAAATCGCCATCATTGGCTCCGGCCCTGCAGGCCTTTCTGCTGCCTATTACCTTGCTACCAAGGGCTACAAGCCCACGGTCTTTGAAAAGAGCGCAAAGCCCGGCGGTATGCTGACCTACGGTATTCCCTCCTTTAAGCTTGAAAAGAACATCATCGATGCCGAAATCCAGGTGATCCGGGAGCTGGGCGTGGAAATCAAGTGCGGTGTAGAGGTCGGCAAGGATGTCACCATTCCCGAGCTCCGTGACCAGGGCTACGAGGCCTTCTATATCGCCATCGGCTGCCAGGGCGGTCGCCGTCCCGGTGTTGCAAACGACACCGCTGTGGGCACCTCCATTGCCGTGGAATTCCTGCACCATGCTCTGGAAGACGAGAACCAGAAGATGGAAGGAAACGTGGTGGTCGTAGGCGGCGGCAACGTTGCCGTGGACTGCGCAAAGACCGCAAAGCGCTTCGGCGCTGCCAAGGTTTCCATGGTCTGCCTGGAATCCCGGGAAACCATGCCTGCCTCCAATAACGAAATTTCCGAAACTCTGGAAGAGAACATTGCCATCTGCAATGGCTGGGGCCCCAAGGAGCTGAAGGTGGACGAAAACGGTCGCGTCAGCGCCATCGTCTTCAAGAAGTGCCTGCGCACCATTGATCCCGAAACCAAGCGTTTCTCCCCTGTCTACGATGAGAATGAAACCATGGAGCTGGATGCCGACCACGTGGTCTTTGCCATCGGTCAGGCCATCGAGTGGGGCGGCCTGCTGGAGGGCACCAAGGTGGAATTCTGGCGGGGCAACTATCCCGTTGCAGACAGCCTGACCTACCAGACCGCCGAACCCGATATCTTTGTGGGCGGCGATGTCTACCATGGGCCCAAGTTCGCCATCGATGCCATTGAAGAGGGCAAGTGCGCCGCCGAGTCCCTCCACCGGTATGTCCACAAGGGCGCCGACATGAAGACCGGTCGGAACCGTCGGGATTTCATCATGCTGGATAAGGACAACATCCATGTAGAGGGCTACGACCACGCAGGCCGTCAGGAAGCCGGTATGGACGAAAGCATTCCCAAGCACTCCTTCCGGGATGCCCACAAGACCCTCACCGCCGAGCAGGTGAAGATTGAAACCGCAAGATGCCTGGGCTGCGGCGCCAGCTGGGTTGACCCCAACAAGTGCATTGGCTGCGGTGTCTGCACAACCAAGTGCGTATTCGATGCCATCCACCTGAAGCGGGATCACCCCGAGTGCTCCAAGATGATGAAGGCCGAGGACAAGGTCAAGGGCATTCTGCCCATGGCAGGCAAGCGCCTGGGCCAGACCATCGTCACCAAGCTGGGCGGTAAGAAAGACTGATGCACGAATTAGGCGTTGTATTCCACATTGCGGACAGTGTGATGAATATTTGCCAGGAGAACCAGGGGCAGAGAGTGCGCCGGGTTACGCTGCAAATCGGAGAAGTATCTACGGTGATTCCCTCCTACCTGATCGATGTATGGAAGTGGAACTGTAAGCGTCACCCCATGCTGGAGGACTGTGAGCTCCTGTGGGAGCCCATCCCCGCCATTACCTACTGCGAAAGCTGCGGAAAAACCTACCCCACCGTTCCCCAGGGCAAGATCTGTCCCCACTGCGGCAGCGAGCACACCTATTTGCAGCAAGGCAACGAGCTGGAAATAAAAGAGATCGCCATCGAATAAATAGAAGATTTTGCAAGAAGCGCAATGGCTCCGGTCATTGCGCTTCTTTGCGTTTTCGGGCGCAGTGCAAAAAGGGAAACGCCCGGTCGGGCATAATCGAGAAAAAAGGCACAGAATTGTTTCATAGAAAAACGTTTGCCCGTCAAGCAAATACAGGCAAACGCTTTTTTCACCTTGTAGAGAGAATAATTTTTCATATTTTGCACTTACTAAATAAAATAATTTCATTTTTATATTGACAATGATAATATATTATGATAGCATAGCAGAAATTGATAAATTATTATCGCTTCTGGTCATAGAAAGGAGGCTGGTGACAATGTATGGCGTATGGACGGTACTCCCGCCGATTCTCGTTATTGTGATTGCGCTGGTAAAGAAGGACGTCGTAGCTTCGCTGCTCATCGGCATTACCGCCGCCTCCGTCATTGCCAACGGTCTCAGTTTTCTAGCCCCCATTGTGGATGAATATATGCTCCAGGGCTGGCAAAACAACGCCCAGCTGCTCCTGACCATTGTGATTGTCGGGGTGCTCATGGGGCAGATCAATGCCTGCGGCGGCTTCGGGGCCCTGTCTAAGGCCATTGAAAAGCGAGTGACCACCCGCCGGGGAGCAAAACTTCTGTCCTGGCTGCTGTGTATCCTCTGTGCAACGGATGACGGCATGGCAACAGTGGGCGCAGGCACGGTCGCCCGGAGCATTACAGACCATTACCGCATTCCCAGAGAAAAGCTTGCCTACATTGTATCCTCCACCGGCTCCAATTTTCTGAGCATGATGCCCTACTCCATGTATATTCTCTTTGGGGCCGGCATTCTTTCCGGCTTCACGGGAACGGACGGCTACGGGGTCTACCTAAAATCCGTCCCCTGGAACTTCTTCGCCATCGGCTCTATTCTTGCCGCCGGGCTCTTCGCCGCAGAAATCCTTCCGGATTTTGGCCCAATGAAAAAGCGGGAAGCCCGCTGCATGGAGCCGGACTTCTCCTACGGGGAGTATGGCGCCGTTCCCCTGCTGGATACCGATCAGGCCCCGGACGGCGACATCGGCGCGTTCGTCATCCCCATTGCGGCAATGCTGCTGGTGTTTTTCCTCTCCTATCTTCGCACCGGAACCTTTCAAATGGCCTCTGCCGCCCTGTTTGGTGCTGTGGTTGCCTTTGTTTACCCCATTATCCGGGGGCAGATGCACTTCCGGGATATTTCCGGACGGGTCTTTTCCAGTTTTAAAAGCATTGCGCCCATGTTTATGATCCTGCTGCTGGCCTTCACCTTTGCTTCTGCCGTGAATGACCTGGGCTTTGGGGACTACATGGTTGCCCTCCTCAGCGGCGGCATTCCCAGGCAGTTTCTACCGGCAGCCGCATTCCTTTTGGGCGGTCTGGTTGCCTACTGCACCGGAAGCTTCGCCAGCGGCGTGATTATCATCAGCCCCGTGATGCTCCCCCTGGCAGGCGCTCTGGGGCTATCCATCCCCCTGGTGTTCGCCGCCTGCATGGGCGGCTCCCAGTTTGGGGATCAGACCTCTCCCGTATCGGATATCTTCATCATGTCCTCCATGGCCTCCGGCGTGGATGTGGCCCAGAGTGCCCAGGTGCTCCTGCCCTACAAGCTGATTCTGTTTTTAATCTGCGCAATCGCCTATCTGGCGGTGGGCTGGATTCTGTTCTGACCGTCACCCGGCATAAAAATCGGAAAAACCTTCAAAGTGAGAAAGAATTGTGCTATACTGATCAGGCAAAAATTCAACGAATGACGGAAAGGAATCTGCACAATGGACGCTTTGATGATTTTGATGAACTTCCTGACGGATGCCCTCGGCCCTGACTACAATGTTGTTTTCTACAATCTCCGGGAGGATGCTATTGGCACCTGCATCGAAACCGATGCCGTTTCCCGGACGGCTGCCCAGTTTTCCAGGCCTCTGCCGGAAAAAATCGGGGGAATGGTTGCATCCGGCGCGCTGAAACCCAATGCCTACTGCACCGCCTTGACCACCATCTACGACGGAGAAAAGGTTGCCAACACCGGCCTATTGTATGTCAAGCAGCCGGAAATGGGCATTGACGGAATTTTGGCAATCAATTTCCGGGAGAACAAATACTTTGAAATTGCCCAGGAGCTTCTTTATATGTCCAATCTGGACACCAAGCTCTCCATGCCCTTTAGTCTGCTGCACAATCTCAAAAATCGGGATGACTGCATCGAAATCAGCACCGTAGAAAAGCCGGAAACCCCCACCGTGGCAGAGCACGCCGCAGAGCGGATTGACGAGGCCATTCTAAATGTCATGGGCAAGGATGCCCAATCCCCGGAAAAGTTCAACCCCAAGGTTCGCAGAGCCATCATGGCGGAGCTGGTCTCGGCGGATGTCTTTACGGTAAAAGGCATGATCACCCAGGCAGCGGAAAAGCTCTACTGCTCTGAGGTTTCCATTTATCGTTACATTGCGAATCTGAAAAAATAGCACCGGGTGCTTCCCTTCCAAGGATGCCCCGGCAGAGTATATTTACCCCGCCCGGTGGGCGTCATATAACGAGAAGGGAAGTATATCATGGATTTTCAGGAAAAACTAAGCAAGTATGCGGAAGTTTTGGTGAAGATCGGTCTGGATCTGCGAAAGGGTCAACCCGTTTGCATTGAATCCCCTGTAGAGGAATCGGTGCTTGCCGCCGAAATTGCCCGGCAGGCCTATCTGGCAGGTGCCTCTGAGGTAGAGGTGCTGTGGAAATGCGATTCTCTCCAGGCGATCCAGCTGGCCCACCAAGACCTTTCTGTAACCCAAGCCCACACCTCCCTGGCAGAGCATTGCGCTGCCAAAGGCGCCGGTTTTATCCGGCTGGATACCGTAGATCTGACCACCTTTTCCGGCCTGAGCCCCGAAAAGGTAAACCAAAAGGCTGCCGCCGATGTGGCTGCCCGGAGCATTTTCCGGGAGAAAGCCGGAGAATGCGGTCAGACCATTGCCTGTGTTCCCACCCAGAGCTGGGCAGACCTTGTCTACCCGGATCTTCCCCAGGAGCAGCGTCTGAGCGCCCTGTGGGACGCCGTATTCGCCTGCTGCCGCTGCGACTGTGCAGACCCCGTGGCAGCCTGGAAAAAGTACATTGCCGACACCACCCTGCGCAAGCAGAAGCTGGACAGCAAGCAGTACAAGGCATTCCACTACCGCAGCGCCAAAACCGACCTGACCATCGCCCCCGTAGACCACCAGATGTGGATGGGCGGCTGTATGGAAATGCCCGATGGGCGAGTATTTGTGCCCAACATTCCCACGGAGGAGGTTTTCACCACCCCCAACAAGTATTCTGCAAACGGCTATGTATCCTCTACAAAGCCGCTGAATTATAGAGGACAGATTATCGACGGATTCAAGCTGTATCTGGAGAACGGCAAAATCGTCCGCTATGAAGCAGAACAGGGAGAGGCGCTGCTGGGTTCCATTCTTGACATTGACGAAGGCGGCCGTTATTTCGGAGAGATGGCACTTATCGATCAGGCCTCCCCCATCGCCAGCTTGAACCGCGTTTTCTATACCACGCTGTACGATGAAAACGCCTCCTGTCATTTGGCTATCGGCAATGCTTACGGCCCCAACGATGCTGCACTGCGGGAAAAGCTCGGCTTCAACGATTGCCAGCTCCACGTGGACTTTATGATTGGCTCGGATGATATGTGCATCCAGGGCCAGTTGGCAGACGGAACCTGGGAACTCATTATGTCCGACGGTCATTGGGTGTAAGATTACAGAAAGGAAGATCTACTTATGAGCAACAAAACCAAAATCTTTGTGATGAGTTCTGCGAACTACATCATTAGTGCCCTGTTCAATACGCTGACCTCCGTCCTCGCCGCCTACTTTGCAGGCGATGTGGGCATGAGCGCCGGCATGATGGGCATCTTCTTCTCCATGGGCGGTGTGCTCACCGCCGTTGCCATGACCCTGCCCGGTCGCTTTGTGGATAAGGTAGGCGCCAAGAAGGGCATGATCATTACCTGCATTGCCCAGCTGGTGGCCTTCGCCCTGTTCCCCGTGGCAAATTCCGCCATTATGCTGATGGTTCTGGTTTCCATCAACTCCCTGGCAACCGCCCTGTGCACCCCCTGCAACACCCAGGTGCTCCGCGCTCTGGATGTGAAGGATCCCGCCAAGATGCTCCGTGTGAATATGATCAGCTCCTCCCTGGGCGGCATGGTTTGCTCCGCTCTGGCTGCCCGGCTGATTGAAAACGGCGGCATGACCTGGAGAGATTCCTTCTGGGTGTTCTTCGCCATCTCCCTGGTAGTCGGCGTCATCGGTATGCTTGTCATTGCCAAGGTGGATGTTGACTTCACCGGCATCAAGACCGTAAAGGAAAAGGATGCCTCCGCCGAGGCCGCCGCCAAGAGCTACAAGTTCACCAAGAGCGAAACCACCAGCTGCGTTGCCCTGTGCCTGCTGTACATCGGCTATATGGGTGTCGGCATTTCCCTGTCCATGTGGCTGCCTGCGCTGCTTGCCGGTAAGGGCTTTGACGGTGTTTCCGCCTCCCTGCCCACCACGGTTGCCACCGTTGTGCAGCTGCTGTGCTACTTCTTCCTGCCCACCATTGCCGCCAAGGCTCTGCGTACCACTAAGATCACCCCTGTGGTTGCTGCCGTGAACATCCTGTGTGTATTTGGTATGCTGCTGTCCGGCAACATCGGTATTGTCGTAGTCGCCCGCGCCGTTCTGGCAATTACCATGAGCTTCCTGTCCATGCACGTTCAGTCCGATATGGCAAGAGTTGCTCCCCGTCTGGCAGCCGGTCGCTATAGCTCCATCATTCTGGCCTCTGCCAACGCCGGTGGCGTTGTGGCAGTTGTGCTGCTGGGCTTCCTGACCAGCATGACCGCTCAGGTTACCATGCTGGTGCTCTTCGCCGTAATCGGTGTGGTTGGCGCTGCAATGTTCATTAAGCCCGACCAGAGCATCACCGCAGAAAGAGCATAAATTTTCCCGCCGCCCTTTGGCAGCCCCCAAAAGGGGCTGCCAAAAATTTTGGCCGCAAACCCGGGGTTATATCTTGACAATTGGGAATATTATGGTATAATACAAAGGCTTTCCGTGAGCGGATAACCTGCCGGTATAGCTCAGTTGGTAGAGCAGCTGATTTGTAATCAGCAGGTCGGGGGTTCGAGTCCGTCTACCGGCTCCACACAAAAGGCAAAGTGAATATGGGGGAATTCCCGAGTGGCCAAAGGGGACAGACTGTAAATCTGCTGCTTATAGCTTCGGTGGTTCGAATCCACCTTCCCCCACCAGAAAAAGGCATCACCGTCAGGTGGTGCCCTTTTTTGCGTGGGATCCGGGAAGTGGATTCGAACCCACCTTTCCCCCACAAAAACACCTGAATGCAAAAGCGTTCAGGTGTTTTACTTTTTACTTCTTCACTCTTCACTATTCACTCTTCACTATTCACTCTTCACTAAAACCGCATTCAGGTGTTTTGGGAAGGAATAAGGAATAGTGAATAGTGAAGAAGTACCTGCAAAGCCAACTTTTGCAGATATTCTCTACGCAGGAAATTTCTTTTACTTTTGTTGGAAAACATCCGATTTTTTGTATGAAAAGTTGGACGTTTTCAAATTCCTTTTCGCTTGTCTGCAATTTTGACAGCAACTAAATATTGCGGCAACCACCCCCGCAAAGAAACTTTGCGTGACTTTTGGAAGCGCCCATGCTATATTGGCACCATAAGGAGGGATTATGATGCGCGACATTGGAAAGAACATCCGGCTGGCGCGGGAGAAAAAGGGATACAGCCAGGAGCAGCTTGCGGCGCTTCTTTTTGTTACCCGTCAAACGGTTTCCAATTACGAAACCGGGCGCTCCCGACCGGATGTGGAAACCCTTGCAAAACTTGCCGAGCTTTTGGATACGGAGGTTACGGAGTTGATTTATGGCCCGGAGTCCCCAAAGCCCCGCAAATCTTTCTGGGCGCACCTCGCCCTGAGCATTGTTTTGCTGACCCTCTATCTATGGCTTACGCCCCTGAGTGTTTCCTACGCCAGGAGATACTACGTCACCGTTCCATACTGGTTTTGCAGGACAGCGCTTTTCCCCTGCGTTCTCTTTTCCTTTGGGCACTTGCTGCCGGATGCCCTGGCGTATTTCCGGAAGCCGAAACCCATTGCCCATGGAACGGCGCTTCGTGCTGCCTGCTTTTCCTGGATTTTTCTTTACTGCATCGGCCTGTGCCCCACCTATCTTTCCTTTCTCCTGCCTGACTTCCAGCCGCCCCGGTGGTGGCAGTTGATCGCCCTGGGCATTCTGGGCTGCGACTCCTTGGCGATGCAAAGCCTGACCGCCATTCTTTTCTTCCTCTCCGGCGCAGGCCTTGCTTTCGCTCCCCGAAAAAACAGTACCGCAAAAAAGCGAAAGTGGACACCGGAAGAAGTCCGGCAGTGGTATGCCGCCAGGGGAGCCCGCAGCTATCGCAACCCGGAGGACGGCAATTGGGTCGTCCGCAAGCCTGCCAGTCTGGGCTGGACCGTGAACCTTGCAAACCCCAAAACATGGTATTTTCTTGCCGGTGTTCTGGCAGCTATTCTGCTGTTCTCCCTGATCGGGAACCGTCCCGGCGTCCAATCCCTTGGAATCATCGGCGGAGCAGACGGCCCCACTGCAGTTTATATCACAGGAAAGTAGTCCATCGCCACGGAGCCATAGAGAAATCGGGGGGGCTGTTAGAAAAACGCACCGCTGCGAAGAGTAGACCCATGTCCCCGGGGAAAAAGGACTATGGACACAACAACTATCCTCTGGAACGGCTGGAAGCCGCGATTTCCTGGTTAAGAAACCATGGGAATGAAAAAATCGGCGTTGCCGGTGCATCCACCACCGGGACTTTGGCACTGACCGCCGCTGCCATGTTTCCGGCGATCACCCTGACCATTGCCTTGACTCCCAGCGATTTTGTATGGCAAGGATTTATGCAGGGCAAGAAAGACGGCTGCAAAGAGTGGCCCATAGAGGGAGAATCCCTGTTTTCCTACCACGGGAAGCCCCTGGCCTATATGCCCTTCTGCTACGGACACCCCGACTATTGGCACTGCATCGCCGCAGAAAGCAACCGCACCGGGGATATGGTCAACTCCCGGAAGCTCTTTGACGATTCCGAGGCTGCCCACCCCATTGCGCCGGAAGAATTCATCCCCGTGGAAAACATTCAGGGAAAGCTTCTGCTCATCGGCGCCCAGGATGACGTGCTGTGGGATACCGCCAGATATATCCACCGTATGGAAGCCCGCCTTGCCCGGTGCAAGCACACCTGCAATGTGGAAGCCGTGGTTTATCCCCACGGAACCCACTTTGTTTTTCCGGAAGGAATGCTGAAAATCATGCTGCCCGTTGGCTCTCAGCTGTTTTTGCGGATGTGCTTCCAGGCAGCCAAGCAGCATCCACAGGAGTGCCGGCAAGCCCGAACGGATATTGACCGGCGCATGACCGCCGCAATTCGGGCATGGAAAGAAAATACGTAGCGCCTTGTGCAGGCATTGTTCCGCCCCCCGGTCGTTTGACCGGGGGGCTTACATTTTGCTATCCTTTCTTTCATGCAGCCGGTGAATGCAATTTTTTTCCGTTTCTCTTGCATATCAGGATTTCCGTTTATTTTTCGCTTTTCCTACTTATTCAGCACTTAGACGGTTTTCTGTTTTCTCTTTCCGCAAAAACTGTAAGAAACGACAAAAAGCAAAATGCGCATTGACATTCAAAATCGGAATGCTATACTAACTTCATTCATTTTATTTAGTGCGATAAAGTATTGATGCACTAGAGAATATGGGAGGAATGAAACATGGACGCAAAGAAGGTTATGCAGGCAGCTCTTGCTATCCAGCCGGAGATCCAGGCGAATCGCCGGGAGCTGCACCGCCACCCGGAGCTTGGTTTGGACATGGCATTCACCAAGCCCTTTGTAAAGGCAAAACTTGAGGAAATGGGCTACGAGCCCCAGGACTGCGGCAAAGGCGGCCTGGTGGTGCTGGCTGGTGGCAAAAAGCCCGGCAAGTGCTTCCTGATCCGCGGTGATATGGATGCCCTGCCTGTGGAGGAGCAGACCAATGTGGAGTTCCGTTCCCAGAATCCGGGCAAGATGCACGCCTGCGGACACGACACCCACACCGCCATGATGCTGGGCGCCGCAAAGCTGCTGAAGGGCATGGAGGACGAAATTCAGGGCACCGTCAAGCTGATGTTCCAGCCCGGCGAGGAAACCCTGGAGGGTGCAAAGGAAATGCTGGCAGCCGGCGTCCTGGAAAATCCCAAGGTGGATGCCGGTCTGATGATCCACTCCATGACGGGTATGCCCTTCCCCAAGGGAATGGTCGCCATCCTGGATGGCGGCAGAGGCATGGCCTCCTGCGACCAGTATAAAATCACCATCAAGGGCAAGGGCGGTCACGGCGCAATGCCCCACCTGACCATCGATCCCATCACCGCTGCTGCCCATATCCACGTGGGTCTGGCAGAGCTCCACAGCCGGGAGCTGGAGCCGGGAACCTTCGGTGTCATCACCACAGGTATGTTCCATGCCGGCGGCGCACCCAACGTCATTGCAGACAATGCCGTGATGGAGGGCACCATCCGCACCGGTGACATCAAGGTGGAAAAGATGCTGATGGATCGGGTCACCGAGATTGCCAAGGATATTGCAAAGGCCTATCGGTGCGAAGCTGATGTGGAATTTGTAAAGCATTGCCCGCCTATGATCTCCGATATGGAGGTCGGCAACGCAACCACCAAGTATATGAAGGAACTCCTGGGTAACGGCGCTGTGCCCATGTCCGTAATTGCACCGGGCAACAAGGTCAGCGGCGGCAGCGAAGACTTTGCCTTTATCAGCAATGAGATTCCCGCCTGCGCCCTGATGCTGGCAACCACCGGAGACGATAAGGAAAACTACGCCTACCCCCAGCATCACCCCAAGGCAAACTTCAACGACGAGGTTCTGTACGAAGGAACTGCCGCCTATGTATATGTCGCCACCCGTTGGTTGGAAGAACATAAAGACTAAATAGAAACGAAAGAGAGGAAAATACCATGGTAAAGGGATCTGTTGTTGCAAACAGCCCGCTGCTGTACGGCCTGGTTGTGATTGGTCTGGGCATCATCATTGCTTACGCGATTATAAGCGTAAAGAAGGCCTCCAAGAGATGTGCAGAGCTGGGCATCGGAAGTGATGTCATTAAAAACGTTGTAAAATCCACCATTGTCTCCTCCATTGTTCCCAGTCTTGCCATCCTGCTGGGCTTTATCACCCTGACGGTTTCTCTGGGCGCAGCACTCCCCTGGTGGAGACTGTCCGTCATCGGTTCTCTGTCCTACGAGGCCATGGCTGCCTCCTATGCCGCCAACGGCCTGGGTGTACAGCTGTCTGAGGTACTGAATTCCGATGCCACCGTTTTTGGCGCCATTATGATCGTCATGTCCATCGGTATTTGCAGCGGCCCCATTATGGTTACGCTGTTTGCCGAGAAGTACTCCACCGGCATTATGAAGGCCAAAACCGGTCAGAGCGAATGGGGCCAGATTATGGCAGGCTGCTTCATGCTGGCTATGTTCTGCGTGTACATTCCTATCCTGGTCTTTACCGACCTGCCCACTACCATGACTCTGGTCGTCAGCCTGATTGTCAGCGTGATCTGCGGCACGATTGCCAAGAAGCACCCCATCATCAATGACTTTACCATGGCAATCGCTATGATCGTTGCAATGGCATCCAGCATTCTCTGGGTGAGACTGTTTGCATAAGGGAGGAAACAAAAATGGCTAAACAAAAAGCTCCGAATTCCCTGGATCCGTTCACCCAGTGGGCTCACAAATCCGGTCGGATTTTTATGATCATTTTCACCGTGTACATGGTGGCTATGCCCTTCATCGTCTGTGCTTTCTATAAGTGCACCCCCAGCTTTAAGATGTGCCTGCCGGGTCTATTGTCCATTCTGGTGATTATGTTCCCCATGAGCGTTGCCGAAATCGGCAGCTACACCCCCATTCTGGGCTCTTCCAGCTACCTGACCTTTGCCTCCGGCAACCTGATGAACCTGAAAATGCCCTGCATCATCAATGCCCAGAAGATTGCCAAGGTTGAGCAAAGCACCGTTGAGGGCGACGCCATTGCCCTGATTGCCACCGCCGTTTCCTCCAGCGTGACCATTGTCATTCTGGCACTGGGTATGCTGCTGCTGTCCTTTATCCGGCCCCTTCTGGAGAATGAGACCTTTGAAACCGCCAGCAACTACCTGCTGCCCGCTCTGTTCGGATGCATGAGCCTGGGTCTGCTGGGCAAGGGCAGCGGCAAGACCAAGGTTAAGAATAAGCTTCTGCCTGCCGTCATCCCCGTCATCCTGGTATCCATCCTGACCGTCATGGGCATTGCCACCACCGGAATGGCCGGCATCCTGATGATCGTTATGATCCCCATCCTGATTCTCATTTCCTGGATTATGTGGAAAAAGGGCCTTGTAAAGGTCATACCCAACGACTAACGGGTAATCTGCAAAAGCGGGCTGCCATTGCGATCGGTGCACACCGGTCGGCAATGGCAGCCCGTTTCGTTTCCCCATTTCATTCTGGACTTTTACCTTCTTTCCGGTTATCATAGAGGAAAGAAATCGGGAGGGATTCTATTGTGAACACCTTACAGATCGGGCGCGTTTACCGTCATTTTAAAGGAGACTACTATCTGGTGGAAGCCACCGCCAGAGATTCGGAAACCGGGGCAGACTGCGTCATCTATCGCAAGCTCTATGGGGACGGCTCTCTGTGGGTTCGCCCCACGGAGCTGTTTCTAAGCAAGGTTGACCGGAAAAAATACCCGGAAGCCAACCAGGAATACCGCTTCCAGCTCCAGGATATCCCCAGCGCTGCCGGTCACGGCAGCAAATAAACACACAAACGCCCCGGGCTCAAATCCGGGGCGTTTGTGTTCTTTTGGGTTACAACATCAGCTGCTGGGTATTCACAGACAGCCAGGTGATGAGGGCCGCATTCACGGCAGCAACCACATAGATGTTGCCGCTCTTCTTGTAGAAGCCGGTGACAACCTTTGCCACGGCGAAATACAGGAGCAGCATACCCATCATAGCGCCCTGGGCACGGGACATCTCCCGCCCGTTAATGGGGGTAACATGGGTCAGAATCAGCTTGCCGTAAAGGACGCCCAGGAACAGCACCGCAGGCAAGGCGTTAACCAGCAGGGACACCAGGTAATTGGTTCTGTCCGATGCGCCCTTCAGCCGCACGCCGTCGGCCTGCAGGAAGGCATACACACCAAAGAGGATGAAGAACAGCACATAGTAAACCACATACTGACCAACTCTTCCGGCGGCAATGGGTGCCATATAGGTCTGGAAGATGCGTCCGTACCAGCCGGTGAGCCGCTCTGCAAACACTGCGCACAGATAGGGCACGCCAACGGCAGCCAGGGAAAGGAGCACTGCCTTTGCCACATTGCCTGCGCTGGTTTTCAGCCGCAGCCGGTCTGCCTGGCGGTCAATGCTCTTGTCCACAAAGCTGCGGACGATGTAGAAGGCAATACCGATCAGTGCGGACAGGAAGAACCACCATACAAAGCCATTGGTGCTCTGCACATCAAACAGCTTGGGGAGCTTGCCCATAATGGTCTGGCCCTGGATAACAGTGGATTTTACAATCAATGCGGAGAGGATGCCAGGCAGCAGCAGGAAAATCCAGAACTTGGCATCGGAAGAAGCGGTTGCTTCGGGAACGGGGCGCTTCAGCTGGGAGAAGAAGGGGGTATCCAGCAGCATATAGCCCACAGGGAAAACCATGACGCACAGGCAGATTGCCATTACAAGCACCGCAAACTCCTGCCATACGTACACAAAGCTATTGTCTGCCAGGGTGCTGGTGTTGCCGTCCAGGGTATCGTCAAAGAAGCGGATGATATTGGTCACGCTGGAGGGGATCAGATTGGACATGCAGTGGAAGGTATTGGGGGTATACAGCACCCGCAGGCTGCCGTCCTCGGCGCTGCCGTAGTACGTGCCGACCTGTACCTTTTCCTCTCCCGTCAGGGTAGCCATGCCGCCGTAATTCAGCTTATCCTCGTGGTATACATCCCAGAAGGTGCCCTGACCGCACTCGTCCAGCTTGCCCCATATCGCCATGACATTCACGCCATCATAGGCTTCCGGCTCGGTAGCGGGCACGCCGCAGCCTACAAATACCACACTGCGCTTGGCAGCCGGGGCGGCATATTCGCTGAGAATCGCTGCAGAAGCCTGACCGCCGCCGTTGGAGTGACCGGTGGAGCCCAGTCGGTTGGCATCCACGAAGGACAGCCCGGACAGATACTTCATTGCTGCAAGGGCACCGGAATTGCCCTCTGTGGTCATGCCGGAGTCCACGGTTCCGTAATAGTCGTATGCCAGAACCACATAGCCCCGCCGTGCCAGTTCAATGCTGTAGCTGGCATAGAAAACATGGGGCGTATTGCCGCCGGGAGCCACAACAATACCGGCAGCCGGTGTTTCCGGCGTGGCATTCTTGGGAATCCACAGCGTTGCGGAGAGGTTGACGCCCTCATCCGTTACAATGTTCACGTTTTTGGTATCCACGGTAAAGCCGCCGGTGAGGCTGGCCCGAAGTACCAATGCGCTGGCGGCAAAAATAAGCATTGCCAGCAAAAGAGCCATGGTGCGTTTTGAAAGCTTTTTCATACAGATTCTCCTCCGAATGGAAAATTCGTACCGCGCGGGCGGTACTTTCTCAACGGCTGCGCGCTTGCCTGTGATGCTTTGAGTATAACAGGCAAGGGGCAAAAAATCCATTCGAGGAATCGACAAAAAGTTTCACAGGAATTCATGATTTATTCACAATGAAATTTTCACATGAATATTCATCATGAAATCACAAATAATTTCATTCCTTTGGAAGCATTTCAGCATCCGTAGAGCCCCGGATTGTGAAGGTTGGCGCAATATACAGGTGCCGGATATTCTTCCGCTGGGCCGGACTTTGCAGGGTGATCAGCAAATTTACCGCCTCCGTGCAAAGGGCTTGGTTTGAAAAGGAATAGGTTGTCACCGGTGGGCAAAGGTAGGGAGAATAGTCCTCATTCAGGGTCACAATTTTAACATCCTGAGGAACGCGTTTGCCGATCTCGTAGAGATACCACAAAATTCCGGCAGTAAAGGCATCCGTCCAACCGATAATGCCATCGATATCCGGGTCTTGGGAAAAGGCCAGCTTGGCACAGGCATATCCGGCTTTGGCAAACTCTCCATTCTTCCAGGGATACGTATAAATTTGTGCCTTTTCCAGCCAGGGTTCCTCCTGGGTGCCGGCCCGGAACGCTGTCTGCTGGAGTCCTGCGGATTTGCTCTGGGTATCCGGCGGGGACAGAAGCGCCAGACGGCGGCATCCCATATCCCGCAGATGTGCAATGGAAAGGGAAATTCCCGTATCAAAGTCATTGATAATGCTGTGGATTCTGGAATAAGGTGTGGCAAACTCCGAAAAGAGTACAATCGGGACTTCGCAATCCTGAATAAACTGCTGGGTCTGCCTGTCCAGGGACAGCATGGGCACCACCGGCACAAGAATCCCGCTGGGATGATCGGTAAGCACCTGCTCCAATGCCTGAATCAGCGTCAGCTCGCCAAGATTGACGGAATACACCTTGGTGGCATAGCCTTTGGATTTGGCAATTTCAGAGAATACGGAACTCATCGTCGCAAACTGCGCACTGGCATTTGGAGAATAGGGCGGCGTGAGGAACGCAAAAACCCGGCGGTTTCTCCCCCGGACAGCAGAAGTCTGCCCCTCGGTCTGTGCCCCCAGGGCCTCCAGGGCCCGGCGGATGGCGTCCCCCTTTTCCGGGCTGAGGTAGCCGCTGGAATTGAGGTACCGGGATACTGCCGTAGGGCTGACTCCCGCCGCCTTGGCAATATCCCCAATCAGGAGTTTGTTTCCGTTTTTATCCAGCATTCTCACAAACCTCCTTGGTGCAGGGCGCAAACAGTAAAACCAGGATGCCTGCCACCGTAGGCAGAATCATCAGGCCAAAAATCTCATTCAGGCTCCACCGCCCGTTCAGAAGGGATACCAGGCCGTTGGCAATTACGGTGCACAGGGCCATTTGGATTCCCGTCCATATACTCACCGCCCGGGCGCGCAGCTCCGGGGCGGCTCTGCCCAGCAGTTCCATAATGGCAGGCTGGGTCAGGCCATAGGATAGGGCCTCCAGCAGCTGCGCCGCCGTCAGCATCCAGGGTGCCGTACTGTTTGCCATCCAGCCCAGGCGCGCAATCATTGCCAGGCCGCCCAGGGTCAGCAGGCAGCGGCAACTGCACCGCTTCCGAAGCCAGGGGTAGGCCATCAGCACCGGCATAATGCTGAAACTCATAATTGACATTGCCACCCCCTGATGGGACGCATCTCCCCCCAGGCTCAGCAGTGCAACGGGAAGATATACAAGAATCACCCGCCAGGGCAAAAACAGCAGCCCGCCCCCAAGAAGCAGGGGCAAAAACGTCTTTACGGATCCCCTGCTCTGCTGCTTGCTTTTGGGCGATACCGGCTCTTCCGGAAGCCGCAAAACGCTTAAAAAGCACAGAACCAGGCAAGCGCCATGGATTAGAAACATTTTGTCAATGCCCCACCGGGTATAAAATCTCCCCAGAAACATGGTGGCAGCGGCACCGGTCAGGCTCCCCAGGGTGCGCATGGAGCTGTAGTGCACCTCCGGGGTGGAAAGGGTATAGCTGTCCAATTGCCCAATCAGGGAAAAATCCGCCAAAGTCACCGGCAAAACGGTGAAAATCACCAGTGCCAGGTTTCCATGGAACCGCACCACCGTAAACCCAAGGGGAACCGCCAGCGCCAACAGTAGCAGGATCAGCTTTCGGGTGGTGACCTTTGTGCCGGATATCCTCCCTACCAGAAACTGCACAAGGAAATTCCCCACGGATGTGCAGGTGCTCAGCAGCGCGACCGCCTCCGTACCGTATCCCAGAGAGGTAAGGTAGATCGCCTCAAACGGAAACAGCGCCATATACCCAAGATAAAACAAGCCATAAGCCATTCCCAGCTTGGGGCGGATGTGGTGTCTGCTGTCCATTTTTCTTCCGATTCCTTTCTCTCCCGGTGTTTTTCAGCGGCGATCAGCCGGCTTCGTTTAAGTATTTTGTAATGCAGTAGAGGGTCTGCCCGTTGTATTCCACTCGGGACCAGCCCACATCCCGGTTAATGCCGGTACGCTTGACGGTATCGGCGCTGGTAATGGTCGCCGCCACCTGGCAGGCAGGATTGTCCACCGAGGGCATAGTGCGCAGATTCACCTTTTCCTTGGGGGTAACATAGTCCTCCATCTCTTCAAAGGGCGTTTTGATCTCATCCGTATCCACTTCCACCGCATTGCCGTTTTCGTCCAACAGCACCAGGTAGCTGGATACGGCATAGCAGGTGGTTCCGTTCCAGTCCAGTCTGGACCAGCCGTTATTGCTGATGCCGGTGCGCTGGGCCTTCTCCCCGTTTTTCAGCTGCCCGATCACCTGAGAATCCTCGCTTTCCACAGAAGGAATGGTTCTCAGGTTTACGGAATCCTTAGCTGTGACGGTTTCCGTCACATTGTCAAACTGGGTCTTAAAGCCATCCGCACCCCCGGAAACGGCAGGGTCGTAGCTCAGGTCTGTGGTCAGGAAATTGCTGACGGCATAGCACACCTGGCCCTGATACACCACCCGGGACCATCCAGCATCGCTGATGGCAGTGCGCTGGGCGGTTTCTCCGTTTAAGAGGGTATAGAGCACCTTGCTCTCCTCCCCCTGGCTGGGAATGCTGCGCAGATTGGTGCGCTCCTTGGCGGTGACCGTCTCTTCCACCTCCCGGAAGGCCATCATGGCTTCGGGGTCGGGGCCCACCTCCTCCGGCGGTTCGGGATCCTTGGCAGGCTCTATGCCATCGTAGGCAAACAGGGCAAGATTCATATCCACATCCGTGGATATGCCTGCAATGCGGAAGGCTTTGGAATACTGCCACATATCATATTTTCCCTCGTAGCCGGGAGCAGGGGTATTGGGATAGGGCTCTTCCGGATATTGGGCCACCCAGATTTTGTAGCGCTTTTCAATGCGCTTTGTTTCCCACCGATCCTCTAATTCGCTTTTGGAGGCATAGAACATTCCCTCATATCCCAGCTTTTTGATCTGCTTTAAAAAAGCCAGAGCCACATCCGTACGCTCCTGGGCCGTCATGTTCTTTTGCCGGCTTTCCGGATCGTCAAATCCCTCGCAGTCGAAGACAATGGGGTAGGTGATGGGATACTTGGCAACCAGCTCCGCCACCCACTGGGCTTCCTCCTGGGCTTCCTCCTCGCTCACCGCCGTGGAAAAGAAATAGCCCCCCACAGGGATGCCCGCCTTGCTGGCCTCCTGGAGGTTATACCGGGCATTGGAGTCTTCGGTGATGACGCCATCCTTGGCGGTGCGGTAGCCCAGCCGCACCATGGCAAACTTCACCCCCGCCTCGGCAACGCTCTTCCAGCCGATGGTTCCCTGATATCTGGCAACGTCAATGCCCAGGCACAGGGTATCGGTCTGCTTGGTTTTCCGCCCGCAGGCGCAAAGGCTCAGCACAAGGCTCAGCCCAAGAATGCCGCAGAGCAGGCGGCGGGGAAGGCTGCGTTTTTTTATATCCATAGGTAAAATTCCTTTTCTGTGTTTTTTGTGCTTTTTCGACATTGTACCACACTTTTTTCCATCCGTAAAGTCAGTGGTTTTCATTTTCAGAGTCCGCAAGTTTACACTCTATTCATATTTCTTTCAGATTGCCTTCAGTTTTCACCACTACAATGATACTATTTAATAATGAATCAATCTGGAGGTATCCCCTATGGCGAACACAAACCAAGCCCGGAAGCGGAAAAAAACGCTCCAGCGCGTCATAGCCATCGTAGCCGTTGTGCTGCTGATTCTGCTGTGCGCCGTGCTGTATGTCCGGCGGAGAGTTCAGCATTCCGTAACTGCCCAGAGCTCTTCCAATATTAAAAGCGCCTCCGTTACCGTTGGCTCCATTCAGGCTGCAGTATCCGGCAGCGGCACCCTGGTCAGCGAGGATGTGGAAGATCTGTCCGTCCCCTCTACCGTAAAGGTGGAAAAGCTCTATGTAGAGCAGGGTGATGACGTGGAAGAGGGTACGCTTCTTGCCAGCGTAAACACCAGCACCGTGCTGACCACCCTGTCCACCGTACAAAAGAACCTGGACAGCCTGGATTCCGACCTGCGGGATGCCAGCAATGACAAGGTCAGCTCCACCATCAATGCCGGTGTGCCCGGTCGGGTCAAGGCAATCTATGCCGAAAAGGGCGATGATGTGGCAACGGTCATGTATGAAAAGGGCGCTCTGGCTCTGTTGTCCATGGATGGCTACCTGGCGGTAGACCTGGATGCCGCAGACTTTGCCGCCGGTGACACCGTCACGGTTACGGACAGCAACGGCAAAGAATGGGAAGGAACAGTCGATCAGGTCACCTCCGACACCGCAACGGTTCTGATCACCGACGACGGCCCCCTGGTTGACAGTGAAGTCACCGTCAACGGGCAGAAGGGTACGCTGTACATCCATCAGCCGGTGAAGGTCACGGGCTACGCCGGAACCATCCAGTCGGTCACTGCCAAGGAAAATGCCAAGGTTTACTCCACCTATCAGCTGTTCTCCCTGACGGACACCTCCGATACCTCCAAATACGATAAGCTGCTGGAAGACCGGGCGGAATACGAAGAGCTTTATCAGGAGCTGGTAAAGCTCTATAAGGACGGCGGTCTGGTTGCCCAGCGAAACGGCACCATTCAGTCCGCCACCGACCTGGATACCGTTACCCTGGGCTCCGATCCTCTGGAAGACACGGTTCTCTTCTCTCTGGACCCCGATGAAACCATGTCCGTTACCGTCTCCGTGGACGAAACCGACATTCTCTCTCTGAAGGTGGGTCAGGAGGTTTCCGTCACCGTGGATTCCATTGGGGAGACGCCCTTTACCGGCACCATAGCAGAGGTGGATCCCACCGGAACCGACGGCGCTTACTCCGCAAAGGTCACCCTGCCCAAGCAGAAGAATATGCTCTCCGGAATGACCGCCGACGTGGACGTGACCATTGACGGCGTTGAAAATGCCCTGCTGCTGCCGGTAGACGCCATCAAGAAAACCAGCGCCACGGCTTATGTCTATACCTCCTACGATTCCGAAACCGATACCTTGGGCGGCATGGTGGAGGTAACCCTGGGGCTGTCCAACGGGACCTATACGGAAATCGTTTCCGGCCTGCAGGAGGGAGATACCGTTTATTACACCCCCAAGGAGCAGACCTTCACCTTCGGCGGCATGACCTTTACCACCTCCGGGGATTTCTCCCCCATGGGCGGTATGAGCGGCGGAATGGGTGCAGGCATGAGCGGCGGCAATGATCAGGGCAGCGGCTCCGGTCGTCCCGACAAGATGCCCTCCGGTATGAGCGCAATGCCCGGAATGGGAGGCTAACATGATCGACTTAAAGGATATTTCCAGGGTCTATCAGGTTGGCAGCGAAAAGGTATACGCCCTGAACAAAGCCAATCTGCATATCTCCCCCGGTGAATTTGTCAGTATCATCGGCCCCTCCGGCTCCGGCAAATCCACACTGATGAACATCATCGGCTGCCTGGATACGGCGGATTCCGGAACCTATCTTCTGGACGGAACCCCCATCGAAGACTATACGGAAAACGAGCTGGCCCGAATCCGGAATCGGAAAATCGGATTCGTATTCCAAAGCTTTAACCTGATTTCCAAGCTCACCGCAGAAGAAAACGTTGAGCTTCCCCTGATTTACCAAAAGGTTCCCCGGGCGGAACGGAAGGAGCGGGTAGAAGCCGCCCTGGCACGGGTAAACCTGCAAAAGCGGGCCAAGCATCTGCCCACGGAGCTTTCCGGCGGTCAGCAGCAGCGTGTGGCAATCGCCCGGGCCATCGTCACAAAGCCAAGCCTCATCCTGGCTGACGAGCCCACCGGCAACCTGGACTCCAAGACCACCATTGAAATTATGGATATCTTCCACGAGCTCCACGATGCCGGAAATACCATCGTTCTCATCACCCACGATGACGAGGTTGCCAAGCAGGCCAGCCGCATCGTGCGAATTAAGGACGGTCAGCTGACGGAGGTAGAAGCATGATTCAAGCATTTAAAATGGCTATGAAATCCATCTCCGGCAATAAATTCCGGGCATTCCTCACCATGCTGGGCATTATCATTGGCGTTATGGCCCTGGTGATTCTGGTAAGCCTGGTTTCCGGCGCCACCGGCACGGTGACCGACACCATTTCCAGCCTGGGCAGCAACCTATTGACCGTCACCGTGTCCGATGACAAGGGTAAGCCCGTCACCCTGGATACCCTGGATGAATGGATGGCAGATGAGCGCATCGGTCTGGCTTCCCCCTCTGCAACCGCCAGTGCCACCGGCAAATACGGCTCCACCACCAAAACCGTGACCGTTTACGGTGCGACCCCTGCCTACGCCACCATCAACGGGCAGACGCTGCTGCTGGGCCGCTTCCTCAATCAGGCGGATGTAGAAAACCACACCAACGTCTGCATCATCCCCGAAAAGACCGCCGAGGATATAATCGGCTACACCGACTGTCTGGGAGAAGAGCTGTCCCTGAACGGGGTGAAATACACCGTGGTTGGGGTATTTAAAGACGATGACGAGTCTCTTACCGGCATTCTCACCAAGAATTCCATGATGGCCTACGTTCCCTATACCAGTCTGATGCGGCTGTCCAGCACGGTTTCTTCCTCCTTCTCCTCCTTCTCCGTCAGTGCTCCGGAAAACGGAAACATAGATACTGCGGAAAGCGCCATGAAGCAGCTGCTTCTGGAACGGTTTCATGAGGACGAGGACGCCTTCTCCATTCTCTCCCAGAATATGCTGGAGGATGCCATGACCAACGTCACCGCAATTCTGACGGTGCTGCTGGGCGGCATTGCCGCCATTTCCCTGATCGTCGGCGGCATCGGCATTATGAACATCATGCTGGTCACCGTTACAGAGCGCACCCGGGAAATCGGCATCCGGAAAGCCATCGGCGCAGGCCGTGGGGTGATTTTGCAGCAGTTTCTTCTGGAAAGCGTGGTGCTGTGCATGATCGGCTGCGCCATCGGTGTTTTCCTGTCCTGGGTGGTGCTGCGGGTTATTTCCGTGATGGTTGCAAGCATGGGCCTGAACTTCGATCTGGAGTGGACGGTTGTGGCAATTGCCGTAGCCTTCTGCTTTGCCATCGGCGTGATTTTTGGTCTGTACCCCGCCAACAAGGCAGCCAAGCTGCCTCCCATCGAAGCCCTGCACTATGGCGGTTAAGGAGGAACTATGAAAAATCTTCTCAAAAAACAAGCTGCCTCTTCCATGCCGCCTCTGGATATTGAGGAAGAGGATGTTCCCCACCGGGACGGAAACGGCCCGGTATGGATTGCGGTTCTGTGCGTCATTCTGGCGGTGGCGCTGCTGGTTTCCAGTCTGCCCTCCGCCGCCACTTCTTCCAGCTCCGTCCGCTCCAGCGTGCTGAACTGTCAGCTGGATTCCAGGGAGATTTCCACCGTGCTGCGGGGTGCCGGAACGCTGGCCTCCCAGGACGGAGAGGACGTAACCGTCCCCGTTTCTCTGGAAATTAAGAACTACTATGTAAAAAACGGTCAGGCCCTCTCGGAGGGCGACCCCATCGCCGCCTTTGACCCGGTGGAGGTCCAGTCCGCAGTTTCCCAGCTGCAATCCGTGCTGAAAGATTTGGATTCTGCCATTGCTGCGGCCTTTGACTCCACCCCCGCCTCCACCGTTCAGGCCGGAACTTCCGGCCGCGTCAAGAAAATCTATGCCGAAAAGGGCACCCCCGTGGCGGATACCATGTACCGGGAGGGCGCACTGATGCTCCTGTCCCTGGACGGCCTGATGGCAGTGGACCTGGATACGGAGCTGACCCCCAACGAGGAAGTCACCGTTACCCTTTCCGACGGCACGGAGCTTCCCGGAAAGGTTCAGAAGGTTGCCGATGGCATTTCCACCGTGACCGTATCCGATGAAAAAACGGAGTTTGGCGATTCCGTCACCGTTGCCGCAGAAAGCGGTAAGGTTCTGGGCACGGGAACGCTGTACATCCACAATATGCTCCGGGTCACCGGGCTCTACGGCACGGTGGACTCCATCAACGTGAGTCTCAACCGAAAGATTTCCAACGGCACGACGCTCATTACCCTGAAGGATACAGGCCGGACTGCAACCTACCAGAGCCTGCTCAGCCGCCGCGCCGAACTGGAAGAGCAGCTGGATAGCCTGCTGCAGCTAGGCAGCGACGGCATTCTCCGGGCAAAAGAAACCGGGATTGTTTCCGGTGTGGATTCCGACATCGATTATGTGTCCCCGGGCACGCTGGAAATCCGGCAGCGCAGCCACGCCAGCCCCGGATATGTAAAGATTTCCGGTGCTTTGCTGGACGCGCCTCCTGCCGGAGGCAATGAATCCGGCGACTCCGGCGGTTCCGGTGGTTCCGGCAATGAGAACCCCGGCGGCGAGAATCCCGGCGGCGGCTCCGGCGGCGAAAACCCCGGCGGCGGCTCCGGCGGCGAAAACCCCGGCGGTGACTCCGGCGGCGGTTCCGGCGGCGAGTCCGGCGGCGGTTCCGGCGGTCAGGATCCCGAAACGCCCCCCACTGAAACCGCGACCTATACCATTGGCTATGTAATCCAGTCCGGCGTGTATGTGCCCACCGGCAGTGCAGAGCTGGCCTTCGGCGCTTCCTTCTCCGCTTCCGCCGTTCCCACGGATGTCAGCGGTGCCGTCCCCATTCCCGGCGGCAAGGTCTACCTGTGCACGGGAAGCGGCTGGACGGAATCCGTTGCCAGTGCCATCCGGGTGGGAGATACCGTAGCCATCAGCGGAGAAACCATTGTGTATCTCCCCGGCTCCGGCGGCAGCGGCGCTGCCCCCACCATGCCGGGAGGCTTTGATCTGAGCGGTCTGGATCTATCCGGCTTAATGAAAGGGATGACCGGCGGAATGTCCGGCTTCTCCGGGTATTCCGGCTTCTCTACCCCCTCTACGCCCTCTTATGAGTCCTACGATACCACCCAACAGACCATCGTCACGCTCACCGGCAAGGATAGCATGACCGTGGATTTCCCGGTGGACGAACTGGACATCCTAACCCTGCAGGTGGGGATGCCCGCCGAGGTAACCCTGGATGCGCTGCCCGGTCAGCATTTTTCCGGTACGATTACCAAGATTAACACCTACGGTGAAAATTCCGGCGGCGACTCCAAGTTTACCGTCACCGTCACCCTTCCCCGAGAGGCAGAGATGCTCTCCGGAATGAACGCTTCGGTGCAGATTACCACCGCCGTATCCGATTCTACCCGCACCCTTCCCGCAGCTGCCATTCAGTTCCAGGACGGCGCGTCCTGGGTGTATACAAGCTATGACGAAAAGAACGATACCCTCGGCGGTCTTACCCAGGTGGAAACCGGCCTGTCCGACGGCGAGCAGGTGGAAATTCTCACCTCCTTCCCGGAAGGCACCACCTTCTACTACCGCTACGCCGACTCCATTGAATACCGGTTTGAGCGATAAACAGCAAAAAACAGGGGACTCCCTTTTGGGGAGTCTCCTGTTTTGCGCATTGAGAAGAAGCGGTTACAGCCACAGACTGCAAATAAAGGTAGCCAGTAAGCCGCCAAGGCTCATAACCACATTGCTGATGGACAGCGTCTTCAGGCCGGTCTTCATATCGTAGCCCATGCAGTTGGTGTACACCCAGAAATAGCTGTCGTTTACATGGCAGCACAGCCGTGCACCTGCGCCGGAGGCCAGGAAGATCAGGATGGGATCCAGGCCGAGGCTGGAAGCGATGGGGGCGCACAGCGTTGCGGCAGTGGTAACCGCCACGGTGCCGGAGCCCTGGACAACCTTCAGCAGGCCGGAAATCACAAAGGGAATGAGGATGAAGGGCAGACCGGTATTCAAAACCATCTGTGCCAGGCTGTCACCGGCACCGGATTCCTTCAGAACCTGACCCAGTGCGCCGCCGGCAGCAGTGATAAACACAATGGGGCCGGCATCCTTCAGCGTCTTATCCATGATATCGATAATGGCCTTTCCGCCCAGGCGCTTGCCCAGAGTGACGATTGCCAGCATAGCACCGATTGCCAGAGCAATATTGGAGTCGCCGATAAAGGAAACCACGCTGAGAACGGGAGAGCCCTCCGGCAGAACCATGGAGCAGGTGGTGTTCAGCAGAATCAGACAAATGGGAACCAGCAGCGGCAGCAGACTTGCCAGAGAACCGGGCAGATCCTTATCATCATCAATGCTGACGGTGGCCTCGTCCTCCTGCTGGGCGGCATCGTCCCGGAAGGTATAGAAGCGATCTGGCTTGTTGCGGAAATAGAGCTCAGCAAACAGCCATCCGGCGAGGGTCATGAAAATGGCGGCAAACATACCGTAGAGGATGGCTCTGCCGATATCGATGCCCAGCAGACCGGCGGCAGCCAGAGGGCCGGGCGTAGGGGGAACATAAACGTGGGTAGCAAGCAATCCGGCAGAGAGGCTCACTGCCAGGATTGCCAGAGGAATGCGGGTCTTTTTATGGATTGCCTTAACCAGCGGGGTCAGGATAACAAAGGCAGCATCGGAAAACACGGGGATAGAAACAATGTAGCCGGTAATTGCCATTGCCAGGCCCGCATGCTTCTGTCCGACCAGACGAACCGTATCATAGGCCATCCGGTTGGTGCCCTTGGCAGCATCCAGGTAGTTGCCAAGCATGATGCCGAAGATAATGACAATACCAATGCTTTTCACCGTGCCGGAGAAGCCCTTGGTAATGGCGGCAACGGTGGCAGAGCCGCCCATGCCGCTGAGCAGGCCCATAACCAGAGCGGTTGCCAGCAGGGAGATGAACGCATTTGCTTTTACTTTGATGCACAGGATCAGAAGGACTGCCATTCCGATCACAAAAATAAGCTCCATTGGCATTTTGTTTTCCTCCTATTTCTTTCTATTTACTTTTTTCCAAAGCGGGCACGCATCAGGGGTTTGATGCCGCCGGCTTCCAGAATTTTCATGGCTTGCTCCCCCAGCTGATCGCAGGGGTAAACCGCTCCCGTCTCTTCAACCGTTACAGTACCCCGAACATAGTCCAAAGTCAAGGTCTGTCCCGGCTGTACCTTCTTGCTGATGCCCTTGCAGATCACCGGCACAAGGCCCAGGTTCACGGCGTTGCGGAAAAAGATTCTGGCAAAGGAATCTGCAATGACAGCCTTTGCTCCCATGTTGAGCAGTGCAATGGGTGCATGCTCCCGGCTGGAGCCGCAGCCAAAGTTTCGGCCTGCCACTACGATCCCCCCCTGGGGGAAGGTGGAGGCAATGCTTTCATCCACGCCGCACAGGCAGTGGCTTCCGATTTCTTTGGGATCTGTCAGAGCCAGATAGCAGCCGGGGTAAATCTGATCCGTATCGATGTTATCCCCAACAACGATGATCTTGCCGGTAATTTTGCTGTTCATAACCGGTATCCTCCTTTCTTACAGATATTCTCTGGGGTCAGTGATGTAACCATTGACCATACTGGCTGCCACGGTTGCAGGGCTTGCCAGGTACAGTTTTGCTTCGGTAGAGCCCATGCGTCCGGGGAAATTCCGGTTGGTACTGGTAATGCAGGTTTCGCCGGGGGCAATGCAGCCCTCGTGAGCACCCAGGCAAGCACCGCAGCCCGGGGTTGTGATGGTGGCGCCGGCGTGCATCATATCCTGAATGTAACCCTTTTCCAGGCATTCCTGCATCACCTCGGCAGAAGCCGGAACAACCACCAGGCGGGTATACGCCGGAATGTGCCGGCCCTTCAGGATCTTTGCCGCAATGGCAATGTCCTCCGTGCGTCCGCCAGTGCAGCTGCCAATATATCCCTGGTCCAGCTTCACCTTGCCCTGGGCTACCACCTGAGACAAGGGATGGACATTTTCTACGCTGCTGGGGCAAGCCAAATTGGGCTCGATTGCGGAAACATCAAAAACATAGCTTTCCTCATACTGGAAATCAGGATCGGTGTACTGCACCTCAAAGGGCCGGACAGCCCGGGCCTTTACATAATCCAGCACCTCTTGATTTGGCTGCATATAGGCGGTCTTTGCGCCCATTTCCACCGCCATATTGCAGATTGTCATCCGACCGGGTACGCCCAGCTGCCCGACATAGCTGCCGGTGAAATCAATCGCCTTATACACGGCGCCGTCGGCCCGGATTTTGCCCAACACTTCCAGAATCACATCCTTGGGGTAAACACCCTTTTGGGGCTGGCCCTCCAGACGAACCTCAATGATTTCCGGAACCCGGAACCACAGTTCGCCGGTCATCAGAATGGTCGCCATATCCGTTGCACCGCATCCGGTTCCCATGGCGCCGAATGCACCGTGGGTCGTAGTGTGGCTGTCGGTAGCAACCACAATCATTCCGGGGTAGATAACGCCCGCCTCCGGCATGACCTGGTGGCATACGCCACAGTTGGTATCAAAGTGGAAACGCAGGTTGTTTTTCTGAGCAAACTCCCGCATTTCCTTGTGGTTGGATGCGCTTTTTACATCCGGGCAGGGGGCATAGTGGTCAAATACAAAGGCCGCCCGCTCTCTGTCCCACACTTTTTCGCCGCCCATCTCGTAGAAGGAATAGACGGTTTGCAGATACAGATCATTGATCTCCGCAAAATCCACCTTTGCTGTCACGATCTCGCCGGTGTGCACCACAGATTTCCCGCTGTTCTTTGCCAGTATTTTTTCAATCGCGTGCATAGAAAGTCCTCCGTTTGTATTTTGAATATCGTATACAATGTTAGCCCTTTAAAACGAAGGACAATCTCGCTTCTCTAAAATCCGCCCTTCGTTTCGTATATTGTATACGATATTCAATTTGTGAATTAACTGTAACACAAGATTTTTCAAATTGCAAGAGGGAATCTGGAATTCTACGTTTTCCCCATATTACGCAACCTATTTTTGTATACTTTGTCTCTAAACCACCTTTTTGTTTGACACACAGGCATTCGGATGGTATGATAAGAAAAGTTAGAAAGGGGTAAACTGTATGGAAAGCCTAAAAAAAGCCATCCCCGCGCGGGTGCAAATTGCAGCAATTATGAGAAAAGCGCTTTTCTCAGGAGAATACAAAAGCGGGGACGAATTAAGCCTGACGGAGGTTGCCCAGCAGCTTGGGGTCAGCCGCACCCCTGTACGAGAGGCATTCCAAACTCTGGAAAGTGAAGGTCTCATCGAACTGCGCATGAACAAGGGGGCCATCGTCTGCCCCATTGACGAAAAATTCATCACCGACCATTACGAAACCCGGGAACTTCTGGAATCCGAAGCCGCCCGCCGGGCCGCCCTGCGGGGTATGGAGGATGCCGAAGGACTGCTGGCAAAGCTGGAAGCTCTGCAAAAGAATATGGAGGGTATTTCCGCTTCTGAATATGAAG
This sequence comes from uncultured Oscillospiraceae bacterium, assembly GCA_934589065.1. Lineage (GTDB taxonomy): Bacteria > Bacillota > Clostridia > Oscillospirales > Oscillospiraceae > Faecousia. Next base: position 56,470 of record CAKTNN010000007.1, read on the forward strand.
AACTGAATCTGGCTGTGCACTCCGCCATCTGGATCGCCTCCCAAAACGAGCGCATGTACAAGCTGCTTTACAGCCTGTGGAACGGGCCCAGCATCAGCATTTATTCCCCCAAGCAGCAGCACTATCAAAAGTCCACCCAGGAACACATTGCCATCCTCCGGGCTATTTCCGCCGGAGATGGGGAAACGGCAAAGAAGGTCATGTCCGACCATATCCGCCGCAGCCTGACCAACACACTGAAAAATATCACCGCCTGACAAAAAGCTGTTTTGGAGTTCCTCGACATGAACCCCAAAACAGCTTCTTTTTGTGCTTTCCCGGAGCTCTGTGCCTTGATTTATAGATAGAAATGTGATATGCTCTAGTGAAATCAGAAGTTTTTCATTGTAAGGAGTTAAGTGTTCATGTCCCTTTTGAAAAAGATAAAATCCCTTATTGGGGCAGTTCCCATTCCGAATTGGCTCTTCGCAGGGGCTATGGCAGTATACAGTGAAATTCTACTGCATCTTTGGGTCAACCAGACCCTGCGCTTTCCCCGGCTTTTGGCTGTGGCTGCCTTCGGTCTGGGGCTTGGGGGAATCCTGAGCTTTATAACCAGCTTCTTTGGGCGCCGCGCCTGGGGCAAATGGGTCACGGTTCTGCTGACCTTCCTTTTGGGCGTATTTTATCTGGCGGAGTATTTCTGCCAGGATGCTTACAAAGTCTTTATGTCCCTGGGAATGATTCTGGGGGGTGCAAAGGGCGTTGCCACGGATTTCACCGGCGTGGCTCTGGGGGTCATCCTGGGAGGAATCGGGAAGGTTCTTGCCATTATGCTCCCCATTGTGCTTTTTGCCCTGTTCGCCGGAAAGCCCAAGGCGCTTCCCATCAAGCAGCGGCTGTGCCTTGCCGGATGCGCTGCGCTGTTCTACATTCTGGGACTGTGCATCGTTAACGTTGCCGGAATAGATGCCGCCAAGCTTTCCGAATCCTACAATTTCGATACCTCTGTCCGGATTTTCGGCCTCAACATGGGTGTTGCTCTGGATGCCATTCATGGCGGCAGTGCCCAGGAGGAAAGCCTGGACTTTGATATCCCCGCGCCGCCCACTACCCAGCCTACGGAGGAGGCCGCCGCAGAGCCCGCCGAAAGCCAGCCGGAGGAAGAAGCCGTGGAATATGGCTGCCACACCATGGAGGCTCTGGACTTTGCCGCTCTGGCAGAGAGCACGCCCAATTCCGGCGTCGGCGTTATCCACCGTTATGTAAACTCTCTGACCCCGGCAAAGGAAAACCAATACACCGGACTGTTTAAGGGCAAAAATTTGATTCTCATCACCGCCGAGGCCTTTACCAAGCAGGTGATCGACCCGGAGCTCACCCCCACCCTTTACCGCATGGCAACCAAGGGCATCCATTTTACCGACTACTATCAGCCCGCCTGGGGCGGCAGCACCACCACGGGAGAATTTTCCAACGTGGTGGGCATGATCCCCTCCACCGGAGGTATGTGCATGAACCAGGCGGTGCAGCAGGATCTGTTCCTGACCATGGGCCACCAGCTGCAAAAGCTGGGCTATTTCTCCGCTGCCTACCATAACCACACTGCCAACTTCTACGACCGGAACAAAACCCACACCCACCTGGGCTACGACCACTTCTATGCCCGGTACGGCGGCCTGGAGGGCATCACCCCGGTGTGGCCCGAAAGCGACCTGGAAATGATCGATATCACCGTCCCCCAATACATCAATCAGCAGCCCTTCAGCATCTACTACATGACGGTATCCGGTCACTGCGGCTACAGTCTGAAGGAAAATACCCAGAGCCGGAAGAACTATGATCTGGTAGCCGACCTTGACTGTGCAGAGGCCGTCAAGTGCTACCTTGCCTCTCAGCTGGAGCTGGAAAAGGCCATGACCTCCCTGATTGCCCAGCTGGAGGAAGCCGGGATTGCCGATGATACGGTGATCGTCATCAGCCCGGACCACTACCCCTACGGCCTGGAGCGGAGCACCACCTGGAAAAACACCCAGGACTATATCAACGAGCTCTACGGCGTGGACAAAATGGATAAATTCACCCGGGACAACAACGCCTTGATTATCTGGAGCGGCTGCCTGGAAGACAAGCATCTGGAAATCAACGAGCCGGTATACAGCCTGGATATCCTCCCTACCCTGTCAAATCTCTTTGGCGTGGAGTATGATTCCCGCCTGCTGGTGGGCCGGGACGTATTCTCCGAGGAAATTCCTCTGGTTCTCTGGCCCGACTATAGCTGGCGGACGGACAAGGGAACCTACGATGCCTCCAACATGGTATTCACCCCCGCCGAAGGCCAGGAAGTCAGTGATGATTATATAAACTATGTATCCACCCTGGTGCACAATAAATTCAAGTTCTGCTCCAGCGTACAGTCAAGCTACTATTTCAACACCCTCTCGAAGCTGATGAAGTAGGAAAAGAAGCCGTCATTCCGAACCATGCCGGTTCGGAATGACGGCTTTGTTTTCCCAGAGAAAGCTCCTTTGCACGTTCACATCAGCCCCAGCTGGTGCTTCCAGGAAAGAATCCGGTACACCGCATCGTTGACGGTTTCTTCCGAAATTTCCCCTGCCGAAACTGCCTCACAAATGGCAGTTATCTGCGCCTCATACTCGGTGCTGCACAGCATGCTCACCCCTGCCTTTACCGCCATCACTGCGGTCTGGGCGGGGGTGTAGCTTTTCAGTGCCCCCATTGCCAGATCATCGGTAATGATCACCCCGGAAAAGCCCATGTTTTCCCGCAAATAGGCCATCACATTGGGAGAAAGGGAGGCCGGATTCTGATCATCCAGCGCCGTAACAATGTTGTGGCTGACCAGCACCGCCCCAAGCCCCGTTTGAATTCCAGCAGCAAAGGGCTTTAAATCCCAGCCTTCCAGTTGGGAAAGGGAGCGGGTATCCGTAATTACATCCACATGGGTATCCCCGTTTTCCCCGTAGCCGGGGAAATGCTTCATCACCCCGCCCACGCCGTACTCTGCCATCCGCTGCAAACTTTGGGCCACAAACTGTCCCGTGGTCTCCGGGTCTTCTCCCAGGGAGCGGCTGTAGAGGAAGGAATTTACGTCAAGGGCAATATCGCAGACGGGGGCCAAATTGACATTGATTCCCAGGGAACCCAAAAGGTAGGCCTTTTCCGATTCCAGGCTCAGCACCAGGGGCATCCCTCCTTGGCTATAGAGGCTTCTGGGGGACGGGAAGGGCTCCGGGCGGAAGGCCGGACGGCTGCTGACTCTCGTTACCGTACCGCCCTCCTCGTCCACGGCAAGGAGCATGGGGATCTTGCTGGCGGCCTGGTAGTTCCGGAGGGTCTGCCGGAGGGTATCCGGTGTCTGGTTTTCAAAATCCCGTCCAAAGAGCACAAAGCCCCCCAGGTGATGGGCTTCAATCGCTTCCAGCGCCGTGCCGTCCGGGCAGCGGGCCAGGATCATCTGCCCGATTTTTTCCTCCAAGGTCATCCTGTCAAGGCACTCCTGCAAAGGGTCTGGCGCTTCCGTAACCGGCTGGGTAACGGCTTCCGTCCCAGTCTCGGTGACAGCCTCAGCGGCGGTTTCCGTCGCCGCTGTAGCGGCATCCCCCGGCTCTGCCCTGTTCCCGCAGCCGGCGAGCAGCAGCGCCAAAAGGAAAACAAGGAATCTTTTCATACTTTTTCCCCAATCCGGCTTTTCAGCCAATCCATTCGCAGATATACAACGGTAAATACGGTTGCTGCCAGCACCCAGGTCATGGGATAGCACAGGCAGAGCATAAACAGGGTATGGTGGGCCCGAACTGCCGTGGCAAGCCACACCACCCGCACCACACAGACGCACAGGCAGGTGATGAGTGTCGGCTTAACGGAATCCCCCACACCCCGGAGCGTTCCGGCGAAGATTTCCACCGGCATAAACACCGCCTCAAAGGGCACGATGATGGACATCATGTATGCGCCGCTGTCGATCACTCCGGGATCGGCGGTATAAATGCCCAGAATGAATCTGCGGAAAAGAAGCATCAGCAGGCTAAGTGTGCCCACCGTGCCAATGCTCATCCCCAGGCACACCCGCACGCTTTGCCGAACCCGGTCATAGCGCTGGGCGCCGAAATTCTGCCCCACAAAGGTGGTGATTGCCACGCCAAAGGCGCCGGACACCATCCACACCAGGGCATCGGTCTTTCCGTAGGCCGTCCAGGCAGCCATCACCACCGGGCCAAAGGAATTGATGCCGGACTGAATCAGGGTATTGGACAGGTCAAAGGTCACAAATTGCAGCCCTGCGGGGATGCCAATATAGAGGATCCGTTTTAAAAGCTTCCCGTCCAGGTGGAGTCTGCTCAGAACCAGGGGATATTCCTTTTCCCTTAGAAGAATCCAGAGGAGAATCAGAGCGCTGATCACCTGGGAGAGCACCGTAGCCAGCGCCGCACCGGCAACGCCCATGCCCAGCACCACCACCAGGAGAATATCCATTACAATGTTCACAAGGCACGCGGCTATCAGAGAATACACCGGGCGTCTGGAATCCCCCATGGCCCGGAGGATTCCCGCCTCCATATTATAAACCACCGAAGCCAGCGCCCCGGCAAAATAGATGCGGATATATTCCGCAGACATGGGCAGGCACTCCTCCGGGGTTTTCATCCACACAAGGATTCCGGGCCCCAGCAGGCACCCCACCGCCGTCACCAGCAATCCCAGCATCAGAGAAAGGGCAAAGCCGGTATGCAGGGCATTATCCACCCCTTTTCGGTCATTTGCCCCAAAGAACTGGGCAAGAATCACCGTTGCACCGGAGCTCAGGCCGGTGAAAAAGCCGTTGATCATGCTGACAAGAGGCCCGGTGGTGCCCACCGCCGCCAGAGCCTGTGTGCTGACAAAGCGTCCCACAATGATGGTATCTACCGTATTGTACATCTGCTGAAAAAAAGTACCCAGCAGAATTGGGAAGAAGAACCTGAGAATCTGTTTCCAGATAACCCCTTCCGTGATCTGCCGGGATGCGCTTCCCGTTTCCATAGTCGGCCTCCCATATTTCCCCGGATTTCTACCCCGCATTCTAGCACACAACCGCGGGCTTGTCTATGGGGAAATGATGAGGCTGTAAAAGGACTCCGCCGAGCCTCCCGGTGTGAAAAGCCCCATTGAGAAACAGGAAAATAGATCGCCACACCAGATTTTAGCCCGGTGTGGCAATGACGTGCTTTTAACAGCCTCAAAAAATCAAATATCCAGCTCCAGCACTTCGGTAATTTCCGTAGGGCCTTCCAGCAGGAGCTTTTCCACCCGGTCTTTTCCCGTAATGCACAGCTTCAGCTCGCCCCCGGGGACGCGGGCCGTCAGAGTATTGTCCGGCAGCAGCCCTTGCTTCCACAGCACGCAGGCAACGCTTCCGCAGCCGGTGCCGCAGGCCAGGGTAAAGTCCTCCACGCCCCGCTCAAAGGTCAGCACATCCGCTTTGCCCATGCCCGTCAGGCAGTAGTAATTGATGTTTGCCCCCTTGGGGAACGCCGGGTCATAGCGCAGGGCGCGCATCTCTTCCCGGAGTGCATCCTTCGCGGCAAACAGGTCGCCGGAATAGGCCTTTACTCCGTGGGGAACGCCGGGATTTCCCAGCTCCACATAGGCAACGTCCCCTTTCCGGTTTAAGTCCAGCACGCTGGGATTGTTCAGCGCAACCCGATATTGGCTCTCGGAAACCCGCTGCCCCTCCACAAGGCCTGCCAGTGTTTCAAACACCATGGTTTCCCCCACAATGCCCATGTCGTGGGCAAACCGGGCAATGCACCGGGCGCCGTTGCCGCACATCTCTCCCCGGGTTCCGTCGGAATTGTAGAAAATCATCCGAAAGTCTGCACTGTCGGAGTTTCCCACCGCCAATAGGCCATCGGCATGGCGCAGGGCGCAGAGCTTTTTTGCCAGGGCAGAAAAATCTTCCGTAAGGTTTCTGGCATCCAGCACCATAAAATCGTTGCCCGCGCCGTTCATATAGTATACGTTCATATCTTTTACCCCAGGATGCCGTCCATGTTGTAAATGCCGGGGGTCTTCCCCACCACAAATCGGGCCGCCTCCACCGCGCCATCGGCAAACATAGCCCGGTTGTGTGCCTCGTGCCGCAAAGTCAGGGTCTGGTTGGGGGTGCAGATATGCACCTCATGAATTCCCACCACGTTGCCCATGCGCAGGGAGGAAATGCCGATTTCCTCTTTGGTGCGCTTGCCTTCACCGGCCCGACCGCAGTGCTCCACCGCCTGGGGCCGCACCTGCTGCACCGCCTGGAAAAGCATCCGGGCCGTGCCGCTGGGGGCATCCACCTTCCGGTTGTGGTGAACCTCTACGATTTCAATATCCGCCTCCGGAAAGGCCGCTGCCGCCTGTTTGGCAAGGCGGCACAGCACCGCAATGCCCAGGCTCATATTTCCGGAATAGAACACGGGGATTTTTTCTCCGGCGGCATAAATCAGCTGCTTTTCCGCCTCTGTGTGACCGGTTGTGCCGATCACCACGGCGCAGCCCTGGGCCTCAGCATAGCGCAAAACCGCTTCCACCGCGCTGTGGTGAGAGAAATCGATGATCACATCCCCATGGAGATTTCCCAGCTCCTGAAAGGTTTTGCAAGCGCCGTTTTCGCCGTCAATGCTGACTCTGCCCACCAGGTCTTCTCCCAGTGCAGTACAAATCAGCTGACCCATTGTGCCGTTGGCTCCGCATACAATGGCTCTCATACCTGCACCCCCAGCCGGCGCATCTCCGCCAGAAGTTTTGCCCGGTTCTCCGGCTCCATGGGGGTCATAGGCAGGCGGATATACTCCTTGCCAAAGCCCATTGCACTGACGGCAGCCTTGGCAGGGATGGGATTGACCTCGCAGAACAGCAGGTTGATGAGATTCAGATACTTGCACTGATCCTGGGCAGCTTTGGCAACATTCCCTGCAAAGAAGGCATCGGTCATGGCAACCGCCTCCTTGGGCAAAACATTGCTCAGCACGCTGATGGTACCCTTGCCGCCCATGGACAAAATGGGAACGGTCAGGCCATCCTCTCCGGAATACACATCAATTTTGTCTCCGCACCGGGCGAAGAGCTCCACCACCTGGCTCATATTGCCGCTGGCCTCCTTAATGGCGGCAATATTGGGGTGCTCTGCCAGCCTTTCCACCGTGGCAGGCAGCAGGTTGCAGCCGGTACGGGAGGGGACATTATAAAGGATGATGGGCTTGTCCACCTTATCCGCAATGGCAGTAAAGTGGGCAATCAGGCCATTCTGGGTAGCCTTATTGTAGTAGGGGGTTACCACCAGAAGGGCATCCGCCCCCTCCCGGGCAGCGCTGATGCTGTAGTCAATGGCATGCTGGGTATTATTCGTGCCGGTTCCGGCAATAACAGGGACTCTCCCCGCCACCCGGTCGATGGTAAAGCGGATAACTTCCTTCCGCTCCTCCGGGCTCAGCGTGGCGCTTTCGCCGGTGGTGCCCACCGCCACCAAAGCATTGATGCCCTGGGAAAGCTGGAAATCGATAAACCGGCCCAGTGCCTCGTAGTCCACCCCTTCCGGAGTCATGGGGGTAACCATAGCGGTTGCCATGCCCTTAAAAATCGTCCTTTTCATATTCTATCATCCTTTCATTGGGAATCAAACTGGTTAAAGTAATCGTAAAGGGGAATCAGTGCTTCCAGCATGGCCTTCGCCCGCTCTCCCAATTGGGGGCCAAAGAGCTCCGGCCCGACTTCCTCATTGCGGATACAGCTGATATCCGTCTTCCAGGCGAAGTACGGTGCCAGCTCCTCGCTGGGGGCAGCCTTGGGGCGCTTATAGGTTTCCGCCGTAACGGGAATGCCTGTTTTCTGCCGGGTATCCTTCAGAATCTTTAAAAATTCCTCCGGCTTTGCGGCTATGCGCTGCCGGAAGGCCTCCATAGTGGCAACTTTCGGATGCCACAGGGTAAAGCCGTAGCTGACCCCTTCCGGTCGGAATTCAAAGAACAGGCAGGGGTTTTCCGCCCACCACTCCACATCCCGGCGGATGCAGATCCACAGGCTCTCCTTATAGGGCAGCGGATGGTGCAGCCGTGCATCCCGGTAGATGCGGCTGACCTTTAAGAGATTTCCGGGCCTATCCAGAAAGGGCTCAAAAAGCTCCTTCCCCAGGGCCTTCATCGGCTCGTAGAGGGTATCTACATACTGCTTTTTGTGCTCCAGAAACCATTCCCGGTTGTTATTCATGCGGATGCCCCAGAGAAAATCCACCGTCTCCGGGGTGAAGCCAGTAAACATATCCATTTCCTCTTCTATTCGTATTTTGGAGGATCATTAATCCAGATCAGCCTGTCCTTTTTCTTTTCCGGCACATCCCGGTCAGGGATTTCCAGGGTATAGCGCTCGTAGGCATTGATCACGGTGGTGCCGTTGTAGTCCATTTCCCGCACCTTGCTTGAAGTATAGGTCATGTGCACGTGCCCATGGATGTGGTAGGTCGGCTGATACTTATCTAAGAATGTGCGCAGGGAGGGAAAACCCCAGTGGGCGATATCCTCGTCATCCCCCAGTCCCTCTGCCGGAGCATGGGTCACCAGGATATCCACGCCACCCGCCTTGCGAATGGGCCAGCGCATCCGCAGGATTCTGCCCCGCATCTCCCGGTCGGTGTATTGGTGGGGGCCGGGATGGTATTTTCGGCAGCCGCCCAGGCCCAGAATCCGCAGGCCGTTGTATACCACCACTCTGCCGTCGATATTATCGCAGCCCTCCGGCGGTCTTGTCTCATAGATGCCGTCATGATTCCCCGGCACGTAAAGCACCGGGCAGCGGGCCATGGTCACAAGAAAGCTCAGATACTCCGGCTTCAAGTCTCCGCAGGAAATGATCAGCTGGTAGTCTTTCAGCCGTCCGGGAACGTAGTAGTCCCACAGCGCCGGGCAGGCTTCATCCGAGATTGCCAGAATCTTCATGGATTGTTTCCTCTTTTCCTGCAGACTTAGATTCCCGGTAAATGCCCAATTCCTCCACCATGGGCACTGCCATGGGAAGAATCTCCGAGCGTTTGGGAATGCCGCCTACAACATTATCGCAAAGCCAGTCCAAGTGCAGCAGCTCATCCGGGGTAAAGGTGGTGGTTCCGTCATTTTTGACCGTGCCATCCTGGGCCACGATCTTCCGGGCAAAGGGATCCAGCCACTTGCCGGCAATGGAGTCCTGCAAGAACTGGGCCATGGTGCGCACACCGGTGGGCAAGCGGTCGGAAAGATTTACGGCAATCACGCCGCTGTCCATCCCCAGCCAATAGTTCAGGGCCGTATGCCCGCTCTTTTCCCGTTTCCAGGTTCCGGCGAACATAGAGCTCAGTACAAATTCGTAGAATTTACCCCACAGCCACACGGGAGAGCCCAGGGGGATCAACTCCCCGGTATCGTCCATCAGGTAAGTGCCGTAGCTGCAAAAATCCAGATACATTTTGCTGTCTCCCGGGGCATCCCGATTGGAAATCACCCGAATGCCATCGGCGAAGAAATCCACCTGGGGATTTCCCTCGGTGCAGGACCAGCGCAGGTGAATCTGGGCCCGGGGATTGGTGAACTGCGCTCCCAGCGCAAAGGCATTGATATTTGCCATCTGCCCATAGATGGGGTAGGAGGCAATATAGCCGATGCGGTTATCCTGAGCCAGGGCCCCGGCAATGGCTCCCGTAATAAACTTTCCTTCGTACACCCGCCCATAGTAGGAGCAGACGCTGGAATAGGGCTGATCCACGGAGCAATTTAGGAACTGCACCTTGGGATACTTTACCGCCACCTTCAGCGTTGCCGCCCGGAGCAGAGGTGCCGTGGTAAACACCACCTGAGCGCCCTCCGCCACGGCCTGCTCCAAAAGCCGCTCGGCCTCCTGGGTGGAATTGGCATTGAAGTAGCTCTTAATGGTCAGCTTGTTGCCCAGCACCTTTTGCAGGTATTCCCTGCCCTGCTCGTGGCCCAGCACCCAGCCGCTGGTAGCAGGGGAAAGCTGATGGACAAAGGCAACGTTCAAATAAACCGGGGTGGAAATCCAGTCCAGGATGTTGCCCTTTGCATTGGGGTCTGCCGTGGTGCGCATCTGGATGGAATCGTGGCTGGCAGAGGAGACTACATCATAGCGCAGTGCCGTCAGGGTTTTTCGGATTTCCGACACGGGCATTTTGCCCAAATCCTGGTAGCGGTACAGCTGGAGCCACAATAATAGCGCTTCCTCCGGCAATACGTCCTCCCGGATGGCGCCCAGCTGGTTGAAGGCATCCCGGAAATAATAGAAATAGGCATTGAAGGTACGGCGCTCCTCCTCCGTCCAGGTTTCCCCGGGCTGCTTGCCCACGGCAGCTAAGAGCTTGGCATAGTGACCGGGCTTGCGGAACTGGACGGCATAGAGCCTGCTGGCCTTGAAGAAATCCAGGAATTCATAGTAAGCAACAATTCTGGGGTCATCGCTTTTGGGCGGGAGAATCCGGCGAACCATGGCAGGGATCCGGGCCGCGCCGAAATAGCGCAGGACGCTTACCCGCTTGTTTCCCTCCTGGACGTAGAAATTGCCCAGATATTCAAAGCACTGAATTGCATCCCGGATACCGGTGCTCCCCAGGTGGGCGGCACACAGGCTCATCCACTTCCGGGCAAACTCCGTCTTGATGTCCATCAGCGGCAGGAAGCTGGGAGAAAAGGCAGTGATTCTTCCGGCAGATTTGGTGCCGATAATCCGCTCGGCGGGAATTTCCAGCAGGCCCAGATCCTGCACCACCTGGGCGCTGTTTTCCGGCAAAATCTCATCCAGAACCGCCGGATTTGTGGGCTTTCCCTGGCTGGCAAACTCGTTGGCTTCCTTCGTGCCCAGCTTCAGCGCACGGCTGTATTCCTCGGTAACCATTTGTGCTGCAGTTTCCATAGCGCTTCCCCCTTCTATTTTTCGTTTATCATACCATATTCTCCCCTGAAAAGCAACCGCCGCGCCAGGCTGACTGAGGGATTGCACCCAAAGACGTGCCGCCCCGGTTGCCCGGCAGTCAAATCCCTTGCAGTTGCTTTTGCTTTTCCCCTGTGGTAGAATAGGAGCATATAGACTGGAAGTCTATGGGAGGTTACCATGCAAAAAGAAAACAAAAAGCACCGGCTTTGGCCTTTGATTGCCTGCGGGCCGGTGGGGATCATTGGATTTTTCTGTAAGTTTGTGCTGCCAGGCTACAGCTTTTCTGCTCTGGTGTGCCTGTGCATCATTGCCCTGATTCTTTTCTACACCGGTATGCCCTTTGTAACGGATCGGTTTCCAAAATTCGGAAAGATTCTCACCCGGACGGTAACGGTGATTTTGGCCTTAGGGCTTACGGTATGCGCCATAACCGAGTGCTTTATTATAAAAGCAAGCTTCGGCTCTTCCCAGGAGCCGGTAGAGTATGCGGTGGTGCTGGGGGCGAAAGTGCGCTCCTGGGGGCCCTCCGTATCCCTGTGGGATCGGATCAACGCCGCTGCCGAATATCTCAATGCCCACCCGGATGTTACCGCCGTTGTCTCCGGCGGTCAGGGGGCTGACGAGCCGGAAACCGAGGCCGCCTGTATGTATCGGGAGCTTGTAAATCTGGGAGTGAGCCCCGACCGGATTTACATGGAAGACAAAGCAAAATCCACTTGGGAAAACATCCATTTTTCCCTGGATCTGATTGAAGCAAAAACCGGCACTCGCCCCCAAAAGCTGGGTGTAATCTCCAGCGAATACCACCTGTTCCGGGCCAGTCTCTTCACCAAGGATGCCGGAGTAGAATTTGTGGGCATTCCCGCAAAAACTTCCCGCCTGGGTCAGAGAATCAACCATTTTATGCGGGAAGTCGCCGGTGTCTGGCACTATATTCTTTTAGGAGGAACTTATGATGCTTGATCGAACCTATGCTGATTTTTCCTGGGAGCAGACCGCTGCCCTGCTGGCGGTGGATTCCCCTTCCGGCTTCACCGCCAAGGCTTCCCGGTGGGTAAAGGATGCCTTTGAAAATCTGGGATGCCCCGCATACCTCACCCGGAAGGGCGGCGTGATTGCCGACCTGGGCGGAGAAAACGCGGAGGATGCCCTGCTTTTGGAAGCGCACACCGATACCCTGGGCGGTATGGTCTGCCAGATCAAGAGCAACGGGCGGCTAAAGTTGACGGCCCTGGGCGGCATGAACGCCAACAATGCCGAAACGGAAAACGTCCGGGTCTACACCCGGGACGGCAAAGTCTACGAGGGCACTGCTCAGCTTTGCGATGCCTCCATCCACGTAAACGGCAGCTACAATGATACCAAGCGCAGCTTCGATACCCTGGAAGTGGTGCTGGATGAGCCGGCAGCTTCTCCGGCAGAAGTTCAGGCCCTGGGGATCTCCGTTGGGGATATTGTCTGCTTTGACCCCCGCACCCGCAGAACCGCCTCCGGCTACCTTAAGAGCCGGTTCTTGGACGATAAGCTCTCCGTGGGCATTCTTCTGGGCTTTGCCAAGTACCTGAAAGACAACCGCATCACCCCCAGCCGGAAGCTCTACGCCCACATCACCGTATATGAAGAGGTGGGCCACGGCGGCAGCGCCTCGGTTCCCCAGGGCGTGACGGAGGCAATTTCCGTGGATATGGGCTGCGTAGGCGAGGGTCTGAGCTGCACCGAGCATCAGGTTTCCATCTGTGCCAAAGATTCCGGCGGCCCGTACTGCTACGAGGTCGTTTCCGGGCTCATTGAGGCCGCCAAGCGCACCAATGCAGATTACGCCGTGGATGTTTACCCCCACTACGGCTCCGATGTGGAGGCCACTCTCCGGGCCGGAAACGATATCCGTCACGGTCTCATCGGCGCAGGGGTGTATGCTTCCCATGGCTACGAGCGCAGCCACATTGACGGCGTATACAATACGCTGCTGGTTCTGGCGGAGTACACCCATGTGCTGTGAAAACGCAGCTCTGCGCGAGAAAATATAACTCCGACTTTTCCCGGGAAATGACCCGCTCCGTCGGAGAATATCTAAAGGATTTCCTATAAAAAAATGAGGCTGTTAAAGAACGGCGTCATAGGGAACCGGCGTATGCCGCACAGTTCTCATGATGCTGCGCTTTTAACAGCCTCATTTTCAGTTTTTCAGCCGATCCTCCATGTGCCCGGAGTGAATCACCGGGGGCTTAGGGTCGGATGCCTCCCAGGGGATGGGCTTCTTTTCTTCCTCTTTCCGCATACGTGCCTCCTGCTGCTTTTTGCAGCAGTGTCAGTATGTGCCGAAAGGAGGGCCTTTATTCCTGCTCCAGGAACAGCGGGTGCACCTTGCACCGGTAAAGCCTTGCAAACAGCAGCGCCGTCACCAGGGCGGATACCACCTCTGCAATGGGGAAGGACCACCATACGTTGCCCACATCCCCCGTCAGGCTCAGCAGGTAAGCTACCGGCAGCAGCGCCACCAGCTGGCGGCACAGGGAGACAATGGTGGAATAAGAGCCATTGCCCAGAGCCTGGAAGGATGCGCTCAACGCAACGCACACCGCCGCCACCGGGAAGGGCAGACTGAGAATCCGCAGTGCCTTCACGCCGATGGACATAAAGTCCTCAGTGGGATTGAAAATCCCCAGCAGCGCCTCCGGGAACAGCTGGAAGATGCCCAGTCCCACCAGCATAATGCACACAGCGGTAATGGTTGCCAGTTTCAGGGTGTGGACAATCCGTTTGGGCTTCCGTGCGCCGTAATTAAAGGCAATGATGGAAATGGTGGCATTGTTAATGCCGAACAGGGGCATAAAGAACAGGCTTTGCAGCTTGAAATAAATGCCGAATACGCCGGTAGCGGTTTCATGGAATCCCTGCAAAATCTGGTTCATGCCGAAATTCATCACAGAGCCAATGCCGTTCATGATTACAGAGGGAATGCCCACCGTGAGGATGGGCTGGATGATCTTCCAATTGGGCTTTACATACTTTAGGTGCATGTGGATATCCGGATTGTGCCGGACATTCATATAAATGCCCAGGACTGCGCCCACGCACTGTCCGATAACCGTCGCCACGGCAGCACCGGCAATGCCCATTTTAGGCATTCCCCACCAGCCATGGATGAACACGGGATCCAGAATGATATTGATAATGGCGCCGGTTCCCTGGAGGATCATGGTCTGCATAGCCCGGCCCGTAGCCTGGAGCAGCCGCTCACACAGTACCTGCACAAAGACGCCCACGGTGAGCAGGCAGCAGATTTGGGTATAGGCAATGCCGCCCTCTACGGTTTCCGCCACGTTGGACTGCATTTCATAGTAGGGCCGGACACCGAAAATACCGAAAAGCATAAAAATAGCGGTGGCAACCATCATCAGGAAAATGCCCTGACCGGCTGCCCAGTTAGCGGTTTCCTGATCCTTACGGCCCAGGCTCTGGGAAAGCAGGGCATTCACGCCCACGCCGATGCCCACGGCAAACCCGATCTGCATATTCTGCACCGGGAAGGCAAGACCCAGGGCGGTAACCGCGCTTTCGGACACCTGGGATACATACACACTGTCTACAATGTTGTAAAGGGCCTGCACCAGCATGGAAATGATCATGGGCAGGGCCATATTTACCAGCAATTTTCCTACGGGCATCGTGCCCATTTTGTTTTCTTTCAAGGTTTCTGTCTGCATAGTAGTTCCTTTCTCATAGATTTTTACATAACCTTTGTACTATACATGATTATCCTACTTTTTGCAATATGTATTTTTAAAAACCGCAGATTTTTTGGCATTTGAAGGATTTTGCAAAAATTATGCTCAGCGTCTTCGCGATGCTTACCATGCTCCTGTGCCTGCGCAGCACCTGCTCCCTTTCTAAAAAAGAGCGCCGCTTCTTTTGTCTGGAGTTCTGCACCATTGCCCTGGCTGCCCTCTCCCTGCGCATGAAGGAGCTGCGCAAGGAAGCGCCGCTACTGCCCACAGTCTCCCTGGGCTACACCGCCTACGACCCCATGAAAGGCAGCCTGCAGGAGGCTCTTGAGCTGGCTGACCAGAAAATGTACCGCTTCAAGCAGCAGGTCCACGCAGGCGAAAACGCGGAAAGCATTTGATTCTTCAGCTTCCACACCCAGGAAGTGTTTCGTCCACTCAATAGCAGCAAGGGCACCTATAACCTACCGCCGCCGGAATCCCGGCGGCGGTTTTCGCCTGATTGGGCGTAAAAAAAACGTTTTCCTCCGTTTTTGCAGGAAAATGTCACCTTTTACCTGGCGTCTGAATAGGATGGGCCGAAGATGTGTTCTTCCGAATTCTGAAAAGCTGAGGTGTTGAAAGGAATGCTGAGACTGTGCGATATTGCCCCAGGCCAGCAGGCTTTCGTCTGCGGCCTGACCACGCTGGG
Organism: uncultured Oscillospiraceae bacterium; assembly: GCA_934589065.1. Classification (GTDB taxonomy): domain Bacteria; phylum Bacillota; class Clostridia; order Oscillospirales; family Oscillospiraceae; genus Faecousia. The sequence continues at coordinate 71,818 of CAKTNN010000007.1, forward strand.
ATCCATGCGCCGCAGACTGCTGGAACTGGGGCTGGTGAAGGGAACCGCCGTGGAGTGCCTGGGCCGGAGTCCCTGGGGTGACCCTAGCGCCTACTTGATTCGCGGAGCTGTCATTGCCCTGAGGAAGGTGGACTGCGCCGAAATCTGGGTGCAGTCCCAGGATCAGGAGGCGCAGCCATGGGACTAACCCGCTCCTCCGTCGCTGCCGGGGCACGTCCCCGTAAATGCATCTGCTCCGGGCATACGGTTGCCCTTGCCGGGAATCCAAATGTGGGGAAATCCACCCTGTTTAATACCCTCACAGGCCTGCACCAGCACACCGGAAACTGGCCCGGCAAGACCGTTGCCACCGCCCAGGGCAAGTGCCGCTGGGGAAACCGAACCTATTGCCTGACGGATTTGCCGGGAACTTATTCCCTTATGTCCCACTCCCCGGAGGAGCAGGTTGCCAGAAGCTTTCTCTGCTCCGGAAGGGCCGAGGCTGTTATTGTGGTGTGCGATGCCACCTGCCTGGAACGGAATCTGAATCTGGTGCTGCAAATATTGGAAATCACCCCCTGGGTTTTGGTTTGCGTCAACCTGATGGACGAAGCACGGCGGAAGGGAATTCGGGTGGATTTACCCCAACTGTCCCGGGCGCTGGGGGTTCCGGTGGTGGGCATTGTTGCCCGCAAAAAGAAGAGTACCCGTCTTCTTTTAAAGGCGCTGGATGATCTTTTGCGCCGGGAAACGCCCCCGGTGCCGGCGGTTGTCCCCTATCCGGAGGAAATTGAGGCAGCCCTTTCCCAAATAGAGCCGGTTTCCCTATCCCTGGCGGCACGCTTTCAAAAGCTCAAGCGCCTGGAGGGTGACCCGGAAATGCTGAAAGAATTAAATCTTCCGCCACTGGACGATGCGTTTCTTTCCGGTCTTACGCTTTCCGGGCAGGAAATTCGGGATGCTCTGGCAGCGGGGCCGGTAGCGGAAGCAGAGCGGATATGCCGCGGCGCCATTACATACGCTTCCCCCGGCTATGCCCAGCGGGATCGGACGCTTGACCGGCTCCTCACCGGAAAAATCACCGGCGGGCTTGTCATGCTGGGATTGCTGGCTTTCGTTTTCTGGCTGACCATCGTCGGGGCAAACTGGCTTTCTGACGGGCTGCACCAATTGTTTGGCCTTGGGGAGCTATGGCTGCAAGGCTTGCTGGGGGGCGCGCCCCCCTGGCTCTACGGTCTGCTCATCCAGGGCGCTTACCGCACCACCGCCTGGGTGTGCGCCGTGATGCTGCCCCCAATGGCGATCTTTTTTCCCCTGTTTACCCTTTTGGAGGATGTAGGGTATCTTCCCCGGATTGCCTACAATCTGGATAAACCCTTCCACTGCTGCAATGCCTGCGGCAAACAGGCGCTCACCCTGTGCATGGGCTTTGGCTGCAACGCCGCCGGGGTGGTGGGCTGCCGGATCATCGACTCCCCCAGGGAGCGGATGCTCGCCATTCTGACCAATAGCTTCGTGCCCTGCAACGGGCGTTTTCCCCTGCTGATCACCATGCTGACCCTGTTCTTTTGCGGAAGCAGTGGGGCTTCCCTGCTCCAGGCAATCCTGCTGACCTTGGTCGTCGCCCTGTCCGTTATGATGACCCTTGCCGCAACCAAGCTGCTCAGTGCCACCGTACTAAAAGGTCACCCCACGGCCTTTGCCCTGGAGCTGCCGCCCTACCGGATGCCCCAGATTGGCAGCGTGCTGGTTCGCTCCATGCTGGACAGAACGCTGTTCGTCCTGGGCAGAGCCGCGGCAGTCGCCGCCCCTGCCGGAATGGTTCTGTGGCTGATGGGGAATATCCCTGCCGGGAGCGGCAGTCTGCTCACCTTCTGCGCCACCCTTTTGCAGCCCGTCGGGGCATGGCTGGGACTGGACGGGGTAATTTTGCTGGCGTTCCTTTTGGGGCTGCCCGCCAACGAGATCGTGCTGCCCATTGCCCTGATGGCCTACCTGTGCCAGGGAAGCCTGACCCAGATTGGGGAGCTGAGCCAGGTTCGGGCGGTGCTCCTCGCCAATGGGTGGGGCTGGCAGCGGGCCGTGTGTATGCTGCTCTTTACGCTGTTCCACTGGCCCTGCTCCACCACCCTGCTGACCATCCGCAAGGAAACCGGCTCCTGGCGCTGGACGGTACTGGCCTTTCTGCTGCCAACGGGCTGCGGTATCCTGCTGTGCCGCATTTTTACGATTCTTGCCGGTTGATCGGTTGCCGAAATGGGCAAACTGGTGTATGGTATAGGAAAACCTTCCTTCCAGGAGGAAAATCATGTTCCATCATCAGCCGGTATTTACCCAATATTCCGTCTCCCTTTCCGGGCTTCCCCAGCAGTTTTGCGGGTTTTCCATTGCTCTTCTGTCGGATATCCACGGGCAGATTGCCCCGCGTCTATTGGGGCAGCTCCAAAAAAGCCAGCCGGAGCTGATCGCCATCACCGGCGACTTGGTGGATTCCAGAAGCAGGCAGTCTGCGGATGCTCTGGCCTTTCTCCGGGAGGCTGCCGCCATCGCCCCCTGCTTTTTCGTACCGGGAAACCACGAAAGCCGTCTTCCGGAATACCCGGAGCTTGCCAAAGCAATGGGCCGCCTGGGCATAACGGTGCTGGAAGACCGGGCGGTATCGGTCTTCCGCAACGGTGGGGAAATCCTGGTGCTGGGAATCGCCGACCCCGGCTTCCCCGGGGGAATGGAGCGGGTAGAATGTGCGCTGAGGAAGATGTGCCGGTATGACGGCTTCCGGCTGCTCCTTGCCCACAGGCCGGAACATTTTCCCATGTACTCCGGGCTTGGGGCCGACCTGACCCTGTCCGGTCATGCCCACGGCGGTCAGGTACGCCTGCCCGGCATTGGTGGACTCTTTGCCCCGGGGCAGGGCTTCTTTCCCAAATGGGATGGCGGCGTCTATGCACTGGGAGAAAGCAAAATGGTTGTTTCTCGCGGTCTGAGCAGCTGCCCGCCCTTCCGTCTGGGAAACCCCACCGAGCTGGTAAAAATCACCCTGACCCGATAAACGCTGCGCTTTCAGAAAAAAGGCTTGACTTTTTATGGCAATTCATGTATAATGCATCGTGTTCCAGCTATGGAGGCTTAGCTCAGCTGGTTAGAGCGCATGCTTCACACGCATGAGGTCACAGGTTCGAGTCCCGTAGTCTC